>JBFFZF010000213.1:0-7999 GCA_041568755.1 Longimicrobiales bacterium | reverse complement strand
GGGTCGGCCGGGCGGGGTCAGGATCGAGCGCGCTTCAGCGCTGGCAGGCGGGGCAGTAGAACGCGGAGCGGTTCGACAGAACGACGCGTTTGATCGTTTTGCGGCAGCGGACGCAGGACAGGCCGGCCCGGTCGTACACGCGCAGCCGGAACTGGAAGCCGCCCTTTTCGCCGCCGGCGTCGCGGTAGTCGCTGAGCGTGGTGCCGCGCGCGGCGATTGCTTCGGCCAGGACGTCGCGCACGGCGTCGCGCAACCGGGCGGCCTCGGCCCGGGTCAGCCGGTACGCGCGGCGTGTCGGCCGAACGCCGGCGCGGAACAGCGCCTCGTTCGCGTAGATGTTGCCGACGCCGGCGATGCGTCGCTGATCGAGCAGCCAGTTGCGCAGCTGCACGCGCGAGCCTCGCGTCGCGGCGAGCAGCCAGTCCGCGGTGAAGGCGGGGCTCAGGGGCTCGACCCCCAGTTGGGCCGAGCGCTCGATCCAGCCATCGGGATCGCGCAGATCGAGGCGGCCGAAGCGGCGGGCATCATCGTACAGGAGCGAGCGTCCGTCATCGAGATCGAAGCGTGCGGCGATGTGGCCGAGTCCGGGCGCGAGCGGGGCATCACTCGTGACGATGCGTCCGGTCATGCCGAGATTGACGACGAGCCGCCAATCCCCGTCGAAGGTGAGCACGACGTTCTTGCCGCGCCGGCCTGCGGCCTCGAAGCGTCGCCCGCGCAGGACGCGCGTGAGCCGGGCGCGCGTCGTGCCCGGTGCCAGGATGTCGGTTCGGTGAACGCGGACGCGTGTGATGGTCCGCCCGGCCGCGCCCTCGTGCAGGTCGCGGGCGATGGTCTCCGCTTCAGGCAGCTCCGGCACGCGCGATCTCCCGCCAGCCGATATCGCGCCGGAACTGCGCGCCCTCGAAGGTGATCGAGGCGGCTGCCAGCCGGCTCTTCTCGGCGGCCGCGGCCAGCGTCGCTGCGGTCGCCGTGACCGCGAGCACACGCCCCCCGTCCGTAACGAGCGTGCCATCGCGCTGGCGAGTGCCTGCATGGTAGATGAACACGTCGTCTGCTTCGGCCAGTGCGACCGGCATGTGGATGGGCACATCCTTCGTCGAGCTGGCCGGATAGCCGGCGGAGGCGATCACGGTGGTGAGTGCGGCTCCCCGGTGCCAGGAGAGCGAGTGTCCCGCGATGCTTCCGCCGCGCGCGATGGTGAGGACCGGGTCGAGCAGCGACGAGGCGAGCAGCGGCAGCATGGCCTGCGTCTCCGGATCGCCGAAGCGCGCGTTGAACTCGATCACGCGCGGTCCTGACGGTGTGAGCATGAGTCCGGCGTACAGCAGCCCCCGGAAGGGCTGGCCGGCCTCACGCAGCGCCGCCAGTGTCGGCTCGATGACCTCCGTCCGGATCCGTGCGATCAGCGCGGGCGTGGCCAGCGAAACGGGTGCGTAGGCGCCCATGCCGCCCGTGTTCGGACCGGTGTCGCCCTCGCCGATGCGCTTGTGATCCTGCGCGGGCAGCATCAGCAGCGCGTCCGTGCCATCCGTCAGTGCGAAGACGGAGAGTTCCTCCCCTTCCATGAACTCCTCGATCACGACTTCGCGACCGGCCGCGCCGAACGATGCGTCGACGAGCATCGCGCGCGCGGTTTCGATGGCGTGGTCCGTGGTGGCACAGACGACGGCGCCTTTGCCCGCCGCGAGGCCGGACGCCTTGACGACGATGGGCGCGCCGCGGTCGCGGATCCACTCGGCGGCACCATCGAAGCCGGTGAACGACGCGAATGCGGCGGTGGGCACGCCGGCCCGCTGCATGAGCTGTTTGGCGAACGCCTTGGATGCTTCGATCGCCGCGGCACCGGCGGTCGGCCCGAAGGCGGCGAGGCCACGGCTCGTGAACGCGTCGACGATGCCGTTGGCGAGGGGCGCCTCGGGCCCGATCATGGTGAGGTCGATGGCGTTGCCGTCCGCCCACGCAGCCAGGTCATCGATGGCGTCGGGGGCGATGGGTACGGCCGTGGCGAGTGCTCCGGTGCCACCATTGCCGCGGGTGACGAACAGTTCGGCCGCGGGTGCGTCGGCGCGCAGCCTGGCGAGCAGCGCGTGCTCGCGTCCGCCGTGCCCGACCATCAGGATCTTCATGGGTATGGCCGCTCCTCCCGCGGGAAGGCCGCAGCGCGCGGGGCTGTCGTTGCCCCGCGCGATCTTCAGCGCGAGAGCGGCAAACTACGGTCGCTTGAAACCGTCGGCAAACCTGTCGCGTGCTTCGCGCACCGCATCACCGAACTGGCGGATCAGCGACTGCGCGTCATCGCGGTAGGAGCGTGCGGCGGCCGCGAGATCCTCGGCGTACGGCGGCGCCTCGTCCGTGCTGTGCCGGTACTCTCCGCGCATGATGCGATCGTATTCGCCCGCTTCGATCCAGTCACGCAGCTCGGCGGCGCGCAGGACGTGGAACGGATGCGTCGAGCCGAGCAGATTCAGGACCTTGAAGACGATGTCCGCCACATCGCCGGTCTCGCGGTACTCGTCCGCCTGATTCAGGAACTCGTTCAGGTTCATGTCCTCGACATCACCGCCGCCCGCCAGCTTCATGAAGGCCGTCAGCGTGGCTTCCGGATTCTGCACCGCGAGCAGGCCGGCGCGGTCGCAGGACAGCTCGGCCTTGCGGCTCCACTCGAGCAGGGCGACCAGAATCGCCCGTGCCGCGAGGCCGACGACCGGGAAGCCCAGCGTCGCGAGCTGAAGCAGCAGGATGGTCATGGTGCGGTACAGCACGTGACCGGACAGGATGTGGCCCAGCTCGTGGCCCAGCAGGTAGGTGACCTCATCCTCGTCGAGCAGCGCGAGCGAGCCCGAGTTGAGAACAATGAACGGCTTGTCCATGCCGTAGGCGCCCGCGTTGACGAGCGGAGTCTGCGACACGAAGAGGTCGTAGTGCGTCTTCACGTCGAGCGTCTCCAGCACTTCGACGTACTGGCGGTGCAGTTCCGGGAACTGGCGCTCGGAAACGCGCACGGCGTTCGCCTGGAAGGCCAGCCGGATCGGCTTCTCGCCGAACAGGCCGAACAGTTTCTTGAGGACCTCGTCGAATCCGGGGATCCGGCGGAGCGCGGCCAGGGCGGCCCGGTCGGCCGGGTGCTCCCAGGCGCTGGGGTCAATGTCGCGCAGGATCCGGCGCACGCGTGGAACGGTGGTCTCGGCCATGTCCGATCGACTCCGGTGAAGGCAACGCTTCAGGCGGGGCGGGAGCGGGTGGCTCCCCGGCCCGCAGGACAACGACGATGATCCCTACGTAACCATGCACGTCCGGGTGCCAGTACGGGCCCGGCGCCCGGGGATCACGGGCCGCCCCGGACCGGTGGCGCGGGCTCAGACCCGCTGCAGCGCCTGTTCCAGATCTTCGACCAGGTCGTCGGCATCCTCGATGCCGACGGACAGTCGGAGCAGCCCGTCCGTGACGCCCTGGCGCTCCCGCATGTCGCGCGGCACGGAGGCGTGCGTCATGAGCGCCGGGTGGACGATCAGACTCTCGACGCCGCCCAGGCTCTCCGCCAGTGCGAACACGCGCGTGGCTTCGGCCACGGCCCGGGCCCGCGCCATCGAGCCCATCTCGAAAGAGACCATGCCGGTGAACCCGCGCATCTGTCGACAGGCCAGTTCGTGCTGCGGATGCGTGGGCAGCCCGGGATAGAAAACGGTGCGGACCGCGGGGTGACCGGCCAGGAACTCGGCCACGCGCTGCCCGTTCCGGTTGTGCGCCTCCATGCGCAGGTGGAGCGTCTTCGTGCCGCGCATGACCAGCCACGCATCCCAGGGTCCTGCCACGCCGCCCGTGGCCTTCTGCATGAAGCGCAGATCCTCGGCCACGCCGTCATCGGAGGTGCACACGATGCCGCTGATGACGTCGCTGTGGCCGTTGAGGTACTTGGTGGCGGAATGCACGACCAGGTGCGCGCCCAGCTCGAGCGGCCGCTGGTTGTACGGCGAGGCGAACGTGTTGTCGACGCACAGCAGCGCCCCGGCGTCGGCCGCGATCGCTGCGAGGGCCGCGATGTCGCAGATGCGCATCATCGGATTCGTGGGCGTCTCCACGAGGATGAGGCGCGTGGCGGGCTCCACCAGGGCGGCGACCGCGGCGGGATCGCGCGCATCCACGGCCGAGAAGCGCAGCCCGAGTCGCGCGAACACCTGCACGAACATCCGGTGCGTGCCGCCGTAGCAGTTCTCCTCGTAGATGACGTGGTCGCCGTGAGAGAGGCGCTTGATGATCGCCTCGATGGCGGCCATGCCGCTGGCGAACGCGATGCCGTGGCGGGCGCCCTCGAGCGCGGCCACGTTGGCCTGCATCGCCTCCCGTGTCGGGTTCTGGACGCGGGCGTACTCGTAGCCGCGCAGGGGCTCGCCCAGCCGGGGTTGTACGTACGTCGAAGTCTGGTAGATCGGTGTCATGATCGCGCCCGTCGTCGGATCCGGTGTCTGTCCGGCGTGAACGGCGCGAGTGGCAAAGCGCAGGTCGTCGTGCATCCGCTGTCCTTCAGTGGAAGTGGGTGCGGCGAAGATACCCGTGCGTGAGGGCCGGTGCCATGGCGCCGGTCTTCGTCCGGGCCGGATCCACGGTTAGCTTGCAGGCATGAGCGGACCTGCCACGAAGCGCGTGCCGGGCGGGTTGCACTGCGAGCCGGTGACCGCCGGTGACGGTGCGCCTGCCGGGTGGATGTACGTGCTGCACGGCATCTATGGCGCGGGTCGCAACTGGGGGACCATCGCCCGGCGCGTGGTCCGGGCCCGACCCGACTGGGGCGCGCTGCTCGTCGACCTCCGCGAGCACGGTGACTCGCGCGGATTCCCTCCTCCGCACACCATCGCGGCCGCGGCCGCGGATCTGGACACGCTCGCCGCGCGCTTTCCACCCGCCGCCGTCCTGGGCCACTCGTTCGGTGGCAAGGTCGCGCTGGCCTGGGCGCGTTCCGGACGCGCCGGCCTGCGTCAGGTGTGGTCCATCGATTCCACGCCGGACGCCGGGCCGCCGCGCGGCAGCGCCTGGCAGATGCTCGAGATCGTGGAGCGTCTGCCTGGACCGTTCGATGCCCGCGAAGACGCGGTGAACGCGCTCGTCGAGGCCGGCACGGCCGAGCCCGTGGCCCGCTGGATGACGACGAACCTGCGTCCGGCGGACGGTGTCTTTCACTGGCGTCTCGATTTCGAGGCGATCCGGGCCCTGCTCGAAGATTTCTTCCGCACCGACGTCTGGCCCGTCGTCGAAGCGCTTCCGGCCGGCCTGGACCTGCACGTGGTACGGGCGACCGAGTCCAGCGTGATCACGGCGGAGGCCGTGGAGCGATTCCTCGCAGCCGGCCCGCGCGTGCACCTGCACCTCGTAGAAGGCGGGCACTGGCTCAATGCCGACAATCCGGAGGCGCTGCTCGAACGGCTGACTGAGCATCTCCCCGGCCCCGACGCGGACCCCGCGGAGCCGACTTGACGCGTCGGCGCTGCGGCCTAGGTTCCGGCCCGGTCCGAGCCGGGCCGCCTCATGGCGACCGGCTTTTTTCTTGGGGGCAGGCGGCATGAGCTTCGAAATCCCAGCCGACCTGATGGTCGGAGTTTCCGGCGTCCGCGGGCGTGTTGGCCAGGGGCTGACGCCGGAGGTCGTGGCGCGTTTCGCCGCGGCCTTCGGCGCGGATCGCCGCGAGCAGGCCGGCGGTCGGCCCGGCATCGTCGTCGCCCGCGATTCGCGCACGTCCGGACCCCTGTTCGAGCGGGTCGTCATCGCTGCGCTGCAGTCCACCGGCTGCGACGTGATTCAGGCCGGCCTGGTCCCGACTCCCACCGCCCTGTACGCGGTCCGTTTTCACCGCGCGGCTGGCGCGGTCGTCGTGACGGCCAGTCACAACCCGGTCGAATGGAACGCGCTCAAGTTCGCTTCCGGCGAAGGGATGTTCCTGGACGCGGACCAGGCGGCCCGCATGCGCGACTGGCTGTCCGACCGGCCGATCCCCCGCGCCCGATGGGACGAGCTGGGCGAGGTCACCCGCGATGCCGACGCCGTGCGTCGCCACCTCGACGCCGTGCTCGCGATCCCGTTCCTGGACGTCGAAGGATTGCGCGCCCGCAGATTCCGCGTGGCGCTCGACTGCGTGCGCGGCGCCGGCGCCGTGCTGCTGCCGGCCCTGCTCGAGGCCCTCGGTTGCGACGTGCACGGCATCCACACGGAGCCCGACGGGCGCTTTCCGCGGGAGCCGGAACCGGTCGCGGCGAACCTGGGCGAGCTCGAAGCTCTGGTCCGGGACACCGGCGCCGACATCGGGCTGGCCACGGACCCGGACGCCGACCGGCTGTCGCTCGTCTCGAACGCCGGCTCGGCCATCGGCGAGGACCTCACGCTGGCCCTCGCCGCGGAGGTCGTGCTGCGCCACCGGCCCGGGCCGGTCGTCACGAATCTGTCCACCAGCCGTATCCTGGCCGACATCGCGACACGGGCCGGCGTCCCCTTCGAACGCGCACCCGTGGGCGAGATCCACGTCGCCCGGGCCATGCAGCGGGCCGGCGCCGTCGTGGGTGGGGAGGGCAACGGTGGCGTCATTCTGCCGGAGGTCCACCTGACCCGCGACTCGGCCGTGGCTGCCGCCCTCGCGCTGCAGGCCCTGCTGGAGGCCGACGCCCCGCTCGATCGGCACCTCGCGGGGTACAACGCCTACAGCATTGTCAAGGACAAGCTGCCGCGTGGCGAGGCCCGGGTCGAGGACGCGTTCCGTTCCATCGAGGCGCGCCTGACCGGTGCGGTGGTCGACCGGCGCGACGGGATGCACCTGGACTGGCCGGATCGGCGGCAGTGGCTCCACTTACGCGCGTCGGGAACCGAGCCGATCCTGAGGATCATCGCAGAGGCACCAACGCGGGGTGCGGCGGACGAGCTCGTCGCGATCGCCCGCGCGGCCCTGCCGTGAGCGCAGGTCGAGGACGGCCGGTTTCTTGCGTGGACCCGGCCTGACTGCATAGAGGAAGCGCGACGACGAATGTGTGGAATCGTAGGTTACATCGGTCATCAGTCCGCCGTTCCGCTGCTCATTGATGGGCTGCGCCGGCTCGAGTATCGCGGCTACGACTCGGCCGGCGTCACGGTGCTGTCGGACGGCGGGCTCGTGACGCGCAAGACGGCGGGCAAGATCGCCGACCTCGAGGCCGTGATCGGGAACGGCAAGGCTCCGCTGGGCACGATCGGCATCGCGCACACGCGCTGGGCCACGCACGGCTCGCCGACCACGGACAACGCGCATCCCATCTCGGACTGCAGCGGCGACTTCGCCGTCGTGCACAACGGCATCGTCGAGAACGCCGCCGTTCTGCGCAAGGAGCTGGCCGCGCGCGGGCACGTGTTCCGCAGCGAGACGGACACGGAAGTCATCGCGCACCTGATCGAGACCGCCTTCACGGATTCGCTCGAGCAGGCCGTGCGTGCCGCGCTCCAGCGCATCGAAGGTGCCTACGGGCTGGCCATCATGAGTTCGCGGGACCCCGGCCGCATCGTCGTGGCGCGGCACGGCAGTCCGCTGCTGCTCGGCATCGGCGAGAACGGCGAATACTTCGTCGCCAGTGACGCGGCGGCCGTCCTGGCCCATACGCGGCACGTGATCTACCTGGACGACGGCGAGATGGCCGTGCTGGCGGCGGACGGCTACCGCACGATGGCGATCACGGGCGGCGACATCACCAAGGAGATCCAGCGCATCTCGTGGGACCTGGCCGAGATCGAGAAGGGCGGGCACCCGCACTTCATGATCAAGGAGATCTTCGAGCAGCCGGAGACGCTGCGCAACACCATGCGCGGCCGCCTGCTGGAGGCCGAGGGCACGGCCAAACTGGGCGGTATCACATTCTCGAACGAAGAGTTGCGCACGATCGGCAACATCACGATCACGGCGTGCGGCACGTCGTGGCACGCCGCGCTGATCGGCGAGTACATGCTCGAGGAGCTGGTCCGGATTCCGGTCGAAGTCGAGTACGCCTCC
>JBFFZF010000212.1:0-8015 GCA_041568755.1 Longimicrobiales bacterium | reverse complement strand
GGCCAGTTGCCGGTACCGCTCCTTCTCCGCGCCGTCGAGCACGAGGTGGATCCGTTCCGCCATGGTCGCACCCACATGATAAATGATCATACACACTCTTTATACACACTAGTGCCCGGCCGAGGAAAAGGTCAGCCACACGTTCTGGGGCCGAGCGCGAGGATGCGCGCGGCGGGCGGGCGGCGGAATGGCTGGATCGGCCGTCGCGCTGGCCGGGCTGCGGGGTGGGCGCCTTCCACCGGACCTCGGCAGCCGCGGACCACGGCGGGCCCCGCGGGGCGCATGCGCGCGAAGTAACATTTCTGTTATCGAGTCCTCCGCGGCGGCGCTCGGCTCGATGCCCGGAGTCGCACGGCCTGTACGGGACCGTGCGGTCGGCGCGCCAGGTCGCGCGAGCCGCGCCCGTTCGCCATTTTCAGCTGCGCAATCACGGGAATCCATAGCGAAAGAGCTGCCACATGAATCTGCAGGACGCGCTCAACGGAATGCTCGATAAACTCGAGGGCTGGCTGACGGACCTGTTCCTGCTGCTGCCGAATCTGGTGGTCGCGGTTCTGGTCGCGCTGGCCTTCGCGGTCGCGGCCCGTGTCGGCCGGCGCGTCGTCCGGTCTGCGCTGGACCGCGTGTCGACGCACCGCAGCATCAACGGGTTGCTGGCCACGGCTGTCGGGATCGCCGTCACGGTCATCGGTATCTTCATTGCCCTGGGCATCGTGGGTCTCGACAAGACGGTGACGTCGCTGCTGGCGGGTGTGGGCATCATCGGCCTGGCACTCGGCTTCGCGTTCCAGGACATCGCGTCCAACCTGATGTCCGGTATCCTCCTGCTGCTGCGGCGGCCGTTCGCGGCGGACGACATCATCGAGACGGGCGGGCAGTTCGGCACGGTCCGCGAGGTCAACCTGCGCGCGACGGTGATCGACACGCCCGACGGCAAGGTGGTGTACATGCCGAACAGCACCGTGCTGGGCAGTGCCCTGATCAATCACAGCGCTCGCGGCGCGCGCCGCGTCGATCTGGCTGTGGGTGTGGGTTACGGTGATGACCTGGACAAGGCCAGGCGGGTTGCGATCGAGGCCGTGCGCGGCGTCGAAGCGCGTGATGAGGACCGGCCCGTCGAGCTGTTCTACGAAGCCTTCGGCAGCAGTTCGATCGACTTCGTTGTTCGCTTCTGGATCCCCTACAGCCGGCATACGGACTACCTGGGCGCGCGCAGTGAAGCGATCATGCGCGTGAAGCAGGCGTTCGAGCAGAACGGCATCACGATTCCGTTCCCGATCCGCACGCTCGACTTCGGTGTGTCCGGCGGCCGGTCCCTGACGGAGGCGCTCGTGGCCGCCGGGCGGGCGCCTTCGGCCGGGCGCGGCTGAGCCGGGTCGGCCGCCGGCTCCGTGCGCCTGCGCGCGGTTGCCGGCGCGCGGTGCGCTCAGGTACAATGAGCGGGCGGCCGCCGCGCAGCCGCAGGCCGCGCGCGCACGACCCGTACGCCGGCTCCGATGGCAGGGGGCGTGCCACCCGTCCGGGCTGAGGAGAGCAGCATGTCCGAAACCACGACTCGGCCGCCGAGCCGGTTCTACGGTGAGGTCGAGCCGGAAGTCCCGTCGCTGACGGCGACGGCGAGCGACCTTGCGCCGCCGGTCGCGCACACCTGGGGCGGCTCGGTCCACGGCCGGCCGATTCCCGGCATCAACCAGCCGCGCACGCCTGCCGCAGTCACATTCGACCTGGACGGTCGATCCGTCACGGCGGCGCCGGGCGAGACGATCCTCGAGGCCGCGGCCCGGGCGGGCGTCGAGATCCCGCACCTCTGTTACATGGACGGCATGCGCGCGGACGGGAACTGTCGCGCGTGCGTCGTCGAGATCGAAGGTGAGCGCGTCCTGGCGCCCTCGTGCTGCCGCGCGCCGAAGGAAGGCATGAAGGTCCGTGCGCAGAGTGAGCGCGCGCTCGCCTCGCAGCGTATGGTCCTCGAGCTGCTGCTGGCCGATGCACCCGCCAGGCCGCACCGCGCCGACTCCGAGCTGTCCTACTGGGCGAACGCACTCGGTGTGACGCGTTCGCGATTCGCGCCGCGCCACCAGCCCGCGCCTGACTTCTCACACCCCGCGATCGAGGTCCGGCTGGACGCGTGCATCCAGTGCACGCGCTGCGTCCGCGCGTGTCGCGAGGTGCAGGTCAACGACGTGATCGGCTACGCCGGCCGCGGCGCCCACGCGCGCATCGTGTTCGACCTCGAGGACCCGATGGGCGCCTCGAGTTGCGTGGCATGCGGCGAGTGCGTGCAGGCCTGCCCGACCGGCGCGCTGCTGCCCGCGCTGCCCGCATGGGCCGAGGCGGCCGGAAACGGCGCGACGGCCGGCGGCGGCAACGGAGCGTCGGCTCGCGCGACGGTTTCAGGCGATGGGCACGCGGCGCGCGCCCCGCACCCGGTCAAGGCACCCCCCGCACCGGCGGCTACGTACGTGGACGGCGCAGCCGCGAACGGCGCCGACGCGCGCTCCGTCGATTCGCTGTGCCCGTACTGCGGCGTCGGCTGCCAGACGGTGTTCCACATCCGCAACGAACGCATCACGCATGTGACCGGTCGCGACGGTCCGGCCAACTGGGGCCGCCTGTGCGTGAAGGGCCGCTTCGGCTTCGACTACGTCCACCATCCGCAGCGTCTGCTCGTGCCGCTCGTGCGCCGGCCCGGCGTTCCCAAGGACGCGAACGCGCTCGTCGATCCGGGCAACTTCGGCGATGTGTTTCGCGAGGCGACGTGGGACGAGGCGCTCGACCTGGCCGCGAAGGGGCTGCGTGACACGTTCGACAAGCACGGACGCGGCGCGATGGCCGGCTTCGGCTCCGCGAAGGGCAGCAACGAGGAGGCGTACCTCTTCCAGAAGCTGATCCGCACCGGATTCCTGTCCAACAACGTCGACCACTGCACGCGGCTGTGCCACGCGTCGTCCGTGGCTGCGCTCATGGAGGGCATCGCGAGCGGCGCGGTGTCGAACCAGGTGAGCGATGTCCAGTACGCGGATGTCTTCATCGTCATCGGCGCGAATCCCACCGTGAACCACCCGGTCGCGGCAACGTTCATGAAGAACGCGGTCGAGCGCGGTGCGAAGCTGATCCTCATCGATCCCCGCCGCACCGAGATGGCGCGCCTCGCCACACACATGCTCCAGTTCAGGCCGGACACGGACGTCGCGCTGCTCAACGCGATGATGCATGTGATCATCGAGGAGGGCCTGGTCGACGAAGCGTTCGTGCGCGACCGCACCACCGGGTTCGACGAACTGAAGCGCACGGTGAAGGCGTACAGCCCCGAGGCGATGGAGCACGTGACCGGCATCGCCGCCGACGAGATCCGCGCGGCCGCCCGGCTCTACGCCACGGCGAAGAGCGCGATGATCTTCTGGGGCATGGGCATCTCGCAGCACGTGCACGGCACGGACAACGCGCGCTGCCTGATCGCGCTCACGCTGATGACCGGGCAGATCGGCCGCCGCGGCACCGGGCTGCACCCGCTGCGCGGGCAGAACAACGTGCAGGGCGCGTCCGACATGGGCCTGATCCCGATGGTCTATCCCGATTACCGCCCGTGCAACGACGCGCAGGCCCGGGCGGATTTCGCCGAGCTGTGGAACGAGCCGGACCTCGACCCGAAGGCGGGCCTGACCGTCGTCGAGATCATGAAGGCGGCGAAGCGGCGCGAGATCCGCGCGATGTACATCATGGGCGAGAACCCCGCGATGTCGGACCCGGACGTGCAGCACGCGCGCGAAGCCATCGCCTCGCTCGACTGGCTGGTCGTGCAGGACCTGTTCCTGACGGAGACGGCCTCGTTCGCCGACGTGATCCTGCCCGCGTCCGCCTTCCCGGAGAAGACGGGCACATTCACGAACACGGACCGCCGCGTGCAGCTCGGCCGGCAGGCGCTCGAGCCGCCGGGCGATGCGCGCCAGGATCTCTGGATCATCCAGGAGATCGCGCAGCGCGTCGGTCTCGACTGGAACTACGCGGGCCCGCACGAGGTGTGGGAGGAGATCCGGAAGGCCGTGCCGAGCTGCGCCGGCATCACGTGGGAACGGCTCGATCGCGAGAGTTCGGTCACGTACCCGTGCCGCAACGAAGGCGACCCGGGCGAGGAAGTCGTGTTCATCGAGGACTTCCCGACGGACGATGGCCGGGCGAAGTTCGTGCCCGCCGAGTACGGGCATGCCGAAGGCGATGAGCACCCGGACGACGAGTACCCGTTCGTGCTGATCACGGGCCGCGTGCTCGAGCACTGGCACACGGGCGCCATGACGCGGCGCGCGAGCGTGCTCGACGCGCTCGAGCCCGTGCCCACGGTCAGCGTGAATCCCGGCGATCTCGACGCCATGGAGATCGGGACCGGCGACAGCATCCGTCTGACGACGCGGCGGGGCGAACTGGTCGCGATGGCGCGCCGGGACGACAGTGTGCCTCGCGGCGCCGTCTTCATCCCGTTCTGCTACGTCGAGGCCGCGGCGAACCTGCTGACCAACCCGGCGCTCGATCCGTTCGGGAAGATCCCCGAGTTCAAGTACTGCGGCGTGCGTGTGGAGCCGGTGGCCGAGGCGATCGGCGCGCCACGTTATGGTATGGCCGCCGAGGTCGCTGCGGACTGAGCCAACAACACATCCGACGTCGGTCAACGGGTCAGCGACGCGTGCTGGGTCGCGCGTCGCTGACTTGTTTTCATCTGCCATCGGCCGCGCCGCCGGGAAACGACGAGATGCCGATTTCATTCGACGAGCTGAAGCGGAGACTCACGGCAGCGACCTCCGGGGGCGTGCTGCGTCTGGGGCCGACGACCCTCGACTCGCCCGACCTCGCGCGGCTGTTCCGCGAGTTCCTGCCGGGCGGGACGCTCGACGTCCGCGTGCACGATCGAACGGACGGGGCCGACACGGTCCTGATCGCCGGCACGATGAACTGGCCGGTGGCGACGCAGTCCGCCGGCGTCCGTGCGACGTTCAGCGTCGGTTCGGACGGTTCTGCCCGGGCCGCCCTGGACATCAGACCGGACGGCAGCTGGCAGCTGAAGGACGTCGCACCGGACATCGCGGGCGGCAGCCTGGATGCGGTCACGCTGCGCGACGCGTCCGCGACGCTGTGCTCGCCCGGCCATGCCTCCGCTGGATCCGGCGGCGGGTCCGAGGCGACGAGTGCGCTGACGCTCAGTGGCACGCTCGATCTCGAGAGCGACGTCAAGCCGCTCGGCTGGCTGCGCGGCCTGCTGCCGGAGGCGGCGGCGGCCATCGCCCTGCACGGCGGCGTGGACAGACACGACGGCGCGTCCACCGTCGCGATCGAGTCGGCGCCGTTCACGGTCGGTGCGGGCGGCGAGTTCCGCGCCGAGACGTCGCTGGGCCTCGTCGCGGGTCCCGCGCAGGACGGCCACGTCGAATCCGCTGCAGTTCTGCGCATCCGCGTCGGGAAGGGCGAGACGGGCGTCGAGGTGACCGGCTCGCTGCCGCTCGACTCGAGCAAGCTCTTCCTGACCGTCTCGCCGGCCAGGCGGATCGGCGGGATCGGCGACGTCGGGAGCCTGCTGCCCGGAAGGCTCGACGCCATCCTCGAGAGGGTGCCGGGCCCGAGGCTCTTCGACACGACCGGCCTCGGACTCGACCACGTCATCCTCGTCCTCGATCTCGATCCGCCCGGCGTCGATCTCATCGCCGCGGGCATCGGCGGGGCGAAGGACTGGGACCTGCTCGCGGATCGCAGGCTCGTCGTCAGCGGTGTCGAGCTGACGCTGCTCGTGGCGGATCCGTTCGGCCACGCACAGCCGTACGGCGCGCTCACGGGAACACTCACGTTCGCCGGTGCCCCGTTCCGGGTGACGACGGCGACCGACAAGACTGTCATCGCGCAGCTCGAGGGCGGCCACGTCGTCGATCTCTCGACGTTCGCGAGCACGTTCATGCCGTCGATCCCGGCCGATCTGCCCGCCATCACGACGCTGGAGATGCACGTCGGTCCGGGCACCGCGTACGCGATGACCGCCGGCATCAGCGGGCCCTGGCGGATCCCGGCCGGGCACGCCGACCTCGCCGTCGGCCCCGTCCTGCTGCACATCGAGAAGACCGATCGGGCCGCCGACGCGAAGCCCACCGGGCGCATCGAGGGCTGGGCCGGGCTGTTCGGCGTGACGCTGCACCTGAGCGACGACCTGGCCGGACCGGTCGAACTGAACGCGAAGCTGCCGCCGCTCGCGATCGGCGATGTGCTCGCGGAGTTCGTGCCGTCGTTCATCCCCATCCCGGACGTGATCCGGTCGCTGTCTCTCGACGACGCCGACATCGATCTCGTCAGGGATGGTTCCACGTACCGCGTCGACCTGGCGACGGACGTCCGGACCGCCGCCGTGGAATTCGGGACGGTCGAGCTGCTCGTGCAGAAGATCGGCGGCGCGTGGGAGGCCGCACTCGGCTTCCAGCTGCCCGATGACTGGCGGCTCTCCGCGCTGAGCCAGGCGCTGGAGGGCCTGGACGATCTCCGCTTCTCCGGGACCGGCTTCGTGCTGTCCTCGTTCGACGGCCAGCCGGGCTTCCGCCACATCGACATCCCGCTCCCCGACGGGAAGGTGCTGCGCGGGATCAGGCTGGCGTCGACGCTGTCCCTCACGCAGGGCGGCATGGCCGGCGTCCGGCTCGACTGGGTCAACCGCACGATCTTCGACGGCCACGTGGATCACGCGACGATCGCCGCCGAACTCGCGGCCGACCTCACGGCGGTCGACATCAGTGCAGCGATCGACGGCGAGTTCGAGCTCATCACCGGCTTCGTCACGTTCCGCGGCATCACGCTGACGATGGGCTACCAGGGCGCGAAGCTGTACGTCGCGGCGGGCGGCGTCTTCGATGTGCGCGTGCACGGGGACACGCTGCACTTCACGGTCTCGGTCACGCTCGACGAGAACGGCGGCTACTGCGCCGCGACGATGGAGGGCACGTGGCACGACGCGTTCGGGGTGAAGCACTTCGATCTGTCCAATGTCGCCCTCGTGCTCGGCATCGACCTCGAGGGCATCCCCACGCTCGGCATCGCGGGCCAGGTCGACATGCCGGGGTTCGACGGCTCGCTCGCGCTGTTCTTCGATTCGACGAGCGGCTCGACCGTGCTCGCCGGCTCGTTCAGCGACATCACGCTCGGCCGGATCGCCGGCCTGTTCCTGCCGCCCGGCACACCGGTCTCGCTGCCGAAGCCGGTCGCGGAGTCGGGGCTGTACGGCGTGCCCATCACCAGGGCTCTGGGCATGGAGGTGGCGAAGCTGCTCGATGACGCCGTCGGAAAGGTGAAGGCCGATGCGGCGCTGCTGGAGGCGCTCGGCACCAGTCTGCCGGGCCTGCCCGGGCCGTGCACGGTCACGCACCCGTACCCCGCGCCGACACCGCGCATCTGGTACGTGACCGACCGCACGCTCGTCCGGACCTGGAAGATCAGCGAGCACGCCGACGGCCTGCACGTCTCGCTCGAGACCCAGCTCTACGTGGCCGGCCCGGCCGCCGTGAAGATCGGCGAGCTCGAGATGCCCGCCGGGTTCCGCCTCGACGGCCAGCTGCGCATCGGCGACTTCGCGTTCACCCTCGTGCTCGACGGGGAGCCCACTCCGACGGGCGGCTTCTTCGCCGAGGCGAACGCGAGCGAGGCGCTCGACTGGGAAGGCATCCTGCGCATCGCCCGTGGCACGCGTGGCTCCAGGCACGCGGTCCACGCCGCCGCGCAGGGCCCCTTCCTCTCGCTGGCGACGTTCGATGCGAGAAGTCTGGGCGCGCAGATCCCCGGCCGGCACTTCAAACTGTCCGGCCAGGTCGAGCTGCTCGGCGAGGCGGGCGGCGACATCGATTTCACGATCGATGACGATGGCTTCACCGGCCACGTCGACGCGCACGTCGGCGAAGGTGCATCGGGTGCCGGCTTCGCGCTCGATGTCCGTTTCGCGTCGCCGACCGACTTCTCCGCACACGGCCGGCTCCACGTCGCGCTCGCGCTGGACGTCC
>JBFFZF010000211.1:0-8083 GCA_041568755.1 Longimicrobiales bacterium | reverse complement strand
TCCGATCAGGCGTTCGTGGCGATGTGGTTCGACGCGACGCTCAGCGGGGCCTGGGCGGACGGTTTCCGGCCCGCGCTCGAGGCGGTGGGCTACCGGCCGTTGCGCATGGACGTGCTCGAGTACAACGAGCAGATCGACGACCGGATCATCGCCGAGATCCGTCGCAGCGGCCTGCTCGTCGCCGATTTCACGGGCAACCGTGGCGGCGTGTACTTCGAGGCGGGTTTCGCGCTGGGGCTGGGGATCCCGGTCATCTGGACGTGCCACGCCGATCATGTCGATGCTCTTCATTTCGACACGCGACAGTACAACTACATCGCGTGGCGCACGCCGGCCGAGCTGCGCGACCGGCTGGCGTGGCGCATCGAGGCCACGATCCCGGGTCGTGTGCGGAGGCGGGCATGAAGGTACGGTGCGCGTGGGCGGGGACGGATCCGCTGTACGTGAAGTACCACGACGAGGAGTGGGGCGTGCCCAGTCACGACGATCGGCACCTCTTCGAGATGCTGGTCCTGGAGGGTGCGCAGGCCGGGCTCTCGTGGATCACGATCCTGCGCAAGCGCGAGGGTTACCGCGCCGCGTTCGACGACTTCGACGTCGAAAGCGTCGCGCGTTACGACAGGCGGCGTGTCGAGAAGCTCATGCAGAACCCGGCGATCGTGCGTAACCGGTTGAAGATCGAGTCCGCCATTGCCAACGCGCGTGCCACACTCGAGGCGGTGGACGAGTTCGGCAGTCTGGACGCACTGCTCTGGTCGTTCGTCGAGGGCCGGCCGATCGTCAACCGCTGGAAGTCGCTGAAGGAGCTGCCCGCGCAGACGGACGCATCGCAGGCGATGAGTCGTGCGCTGAAGAAGCGCGGCTTCCGTTTCGTAGGCCCGACAGTCTGTTACGCCTTCATGCAGGCGGTCGGCATGGTCAACGATCACGTCGTCGATTGTTTCCGGTACCGGGCCGTGGGCGGGACTCCAGCCCGCGGCGCGCAATGATCCGGGCCCGTTGCGGCAGCGTCGCGCGCCGGCCCAGCCGGTGCGTGCGACGCATCGCTGCCGCTGGGCTGCTCGCGGTGATTGCGACGGGTGCTGCGGCTGGCGTGCACGCGCAGGCGCCCGGCAGTGTCCAGCGGCCGATCGCGCGAGCGGACAGCGCGGTCCAGACGGACGGACGGGACGGGGCCAGGAGGCCGTTGCACGACTTCGCGGGCACGGCTGTCGATTTCGGGCGGGACGCCTGGCTGACGCTGACGTGGCCCGCGCGCATGGACCGGGCTGACTGGCTGGTCACGGGCGGGTTCCTGGCGACCGGTGCGGTGCTGTTCGTGTTCGACGAGGACATCACGCGGGCGGCGCTGCGCAATCGTGAGGTGGCGGTGCTGGACGAGTTCGGCGATGTCGGCGAATTCGTCGAGCCGGTCGGGCTCATGGGCAACACGAACGTGTGGTACGCGTCTGCGGCGGTGGCGTCGTGGGCCGTCGGCTGGGACCGGCCGAAGCGTCTGTTCACGGAGCTGCTCTACTCGCACTGGATCGCGGGGCTGATGCGCGGCGGCGTGAACAAGGTCGTGGGCCGCTCGCGTCCCCACGATGGTCGGGGCGCTCGTCACTTCGCGATCGGGGGCGGCACATCGTTCCCGAGTGGCCACGCGTCGACGATCTTCCAGGTCGCAGCCGTGCTTGCGCATCACGCCGACCGTGCGCCCGTCACCGTCCTCGTCTACAGCGTCGCGGCCGCGGGTGCCTGGGAGCGCATCATCTCGGAGCAGCACTGGGCGTCGGACGTCCTGCTGGGCGCGGCGTACGGTTGGGCGGTGGCGAAGCTGGTGATCCGGCTGCACGAGGAGGAGGCGCTGGGTGTCGGGCCCGTCGTGACGCCGTCCGGCGGGCTCGGTCTGGGCATCCGCATCGGCGCGGGCGGTGGCCCGTGAGCGAGGCGCGCGGCTCCGCGCTCGCGCCGGCCGCATCGGGCCGGGTCGTGTTCCGCGCGCGCGGCGTGTCCAAGATCTACGGCATGGGCGAGGTCGAGGTGCACGCGCTGCGCTCGGTCGACCTCGAGATGTACGAGGGCGAGCTGGTCGTGCTGCTGGGCGCGTCGGGCAGCGGCAAGTCGACGCTGCTCAACATCCTGGGCGGGCTGGACGTGCCCACGAGCGGCGAGGTCTGGTACCGCGACCAGAAGCTGAGCGGCGCGAACATCGACACGCTGACCCGCTACCGCCGGCAGCACGTCGGTTTCGTCTTCCAGTTCTACAACCTGATCCCCAGCCTGACCGCGCGCGAGAACGTCGCACTGGTGACCGACATCGCGGACGACCCGATGACGCCGGAGGACGCGCTGGCGCTGGTCGACCTGACGGAGCGGCTCGACCATTTCCCGGCGCAGCTCTCGGGCGGTGAGCAGCAGCGTGTCGCGATCGCGCGCGCCGTGGCCAAGCGGCCGCAGGTGCTGCTCTGCGACGAGCCGACGGGCGCGCTGGATTTCGAGACCGGCAAGCTGGTGCTGGCCGCGCTCGAGCACGTCAACCGCGAGACGGGCACGACGACGGCCGTGATCACGCACAACGCGGCCATCGCCAGCCTGGGCGACCGGGTGATCCGCATGAGCAGCGGTCAGATCGTGGATGTGGAGCGCAACGCGCAGCGGGCCGCGATCGAGGACATCGCATGGTGAGGCGGCCGTGACCGCCCTGCGTCGCAAGCTGCTGCGCGAGGTGCGCCGGCTGCGCGGCCAGAACATCTCGATCGGGCTGGTCGTCGCGACCGGCGTTATGACCGTCGTGACCATGCGCGGCACCTACGAGTCGCTGCTCTTCTCGCGCGATCTCTACTACCGAGACTACCGGTTCGCGGACGTGTGGGCCAACGTGGAGCGCGCGCCGGTGTCGCTGCGTCGCAGCCTCGAGCAGATCCCGGGTGTCGGGCGCGTCGAGACGCGCGTCACGTTCCAGGCCACGCTCGATGTGCCCGGGCTGGACGTGCCGGCCGTGGGCCGCTTCGTTTCCGTGCCTGACCGCCGGCGCGCGCTGCTCAACGACATCCACCTCACGCGCGGACGCTGGGTCACGGGCGGCACCGACGAGGTCATCCTCAGCAAGAACTTCGCGGAAGCGAACGGGCTGCTGCCGGGGGACACGCTGCATGCCGTGATCGAAGGCCGGCTGCGCGCGCTCGAAGTGGCCGGCTGGGCGATGTCGCCCGAACACACCTACGCGGTCCCGCCCGGCGCGCTGTATCCCGAGGACGAGCGGTACGGCATCCTGTGGATGGCCGAGTCGGTGCTCGCGCCGGCGTTCGACATGGAAGGCGCGTTCAACGACGTTGCGCTCACGCTCGCGCCCGGCGCCGATGAAGCGGCCGTGCTCGACCGGGTGGACCGTGTCCTCGAGCCGTGGGGCGGCCTGGGCGCGTACGGCCGGGACCGCCAGCTCTCG
This sequence comes from Longimicrobiales bacterium, assembly GCA_041568755.1. Taxonomy (GTDB): domain Bacteria; phylum Gemmatimonadota; class Gemmatimonadetes; order Longimicrobiales; family RSA9; genus JBFFZF01. The sequence continues at coordinate 4,656 of JBFFZF010000211.1, read as the reverse complement.
CACAGCATCATCACGAGCGAGCTGGATCAGAACCGCGTGATGGGCACGGCCATCCCGGCGATCTTCCTCGGCATCGCCGCTTTCCTGCTCAACCTGGTGATGGGGCGGCTGATCGCGACGCAGCGCACCGAGATCGCGGTGCTGAAGGCGTTCGGATACAGCGACCGCGAGGTGGGGCTGCACTACCTGCAGTTCGCGCTGGTGCCCGTCGTGCTGGGTGCGCTGGCGGGGACCGCACTGGGCGCGTGGTCCGGGGATGCGATGGTCCGGCTGTACGGCGATTACTTCGACTTTCCCGTGCTGCGCTACCGGCTGAGCTGGACCCTCGTGTTCATTGCGGCGGGTGTGAGCACGGTGGCCGCCGTGCTGGGCGCGCTGGGCGCGGTCCGGCGCGCGGTCCGTCTGCCGCCTGCGGAGGCGATGCGGCCCGAGCCGCCGGCACGGTTCAGGCCCGGTCCGCTCGAGCGCATCGCGCTGGGCCGCGTTCTGCCCGCCGCCGGCCGCATGATCCTGCGCAACATCGAGCGCCAGCCTGCGAAGAGCATGCTGTCGGCCGTGGGCGTCGCGTTCTCCGTCGCGATCCTCGTGATCGGGCTGTTCATGTTCGACGGCATATCGTACATGATGGACCTGCAGTTCCGCGTCGCGCAGCGCGAGGATCTCAGTGTGTCGTTCCACCGGCCGCTGCCGGAGCACGTGCGGTTCGCGTTGCAGCGTCTGCCCGGCGTCACGCGCGCTGAACCGTACCGGGCGGTGGCCGTGCGGCTGCGCGCCGGCCACCTCGAGCGGGAGGTCGGCATCATCGGCATTGCGCCGGGCGCGGAACTTCGCCGCATCGTCACGTTCGGCGGCGGCATCCAGCCGCTTCCGCCCGAGGGCATTGTGCTCAGCGACATGCTGGCCGACGTGCTGCGCGTCCGCACCGGCGACACGCTCACGGTCGAGGTCCTCGAGGGCGCGCGGCCCGTGCGTCCGGTGCGCGTGGCCGGCGTCGTCGAGGATTTCCTCGGTCTGTCCGCGTACATGGAGCTTCCGGCCCTGCACCGGCTGGCGGGGCAGGGCCGCACCGTGTCGGGCGCGTGGTTGAGCGTGCAGCCGCAGGAGCGGGCGGCCCTGAACGCGACGATCAAACGCCTTCCCGCCGTCGCCGCCGTCGCCTCGCCCGGCACCATGCTCGAGACTTTCGAGGCGCAGCTGGCCGACAGTCTGTACATCGCGATCGGGTTCCTGCTGTTCTTCGCAGGTCTGATCGCCGTGGCCGTGATCTACAACGGCGCACGCATCGCGCTGTCCGAGCGCGGCCGCGAGCTGGCCAGCCTGCGCGTGCTCGGCTTCAGCCGCCGCGAGGTCGCGGGCCTGCTGCTCGGCGAGCAGGCCATCCTGACCGCCGTCGCGATCCCGCTCGGCTGGCTGATCGGGTACGGGCTGTCGGCCGCGCTCGTGACCTCGCTGCAGAACGAGACGTACAGGATTCCGTTCATCGTGAGCACACGCACGTATCTGTGGTCCGGTCTCGGTGTACTGGTCTCGGCCGCGCTCAGCGCATGGATCGTGCGTCGCAGGCTGGACCGGCTGGACCTGATCGCCGTTCTCAAGACGCGAGAGTGAACCGGACATGACCCGGCAACGCAAACTGCTCTGGATCGCCGCAGCGGCGGTCGTCGTGACGGTTGCGGTCCTGATCATGACACGGCCGGTCCGTCTCGACGTCGACGTGGCTACAGTCGACTACGATACGCTGCGCGTCACGATCGAGGAGGAGGGCCGCACCCGCGCGCGCGATCGCTACACGATCGCGGCACCGGTCACGGGCCGGCTCGCACGCATCACGCTCGAGGAAGGCGATACGGTAAGTGCGGACGCGACGGTAGCGCGGCTTTTTCCAGTCCCCGAAGACCCGCGCGCGATCGCCGCGACGCGCGCACGCATCGCCGCGGCCGAAGCCCGGCACAGCGAGGCGGCTGCGCGCGTCGAACAGCTGGCGGCGCAGCACGAGCAGGTGGTGCGCGAGGCGGAGCGACGCAAGCGCGTGTTCGAGACCGGCGGGCTCACGCGCGAACTCGTCGAACAGGCCGCCCTGGCCGCTGCAACCGCCGGCCGTTCGCTCGAGGGAGCACGCGCCTCACTGCGCGCGGCGGATGCCGAGGTCGACGCGGCGCGCGCGCTGCTGCTCGGCGCGACGGGCGAGGCGACGAGCAGGGTCGACGTGCGCGCGCCCGTGGCCGGACGCGTGCTCCGCGTGCACGAGGAGAGCGAGCGCGTCGTGCCGGCCGGAACGCCGCTCGTCGAGCTGGCCGATGTCGGCGGGCTCGAGATCGTGGTCGACGTATTGTCCGAGGATGCCGTGCGCGTCGCGCCCGGCGACCCGGTCCTCATCACGGGCTGGGGCGGCGACGACCCGCTCGAGGCCGTGGTTCGGCTGGTCGAGCCGGCCGCGTTCACGAAAGTCTCCGCGCTCGGCGTCGAGGAGCAGCGCGTCAACATCGTGGGCGATCTGCTGCACGCGCCGCCCGCGCTCGGCTCCGGTTACCGCGTCACCGCCGCGATCGTCACGTGGCAGGCCGATCGCGTGCTCGTCGTACCGACCAGCGCGCTCTTCCGCCGCGGCCAGGCGTGGCAGGCCTTCGTCGTCGAGGACGGCCGCGCCCGCCTGCGCGATGTCGAACTGGGTCCGCGCGGCCGTGACGCCGCCGAGGTCCGTGCCGGCCTGGGCGAGGGCGATGCCGTCATCCTCTTCCCATCCGCCGCCCTCGCCGACGGCGTGCGCGTGCGGTCCACTGCCGGATCGGGCGGCGTGTGACTCACGGGCCGCGGGCCGACGGCCGACAGCGCTCCCTGGAGGCCGGCCTCGACGCAGCTCTGGTCACCCTGGTCTCCATCGCCGTCGCCGTCCCGTGGCTGTTCCGCATCGGTTTCTACAGCGATGACTGGAACTTCCTGCAGACCATGGCGCACAGCCCGGACCCGTCGCTGGCCGGAAGGTTCGCCGCGCTGCACGACGAGTGGACCGCGATGCGGCCCGTGCAACTCGCGCTGCTCGTCGTGCTGTACCGGTTGTTCGGGCTCGACCCGACGGGCTACCAGCTGGCGATCACGGGGCTGCTCGTCGCTTCGTTCGTTCTGCTGTTCGGCCTGCAGCGCGCGCTGGGCGCGGACCGGGCCGTGGCGCTGGGCGCGGCCCTGGTCTACGCGACGCTGCCGCACTTCAGCGCGGATCGCTTCTGGATGGCGACGGGCCAGATCTCGCTCAGCGCAGCAACGTGCTTCCTGAGCCTGCGCTTCGAACTGGGCGCCGTGACCGCGCCGTCCACAGCGGGCCGCGGGCTGCGCAAGCTGGGCGCGCTGCTCGCCATGGCAGTGAGCATTCTGGCGTACGAGGTGTTCATCCCGTTCTTCCTGCTCGTGCCGGTCCTTGCGGTCCTTCAGCACCGGCGCGCGGGCAGCGGGACACGTCGCGCCCTGTGGACCGGTCAGGCGATCACGCTGGGCACGTTCGCGGCCCTGCTCGCGTTCAAAGCAATGACGACGGTGCGCGCGGAGTCCGCACCGTTCACGCACCAGCTCGGCTGGTATGCCGACACGCTCGCCGACATTGCCGCGCTGGGCTTCGGCCCGCTCGGCTTCGCGCTGCCGTGGACCGCGCTGGGCGTCGCCACACGAACAGGACCGCTCGTGCTCATCGTTGCGGCCGCGCTCGCCATCGTCGTGTTCATCGTTGTCGCGCGCGCGGGCGAGGACGGGTTGCGGCCGCGCGCACTGGTGCTCACGGCCGCGGCCGGCACCGCGGTCTTCCTGCTCGGCACGGCGATCTTCCTGACCAACCGCAACATCAACGTCACGGCGACGGGCATCGGCAACCGCGTGTCCCTCGCGTGGTCGGCCGGCATCGCGCTCGTGCTCGTGGCCGCGGCCGGCGGACTCGCGCACCTGCTGCCCCGCGCACGCCGCCACGTGTTCGCAGGGCTCATCGCGCTGCTCGCGGGCAGCGGGACGGTCCTGCACGGCTACACGGCGGGCTACTGGATCGAGGCGTACGGGGAGGAGCAGCGCATCATGGAGCAGTTGCGTGAGCCGCTCGCCACGCTGCCGGACAGTGCGACCCTGATCCTCGACGGCATCTGCCCGTACCGCGGCCCGGCCATCGTGTTCGAGTCCGCGTGGGACATCGTGGGCGCGGCCTCGATCCTGTCCGGCCACCGGACGCTGCGCGCGGACGTCGTCACGCCCCGATTGACCGTCGAGGACGATGCCGTCGTGACCGACATCTACGGCTTCATCGAGCGCTACCCGTACGACCGGCTGTTCTTCTTCGACGCGCGGACGTCCGCGCTGACCCGGGTGCAGGACGCGGCCGGCGCGCGCGCCTATCTGGCGGGCCGGCCGGATCCGGACTGTCCGCCCGGCCAGCCGGGCTACGGGACTGCAATCCTGACGCGACCCTGACCTCTCCGCGCCGGTTGCCGGAGCATGGCCACGGACACGTCGCAGGAGTCCCACAAACTGCCGTTCACGACGATTGAGTTTCTGCGCGCCGAGCGCGCGATCACGTTCCGCGCGGGCCGTCGGCAGTTCGACTGCAACATCCGCAGTTGCGCGTGAACCGTCGGCGACGCGGCAGCCGTACGTGCTGTCGCCGGACCCGGCATGGGAAGGGAC
>JBFFZF010000210.1:0-8136 GCA_041568755.1 Longimicrobiales bacterium | reverse complement strand
GCGTGAACCCGAGACCAGGCTCACACAGCGCGAGATGGATCTGGCCCGCTCGGTTCAGGTCGTGTGCGAGGAAGTCATGTTGCGCATGGCCCGGACGGCGCACCGGGAGACCGGCTCGAAGAACCTGTGCATGGCGGGCGGTGTCGCGCTGAACTGTGTCGCCAACGGCCGCATTCTGCGCGAGGGCCCGTTCGAGAACATCTGGATCCAGCCGGCCGCCGGCGACGCGGGCGGTGCACTCGGCGTCGCGCTGCTCGCCTGGCACCGCGAACGGAAAGAGCCTCGTCGCGTCACGCCCGGCCGGGACGCCATGCAGGGAGCCTATCTGGGCCCCGCGTTCAGTCCCGAAGAGATCGAGACGTACCTGCGCTCGATCGGCGCGTCGTGGGAGCGGCTCGATCGGGACGCGCTGCTGGCCCGGACGGCCGATGCGCTGGCCGACGAGAAGGTGGTCGGCTGGTTCAACGGCCGCATGGAGTTCGGGCCGCGCGCGCTCGGGGCGCGCAGCATCCTGGGCGATGCGCGCAGCCCGCGCATGCAGGCCACGATGAACATCAAGATCAAGTTCCGCGAAGGGTTCCGGCCGTTCGCACCCAGCGTGCTGCGCGACCGTGTTTCGGACTGGTTCGAGCTGGACGCCGACTCGCCCTACATGCTGCTCGTCGCCCCGGTCAAGGAAGAACGGCAGATCGCGATGTCCGATGATCAGCGCGGGCTGTGGGGCATCCAGAAGCTCAATGTGCCGCGCTCGGATATCCCGGCCGTCACGCACGTCGACTACTCCGCCCGTGTCCAGACCGTCGACCGCGAGACGAGCCCCGATTACCACGACCTGATCGCTGCCTTCGAGCAGCGAACGGGCTGTCCCGTGATCGTCAACACGTCGTTCAACGTGCGCGGCGAGCCCATCGTGTGCACGCCCGCGGACGCGTACCGCTGCTTCATGCGCACACACATCGATTGTCTCGTGCTGGGTCCGTACTTCCTGACGCGCGAGACGCAGCCGGAATGGCAGGAGGAGGGAGATTGGCGGCAGGAGTTCCAGCTCGACTGACGCGCGCCGAGGGCCGCAAGTTCGGGTTCACGCTGGCGCCCGCGTTCCTCGCGCTGGCTGCGTTGCTGCTGTGGCGAGGTCACACCACGCCGGCCACCATCGCGGGCGCGATCGGCGGCCTGCTGGGCGCAGCCGGAGCCCTCGTGCCGGACCGGCTCGGTCCCGTGCAGCGGGGCTGGATGGCTTTTGCGCACGCGCTGTCCCGGGTGACCACGCCGATCTTCCTGGGCATCGTCTGGTTCGTCGTGATCACGCCGATCGGCCTGCTGCGCAGGCTGGCCGGCGGGAACCCGATCCGCCACAAGGAACGGGATGGAGGGTACTGGATCCCGCGCGGCGAGTCCGGCGCGGGTGCACGCAGTGATCTCAGGCGACAGTTCTGAGCGGGAAGAAACTCATGGGAAGCCTGTTTCGCGAGTTGTGGGCGTTCATGCGCGTGCGCAAGAAATGGTGGCTGCTGCCCATCATTCTGGTGCTGGTGCTGATCGGGGCGCTGCTCGTGCTGGCGCAGGGCTCCGCGCTCGCGCCGTTCATCTACACGATCTTCTGAAGCCGGCGCCGCGTCCGGCACGGACGCGACCGGCGCCGCCGCGCCTCGGCGTTCTCTTCCGGGGCGCGTCGGATCGCGTTCACCGCGTGCGTGTTGGGAGCACATCCCAATCGATTGCGCTGGCAGTGATCCCCAATGCTTCCCGCTCTTCTTCCGTTCATCCGTGACCCGTGGCCAAGCTTCCTGTCGATCGACGACGGGCCCGTCTCAACGCTCTGGTGGCGGGTCGGAGACGCACTCAGCGCGCGCCACACGTGTCGTGGTCAATGCCCGGAAGCGCCTTGCGGCAGGTGACGGTGCCGGGATCGCCCGATGACCGGCGGCGCCGATGACTTCAGACAGCCCCGTCCGGACTCTTCCGTTTGCTCGGATGCCCCATCAGGCACCGCGGTGTTCCAACCAGACCAGTCCCTTCCGGAGCATCCACTCCCAACCCAGTGCTGCCCGAACTTCCGCAGGACGGATGCCAAGCGTGCGAATGATTGCGTGACGCAGTCCGGCTGCGTCGTAGAACCCGTACCGTTCCGCAACGGCCTCAACTGTCCATGACGGGGCAGCCTGCATCGTCACGGCGATGCCAAGCAGCCGGCACACGCGATACCACTGTCCTGGGCGACCGATGCCACCCCGCTCGAAGCGATCGCGCCAGGTCGACTCGGACTCGCCCGTTGCCTGGAGCATGCCCCGCAGGTGACGATGCCGTAACGCTTCCCGCGCGACGGTTGCCACGCACTGCAGGAGATCCGTCGACAGGCCCGGCCGGCGCCGGCGCAGCCAGTCGGCGAGTTGTGAAGGAAACGCGTCGATGTCGGTGAGATCCCGGCGGAGCGCGTCGCCGTCCGGCACAGGCCCGACCATGACTGCTCGTGCGCCGGCTGACCGTGCCCTTTGCGCCATGGCGAGAACCGCCGGTCCAGACGGTCCGTCCGTCCACAACGCGACTGGAGCAAAAGGGACGCTGTCAGCTACATCGTTGATCGCGGTGCGGACCTCCGTCCAGGCATCTTCGCCGTCGGCACGAACCACGGCCACAGCCCCTCGGCTGGGAACCCATGCGCTGAGGCGTCCGAAGTGGCCCAGCGGTTCGAATGCCTGATATGGCGGCGTGAGCACAAAGAGGCTCGGCTCGGCCATTGACAGGACAACCCAGTGGAGTGACAAGGCCGTTACGCCCGCGCGGGGCGTGACGCCGGGGGCAGGTAACTCGAAATCTACCCCCCCCCCGGAGGGCCGCGTCAACAGCACCGGTACTGTCGCGTCTCGAGCAGGTCGGTTGACCATGACGGCCACCAGGGGCGCCAGGAACCGACTCAACTTGTCGTGCTGGGAGAAGCGATGTGCGCGCCGGGAGAGTCGACCTGCAAGAATCAGCCGAGTGCGGCGGAAGGGGTGAGTCCGGGAGATGCCGGCTGCCTCACCGGCGTCTCCCTCCGTACTCTCTACGGCTGGTTGGGTGCCGTCAGCCCTGCGGCGATCGATGCCAGCCGGGCGTCATGGATCGGGATGTTCGCGATACGAGTATCGCTGTGACAACCGGCGATCTGGACCGACGCTCTCGCTGGCTCGTACAGGATCTTCTCCGGGAGACGGTCCATGAGCCATCTGAGCAGGTCTCCATCACCCGCGCTCACCGCCAGGTAGACGAGGTCCACAGCGCGGGCCGCAATCGCGCGCTGCTCCTCATCCAGATCGTCGGACCCGCAGCCCGACTGGTGACCATCGTAACTCGCATCACAGAATCCCGGCCAACAGAGGAGCGCATGCCCAGGACCAGTGTAACCCTGTGGCGGGTTGAAGATCGTCGTCATGTGGTAGCCATACTGGCACGACGTACCCAGGTCCTTGCACTCGACACACTCCTGCGCGACTACTTCGCCCGGCGACATTGCGCCCGCGACGAACGTCAGACCCAGCAACAGCAGCACGCGTTTCATTTAACACCCCCGGAAGTCGGGGTGATCAGACGGGCTTCCCACAGCGTGATTGCCGGGGTGCCGTCGGCCAGTTCTTCGTAAGCCAGGATGCGCCGCGGCCCGGCGAACAGCACGTTCGGATCGACTCTGGTACGGGCGATGAGCTGGCCCCGGCGCACGTCGATGACTTCGACCAGTGTGTCCCAGAGCGCGTTGCCCTCCGCCTCTGACCTCGGCCGCATCATGTAACTGGCGGGCGCGGTCGACCACCACACGGACCGCCAGCGTTCGTCGCGGACATTGACCAGCACCCACAGCAGGCCGCTCTCGTCGAAGCGGATGTCTTTGAGGATGGCTTCGGGCAGGTCTCGATTCTGAACGACATGCGGAAACCAGCGGGCGTCCCGCTCGAATCGGCGGCGGCGCTCTCCGCTCAACGTCCACTCCTCCAGAATGTAGTCGGTTACGTTCGCCGCCCAGATCGTCTGCTGCCCTGGCGCCTGAGCGAGCGCACGCACAATGGCCAGGCTCTGCCGCCCGGTGAAGGGCGCGCCGTTGTCGCCGAACGAGCGGTCGATGCGGCCCGAATCTCCTACCACATGCAGCGGCTGACCAATACGGTCCGCGGTCGCGACCAGTGCGTTCAAGACGAACGAGCCACCGGTGTGCGCGAGCACTCGAATCGGGCTCGCCGGAAGCGGCTTCCGCTCCACCATCTCGAGATCCCACGAGAGCAGCGTCACCGCGGCGGCGGCATCGTCGAACGCCAGCAGGCCGGCGCGCGTCGGAACCAGATGCGTCACGTTGAAGAACTCGCCCGGGCCTGCCCCACGCCGGCCGATGGTCGTCACATGCCGGCCCGCCGAGTCGAAGACGGCGACCTCGTACGTCACGGTGTACATGCTGAGGTAGAGGCGCTTCTCGCTGTCCAGCGCCGCCGCGACGGGCCGGTTGTACGGCACCGGCCCATCGGCCCCACCGATCGTGAACACCTTCACCAGCTCGATCCGGCACGCGGCGCAGGCCGGCGTGTCCGGGATGCGGACGACGTCCGGCGAACGCGTCTGCTGGGCGGCCAGCCTGGCCGCACCCGCGGCGGTCAGGATCAATGCGATGACCCAACGATCCGTGCGGCACATGGGCGTCCTCGCGATCTCGTGCAGGCGCCGCCACCCGGCGTGACAGCGTGTACGTCAACGATCGTACGGAGCGCGTGTCCATCACAAGGTTCACAAGTCGCGCCCTGCCGGTGCTCGCGGACCGGCTGACCCTGAGCTCACGCCAGCAACCGCGCGACCCCTGCCGGACGTTCCGCTCTACAGCCGTACCCGATGCGCAAGAAGTGGTGGCTGCTGCCCATCATTCTGGTGCTGGTGCTGATCGGCGCGCTGCTCGTGCTGGCGCAGGGCTCCGCGCTCGCGCCGTTCATCTACACGATCTTCTGATCCTGGTCACCTCCCGGCGTCGGCCTCCCGGGCGAGCAGCCACGGTGTGATGACCTCGGCGATGCGTTCGGCCACGACGGCATTGCCGTGCCGGGTCAGGTGTCCGACATCGTCGGTGTACACCGTGGCCGTGTCGGTGTCGAAGATGCCGTGCAGCGGATGGTACGTCAGCCCGTCGACTTCTGCCATGCGTGCGTCGGTCGCCGCCGCGCAGGCGCGCAGCAGTTCGCGGTAGCCGGGGGGCGCCTCGAGTTGCCGCTCGCGATCGGTGAGCGGTTTTTCTGTCGTCGCGAGCACGGGTTGCCAGAAGTACGCCACGGCGAAGCCGAAGGCCTCACCCCAGGCCCGCGCGGAACGGGCCAGACCTGCGTGGTAACGCGCGATGTCCGGACAGATCTCCGGGCCCGGTCGTGCGGCACCGGGTCCCGGGCCGAGCACGGCCTGCGCGATGCGGGTGACGAGCGCGGAATGCCGACCCAGCCCGATCAGCTCCTCCATGAAGCCGCGCCGTCCGCGCCGGTAGGCCTGTTCGGCCAGGTGCTGGTTGGCGATCGCGCCGGCGACGCCGCTGGCCCATGCCGTGGAGACCTCGTTGTGGCCATCCAGGAACACGACGACATCCGGCACATCACCACGCCGCAGCTCGAGCAGCAGCGTGATCAGCTCCTGGGTCGCATTGTACGTGGACTGCGCGAGGTTGACGACTTCGACGCCCTGCAGCCCGCGGTCGTGGAGTGCGCGCGCGACGAACGTCGGGATCGTCGTCGAGTCCGCGTGCGTCCAACCCCACATGGTCGAGCCGCCCAGCATGAGAACGCGACGCGCAGCGGGTGCGGTGAGCCAGGGCTGTGGCGTGAAGCGCCGGCCCAGCGAATCGATATTGATCAGCGCGGACGTCGCGGGGTCCGGCCACCAGGCCCGGTACGGATCGAACCGGCGCGAGACTACGCTCGCTCCCTCACCGCCGGCCGCCGCGAGGGTTGCAGGGCCCGCGCCCTGAACGCCGAAGCGCACGACCCGTTGCAGGCGAAAAAGACCTTCGAGCACAACGAAGAGCAGCAGCGTCAGGCCGGCGATGAGCCATGCGTCGCGCACCGTCCGGCCGGCACGCTGCAGGATCGATCTGGTGCGCTGACCCATGCTCCGTTCCCGTCGGCTGGCGTCGCTCAGCGGGCGGGTGCTCCATCCGTCGCCGGACCGGGCCGGCGCAGCAGTTCATCGATGGCCCAGACCCTGCCGCCGCGCACCACGTAACGCACCTTGCGCGCATCGCGAATGTCGCGCAGCGGATCGCCGTCCACGACGACGAGGTCGGCGATCCGGCCCGCCTCGATGCTGCCGATCTCGTGGCCGGCGCCGAGCGCGTCGGCCGCGACGGACGTCGCCGCGCGCAGCGCCTCGACGGGTGTGAGTCCGCCCCACACGTAGGCCTGCAGCTCGGCGTGCAGGCTCATCCCGAACGGGATGATCGGGGCGTCGGTCCCGGCCACGATACGACCGCCCGCATCGAGCACGGCACGCAGCAGACGGCCCTGCGGGGCGACGCGGTCCTGGACCGCGCGCAGATCACGCGCCGCGTTCGCGCCGCGCGCCCGCGCACCGGCCACGAGGGCCTCCGGAAAGAGCGCCAGCCGCGCATCGTTCATGAGCAGCGTAGCATCCGTGGCGAGCATGACATCGAAGCCGCCCTGGATCCCGATCGTGGGCGTGATCGTCATGCCGGATGCGGCCAGCAGCGCCACGACATCGCCGTAGCTGCGGCTCAACGAGGAGATCTTTGTCGAGTAGCCGCGCCGGCTCGTGCCACGAATGTGTTCGACGCCATCGGCGCCGTAGGCGACAGCCGGATAGAGTTCGTGTGAGGTGACCCACAGCCCGCGTGCGTGTGCCAGTTCGACGGCACGCCGCTGCAGCGGGTCGGGCAGGCGCACGTAGGTCTTGACGACATCCAGGCCGAGCCCGGCGATGCGATCGATCTCGCGCTCGAGGCGCGGGCCCGACGCGATCGAGTTCATGCCCGAGTAGTAGATGCGTGACCCGTCCATCGGGTAGCCGGAGGAGAGGATGCGCGGGCCAAGGCGCGTGCCCGACTCGATCGCCTCGCGCCGGCCGACGGCCTCCCACGGATTGCTGGCGGGTTCCCGCACCGTCGTGATGCCGTAGGCCAGCCAGGTGCGCCCCAGCGCTTCGCCGGCCTCATCGGCGAGGTGCACGTGCATGTCGATGAGCCCGGGCATCACCGTCCCGCGCGACGCATCCACGACGCGTACGTCACGGTGCAGCGCGGCGCTGTGCGGCTGGATCTCCCGGATGCGGCCGTCCTCGACCACGATGTCGACATCGCGGCGCGCCGTCGCGCTGCGCCCATCGAACATGCGGCCCGCGTGCACGACCACGCGTTCCGGCGAACGCGCTCTCTGCCACGTCAGACCGACATCGATGGCCTCGCTCCGGCCGTCGAGCAGAGAAACCAGCCGCAGGCCATCCGTGGTCTGGTACAGGATGCGCTGGCCGTCGGCCGTCCAGCTGGGCGCGTCGGCCAGCTCATCGGTGACGCGGTACGGCGCGCCTACCGGGTCGCCGGCGCGTGTGACGGGCTGGACCCAGAGCGTGCCATCCATGACGAACGCCATGCGGCTGCCGTCGCGTGACCACACCGGCCCGTCGTCTTCGCGCCGCCCGATCGAGTGGTGCGGGACCGGATCGACCAGCCGTCCGTCACCGGACATAGCGTCGAGCAGCAGGAGGCGCGACGTGCCTTCCCGGAACCGACCCGAGTAGCGTTCCAGTACGGTCACCGCGAGCGTCCGCCCGTCCGGTGACCAGGTCGGGCGGCCGGGTGCGAACAGCGTGGGCGCCGTCTGTCCGCGGTGCAGCGTGCGGATGACGCCGGTCGCGACGTCGGCCAGCATGACCTGTCCGCCCGCGCTGAGGAAGGCGACCCGGGCACCGTCCGGCGACCACCGTCCCGCCACCTCACCGCCGGGGTCACGCGTCAGTACGCGCTGCTCGCCCGAGCGCATGTCGTGGACCCACAGGTCCAGACTGCCGGCGCGGTCGGAAGAGAACAGCAGGCGCGAGCCATCGGGCGACCAGTCGGGATGCGTCTCGACCCACGGGTCGTCGGTCAGCCGTCGCGGTGCCTGACCGATCGTCGCAACCCAGAGATCGCCG
>JBFFZF010000209.1:0-8167 GCA_041568755.1 Longimicrobiales bacterium | reverse complement strand
GGAAGGGCGCTGACGCGTCGCGATTTCGAGGCGATCATGCGCCGGGCCGCCGAACTGTCCGCGAGCGAGGCCGAGGAAGGCGCCGACGAGCTGCTCTCCGAGGACGAGGTCATCCGCATCGCAACGGAAGTCGGCCTGCCTGCGCGCCACGTGCGGCAGGCGCTTTTCGAGCTGCCCGAGATGGACCCGGAAACCGGTGACCGGGGCGGCTTCTTTCCCGATCCCATCCTGACCGCGTCGCGCGCCGTTCCCGGCCGCGCGGATGAAGTGTTGCGTCGGATGGAGGACTACCTGAGCACGCGCGAGTACCTGCAGGTTGTGCGTCGCCGTCCGCACCGCGTTTTCCTGATGCCGGCGGAGGACACGATCTCCGCGCTCGCGCGCGGGCTGACCCGGCCCAGCCGCCGCTACTTCCTGGCGCGGGCCCGGCGCGTCGTCGTGAGCGTGCGGCCGCTCGAGGAGACGAAGGCGCACGTCCAGATCGCGCTGGATGTGAGCGAGCAGCGCCGGGAGGCGGTCCAGGCCAGCTGGTTCGGCGGGGCCGCGGCCGGCCTGATCGTCGGCGGCGGCGCTGCCGTCGGGCTGGCCTTCGCGGACCTGCCTTCCGCGCTCACGGTGGCCTCGCAGGTGGTCGCGTTCGCCACTGGATTCACGGGCACGCTGGCCGGCGTGTTCGCCGCGTCACGTGCCGCCTTCAAGAAGCATCTCGATGGCGCCCGCTTCGAACTCGACGGGCTGCTCGATCGTGCCGAGCACGGCCAGCCCCTCGAGCCACCGCCCGCGCCGTGGCGGAAGCGTCTGCAACAGAAGCTGCTGGGCAGCTGAACCGACGGGGAGACGACGAGAACATGGAACAACCGATTCGCAGAGTCGCCGTTCTGGGCTGTGGTCTTATGGGCAGCGGCATCGCCGAAATCTGCGCCCGGGCGGGCTACGACACGCACGTACGCGAGATCAACGACACGTTCGCCGAGAAGGGGCGCGGCGCGATCGTGAAGAGCCTCGGCCGCGCGGTAGACAAGGGCAAGATGAGCGCCGAGGATCGCGATGCCACACTCAGCCGGATCCGCATGACCACCCGCCTCGACGACCTGGCCGACGCCGACATCGTCATCGAAGCGGTGACCGAAAACCTCGAGGCCAAGAACGAGATGTTCGGATCCCTCGACCGGACCTGCGGCCCGCAGACGATCTTCGCGAGCAACACCAGTTCGCTCACCATCGCCGCAATGGCCGCGGCCACATCACGGCCCGATCGCTTCGTCGGACTCCACTTCTTCAACCCGGTCCCGGTCATGAAGCTGGTCGAGGTCGTCCGCTCGATCGCGACGAGCGCAGCCACTTTCGAGACGGCCACCGCTTTCGCCCGCTCGCTGGGCAAGGAACCGGTGGAGGCCCGGGACACGTCCGGCTTCATCGTGAACCGGCTGCTCGTGCCGTACATGCTCGATGCGATTCGCGGGCTCGAGCAGGGCCTGGCCACGATCGAGGACATCGACCGCAGCATGACGCTCGGCACCGGCTACCCGATGGGTCCCTTCACCCTGTGCGATTTCGTCGGCATCGACACGCTGCACTCCATCGCGGAGATCATGTTCGACGAATACCGCGAGCCCCGCTTCGCACCGCCGCCGCTGCTGCGCCGCATGGTCACGCTGGGTTACCACGGACGCAAGACGCGACGCGGGTTCTACGACTACACCGGCGAGTCGCCCGTGCCCGTGGATCTGGGCATCGGGTGAGCGCGGTCAGTGGGGCAGGAAGTAGAACGCGATGCCGAGGATGATGTAGACGGCGAGCAGCTGGACGCCCTCCATCCAGTGGGACTGCCCGTCCAGCGCGATGAACCCCATGATGCCCACGGCAATGGCCACGGCCACGACCTCGAACGTGGTGAACACCAGGTTCATGGGCTGCGGACCGATGACATAACTCAGGAAAACGAGCAGCGGCGCAACGAACAGCGCGATCTGGATCGATGATCCGACCGCGATGTTGATCGAGATATCCATCTTGTTCTTGCCGGCCAGCAGGATGGCGCTCGAGTGCTCGGCCGCGTTGCCGATGATGGCGACGAGGATCACGCCCACGAAGATCTCGCTCATGCCGACGGCGGCGGCCGCCTCGTCGACCGCGCCGACCAGCGCCTCGCTCATCAGCGCGATGCCGACGGTCGAGGCGAGGAGCAGAAGCAGCGCTCCGCGCGTGGTGCCGTGGACCTCCTGCCGCTCGACCGCCTCCGCCGCTGCGCCCGTGTACAGGTGGCGGTGCGTCCTGAGCGCGAAGATGAGGCTCGCGATGTACGTCACCATCAGCACGACCGCGATCTCCAGGCTGAGCATGCCTTCGGGCAGATCGGCCGCACCGCCGCCGCCGGCGACGAGGTGGAAGATGGCCGGCACGACCAGGCCGATGGCGCTGAGGATGAGCATCGTGGCGCCGAGCGAGGCTGCCGTGCTGTTGAAGGTCTGCGTAGGGAAGCGGATCCCGCCCCAGAGGGCACTCAGGCCGAAGACGAGCAGGATGTTGCCGATGATGGAGCCGGTGATGGAGGCCTTCACCAGGTCGTAGAGGCCGGCGCGCAGCGCCATGATCGCGATGATGAGCTCGGCCGCGTTGCCGAACGTCGCGTTCAGCAGCCCGCCGATCCCCTGGCCCACGCGCTCCGCCAGCTGCTCCGTGGCCCGGCCCATGAGCCCGGCGAGCGGCACGATGGCCAGCGAGGAGGCCGCGAAGATGGCGAGCCCGCTCGCGTGCATGACGTACTCCAGCACGAGGGCGATGGGGAAGAAGATCAGCAGAATCAGCAGCCATGGCCGGCCGCCGTGCGTCCCTGCGGCAGCAGCGCTCAAGGCAGCTCGCCTTCGCCGTGCAGCGCCTGCGCGTAGCGGCGGTACTCCTCGGGATGCGCCAGATAGTCCTCGACCCAGACCTCGAAGGGCGGCAGCGGCAGGCGGCGCTCGATGTCCTGCACGACCGTCATGGCCATCTGCAACCGGTCCCGTGAGTGGAAGTCGATGCGCCGCCCGTCCAGCCGGATCTCGACGAACTCCCGGAAATCATCGCTGTCGAGCAGCGCGATCCAGTGCGCGACCTGGTCGAGCCGGTACGATTCGTACAACTCGCGCAACTCGGCCAGCGACGGCGTCGAAGCCGCTTCGAACGTCGGCGCCTCGCCCGGCGTCGCCGCATGCTCCGCCGCGCGCCGCGCCAGCATCTCCCGGAACCAGCGCTGCACATCCGGCGTCGGGCCGCGCTTCCGTTCCGCCGTGTCCACCGCCGAGTCGAGCAGCCCCGCCACGAGCGGTCGGCCCAGGCCGCGCGCGCGCTCGTCCACCTCGCGCTCCGTCTCCTCGACGAAGAGGTCCGCCGTGCGCACCTCGACCAGCTCGGACTCCGCGTCCGGTGCACAGCGGAACGCGAAATAGCCGCGCCAGTACGGGTCATCCGAGCGCTGGTACGTCACGATGAACGCGGTCCAGCGGACCCCGCCCCGGTCCAGAAACAGAAACGAGCGACAGCGTGAACGGCTCACGCCTTCGCCCGGATCGAACGCGCTCGGACGCGTTCCCTTCGTATCGTCTCGGTGAATCGTCGAGCCCACCGTGTTCCTCCGTCCTGGCTCGAGCGGAGGACACCCGGCGGGCTCCTCGAGGACGGCTCTCGATCTGTCCAGAGTGAGAATCGCGCGTCAGCGCACTCGGCTCACGCTAATGTGTTCGCCCGCCCAGCGTCAAGCCGAAGTGGCCGGCGAACGCGCCGCGTTGCGCCACCCGTTTTCGCACATTTCCCGCCCCCGCACTCCGCCTGGTTTTGCTGCAGCCGACGTGCGAAAGGCGCGTGCCGAAACCGATTCCGCGCGCAAAACGGATGTTTTCCGGGATGCAGAAAAGCGTCCGAATCCTGCGTCGGGCCGGTGCGCAAGGGATCGCGCAAGTCGTTGTGCTGCAATGCGATGTAGCTAAGAGTTTGCGCGCGTTGCGCTTACACTGGATGCTTGACGTGCGACCGTTCCGCGACCTATCTTGGCGGCGTTGCTGACGGGCGGTCCTGCGCCGCGGTCGACGGAGACCTGCCCTTCCTCGCGCGCAACACTCACGAAAAATCGGAGGTCCGGGGCCAATCCTATGTGGGAAACGTGTGCCGTTGAACTGAGCGTCCGGCTCCCGCGGCCGGTCGCGGCAGAAGTCGAGGAAGTGCAACGCAGGGATCCGGAGCTGCTGAGCCGGCTGGTGATGTACGCCGTCACGCGGCGGGCGATCTACGACCAGCTGGCGGGCGACGCGGGCGACGCGGGCCCGGCGGTTGAGGATCCGGACGGCAGGGAACGTACTTGACGCCATTCGGCGGGCGGAAGTAGGCTGGAAACGGTGGGGTGGTGGCGGATCGGCGGTGACGGGGCGCGGCCGGCGGGATCTGGCGCGTTCGCCCTCTGACCGGTACCGGGAGCTGGCCATAGATCCGCGTGCAGACACGCGAGCATCGGAAGGTTCGGGATCTCTCGAGGATCGGATCATACGCGCCAAATACCTGGACTGGTGTTCGGCGCGTCTGGCGGAGCGTTTCCTCGAGCTGACGCCCGACGAGATCTACGAGCTGGCCCAGCAGGCGTCGCACGCGCCGGGAACGGAGCGTGGCGGCGCCTCGTTGCTGGAGGCGGCCGCGCAGGACCCGCCGGAGCCGATCGCATCGTTCCGCGCGATCGTGGCCCGCGTCACGGACGTGCTGGCGGAGCGTATGCCGCTGCCGACGTTCGAAGAGTGGGAAGTGGGGTACCGCGCGGCGCCGTCGCGCTACGAGGCGGAGCTGCTGGGTCTGTGGAAGGAGTAGGTCGCGAGTTGGTGCGGCCGCGTCAGTGATCCGATCCGGTGACGCGCGTGAGGTGCCACCACGTCGCGATCATCGCCGACAGTCCCGCCGCCAGGAGCAGCACGCCGACGAGTGCCCAGGCCAGCCCCCAGTCCGCGCGATCGTTGGCGTAGCCGCGCGCGGAACTCCACAGCGATGTGACGGCCATCAGCACCCACAGGATGCCGACGCCGAAGCCGGCGCCGAGGGCTGCGGTATTCTGGGGTCCTCCACGGGCCATGACGTCCTCTCGAGGTGCGTGGTGCGGCGCCAATATCGGCGGCGTCCGGTGCCCGTGCAAGGGATTGCGGCACGGGGTCACCGCTGCGAAAGTAGCGGCGCCGCGTGCGAGGGGGCGCGGCTCGAACCGTGATGGAGGACGACCGGATGGCGATACCGAAGGCCCGCCTGCCCGAGGGGACGCGCGTGCGGATCCGGCAGGGCGATCTGCCGCTCGAGCCGGGATTGGCGGGGCGCACCGGCGCCGTTGTCGTGGCGAGCGACTATGCGGATGAACGGCTGGGCGTGCAGCTCGACGGCGAGCCGACGGTGCGCATGTTCGTGCCCGCCGAGCTCGAAGTCATCGATCCTGTCCCTCTGCCCGCCGAGCGGGAGAGCGCGAAGGCCCGCCGGGCGCTGCCCTGACGGCTAGAACGGCAGGTCGTCGTCGTCCGCGTCGAACGGGGACGGCGAGGCGCCGCTCGAGGCGGGCTGGCGGCGTGACTGCTGATCGAAGTCGGCGCCTCCTGCGGACGGTCCGCTCGACCCCAGCATCACCATCTCCCGCACCACGATGTCCGTCCAGTAGCGGGCGTGCCCCTGGTCGTCCTCCGTCTGGGAATACTCGATGCGGCCCTCAATGTAGAGGCGATCTCCGCGGTGCACGTACTGCTCGACCAGGTCGGCCAGGCGGTCCCAGAACGTGAGGCGGTGCCACTCGGTCTTTTCCTGCTGCTGTCCACTCCGGTCGTTGTACGTGCGGTTCGTGGCGAGCGAGACCTTGGCCAGCTTGGTGCCCGAGGCGGTCATCTTGATCTCGGGATCGGCGCCGACATTGCCGATCAGCATGACCTTGTTGAGGGAACGACTCATGGTGTCCGCCTTTCGTGTGCGACTCGTGCGTGGCGCCGGTGCCGTCCGGGCCCGGTCTTTCAGGGCCAGTCGGCGCGTCCGCCGGCAAAGTATTGGGCGCCGAGCGGCGCGTCCATGGCGATCGGGGCCGGCCCGTCAGTGCGCCGGGGCTCCGCTGGCGGCGAGTATGGATTCGAGATACGCCTGCTGCAGCCGGCGTGCGACCGGGCCCACGCGGCCGTCACCGACGGGCCGGCCGTCGAGGCGCGTGAGCGGCAGCACTTCTGTGGTCGTGCCGGTCAGGAAGAGCTCTTCCACATCCTCGAGCCGATCCACGAACATGGGACCCTCGCGCACCGGGATACCCAGGCGAGTGGCGAGATCGAGCACGAGATCGCGTGTGATGCCGCCCAGGATGTAGTTGCACGCCGGGTACGTCACGACCTCGCCCCCGATGACACCGAACAGGTTGGAGTGCGAGCCTTCGATGAGCACACCGTCGCGGACAAACAGCGCCTCGAAGGCGCCGGCTTCCTTGGCCATCTGATTGGCCAGGACATTGGGCAGCAGACCGATCGACTTGATGTCGCAGCGGCCCCAGCGCGTGTCCGGCGTGGAGATGGCGGATTCACCCGTTTCGAAGAGTTCCGCTGCCGGCCGCGCGTACGGCCGCACGGCAGCGAAGACAGTCGCCGGTGTGCCGGACGGCGGGAACGCGTGGCGGCGCGGCGCCGCGCCACGCGTGATCTGGATGTAGACGATGGCATCCTCGTCCTGCAGTCCGTTTTCCGCGATGAGGCGGTGCGTCACGTCGAGCAGCCAGTCGGGTGCGTGCGATGCGATGCGTGTCGCGTCCAGGCCGCGGCGCAGCCGGTCGAGGTGCGGCGCCGCGAGGAACGGCCGCCCGTCGTAGATGCGGATCACTTCGTAGATCCCATCGGCGAAGAGAAAGCCGCGGTCCTCGACGGATACGCGGGCCTCGGACTGATCGATGTACTGGCCGTCCAGGAAGACGAGCATGATGCCTCCGTCGCGGTTCGGGCGCCGCATCATGCCATCGGCGCGACCGGGCCGTCAACGGCGGCCGGCCCGAACGGGCCGATGCGGGCGGGCGCGCATCGCCGCCGGGACACGCCCGTGTTTCGTTTCGGCGTCCCTTCGTGTAACCTGCCAGGATGACGACCGACGCGCTGTCCGGCCTGCCCACGCACCGCGAGCGGCTCGACAACGGGCTGACCGTCGTGATCCGCGAGGATCACAGCGCACCCGTCGTCGCCATCGTGACGCACGTGCGGACGGGATATCTGGATGAGCCGGACGCGCTGACCGGGATCAGCCACGTGCTCGAACACATGTTCTTCAAGGGCACGCCGCGGCTCGGGCCCGGCGACCTGGGCCGTGAGACCCGGGCGCTGGGCGGCGTGCTCAACGCCAGCACGGGCTACGACCGGACCCTCTACTACACGGTCGTTCCATCGCATGCGACCGATCGTGCGCTCGCGCTGCAGGCCGATGCGCTGCTCCATTCCACGATCGACGAGGCGGAGCTGGCGCGCGAGCTGGGCGTGATCCTTCAGGAGGCGCGCCGCAAGCTGGACTCGCCCGCGGCCGTGGCGGCGGAGTCGCTGTACGAGACGATGTTCGATGCGCACCGGCTGCGCCGCTGGCGGATCGGCACAGAAGACGGACTGTCCCGGCTGACACGCACCGATGTTCTGGACTGGTATCGCAGCACGTACCGGCCGGAGCGCACCGTGCTCGTCGTCGCGGGCGATGTGGATGTCGGGCAGACGCTGATCCGTGTCAGAGAAGCGTACAGCGCACTGCGGGCGCAGGGCGGGGCGCCGGCTGCGGGACCGGCCGAGCCGGCGCGCCGCGCGTTCCGGTTCCGCGAGCTGTCCGGGGACACGCAGCGCACCTGGCTGGAGTGGGGCTGGCGGACGCACGGCCCGCTGCACGAGGACACGCCGCTGCTCGATGTGCTGGCGGTCGTGCTGGGTCAGGGCCGCGCGTCACGGCTGTACCGGGGCGTGCGCGAACCGGGTCTGGCCAGTCAGATCGGCGCGCGCAACGCCACGCATCGGGACACCGGCGTGTTCGGCGTCAGTGCGGTGACCGAGCCGGCGGACGCGCTCGATGCCGCCGCCGCCATCGCGGCCGAGGTGCGCGCCGTCGCCCGGGACGGCGTGGAGGACGGCGAGGTCGAACGCGCGCGGAGCATCGCGGAGGCACGGCTGCTGCGCACGCT
>JBFFZF010000208.1:0-8170 GCA_041568755.1 Longimicrobiales bacterium | reverse complement strand
CCCCCCCCCCCCCCCACCCCTCCGACGCGCTACTGCACGGCCCTGGCCGCGTTCACGCGGCCGCGGGAGTACAGGTTGTCCGTTCCCTTCTTGCCCAGGTCGTCGGCCGTATTGGCCAGGATCGTCTTGAGCTGGCCGCCGTTTCTCGACCCGCCGGCCTTGCCGTCCACGAGGGCCGCCACGCCGGCCACGAGCGGTGCCGAGAAGCTCGTTCCGGTCCCGTTGAAGAGGTAGACGTTGGTCCCGCCGCAAACGAAGGACGAGCAGGTGGAGATGATGCCGCCCTGACCGAAGCCCGGCAGCACGCAGCCCGGCAGGAGGGGGACCGGATCGATGGCGGCACCGCCGCCCGCGCCGACCCACGTGCCGGACACGCCGTGGTTCGAGTAGGGGGCCAGGTTGCCGTTGACATCGCCGGCCCAGGTCGCGATGCCGCTGCCCGACTGGGCGGGCACGATGATGATGTTGCGGTCCTTGTCCATGTCGAGGGCCGCGTTGCCGGCCGCCGACACGACCAGCTTGCCCTGCGACCCGGCGTAGTTGACCGCGTTGTTCATGGCGGCCACGAGCGTCCCGGCGCCGGGCAGATTCTTCGGGAAGCCCGCGCCCAGGCTCATGTTGATGACGTCGACATCACCGAGGCCGGCGGAATACATGATGCCGGCGATGACATCGCCGAAACTCCCGCCACCCGCGCAGTTCAGCACCTTGACACCGACCACCTTCGAGTGAGGCGCGACGCCGGAGATTCCGATGCCTTTCGCGGCGACGAGGCCCGAGACGAAGGTGCCGTGGAAGTGGAAGTCGAAGATGGTGCCGACATCGACGGCACCACAGGGCGAGCCGGACAGCATGGACACGCTCTGTGCCACGTCGATCTGGCCGGCGAGATCCAGCTGGAACGGATCGGTGCCCGTGTCGAGCACGGCGACCTTCACGCCGGGGTCCCCGACGTGACCCTGGGACCATGCGCCCGGGACGTTGCATTGCGCCAGGTTCCATTGACACGGGAAGAAGAATGCGGACGCCGGATTCCCGGGATGGCCCGTCGGGTCGGCCGTCGTCATGTTGGCGAGCATGGCGGACGGGTCCGCCAGCCACTGCACGGTGAGGTCTCTCGCCGCGATGCCGGCGTCGCCCGCGGCGGCGGCTGCCGCCTCTTCCGAAAGACCCCGGACCAGCGCGACGCGGATCTCGGGGTACGCGGCCCGCAGTGTGCCTCCCGCCGCGAGGACGGTGGCCTCGAAGTCGGCCGGAATGGCATCGGTGAACAGCATCACGTGCTGGTCTGTGTACTCCCAGGGCACGATCGAGAACGCCTGGCCGGGCGCCTCGGTGGCCGGACCGACCGGGGTCCGTTCACTGCACGCCTGCAACAGCGCCGTCGTCAGCGCGAGCATGAGGACGGCGGGGAGCCTCCTTCTGACGTCATGCATGGAACCCTCCTCGGTTTTGGTGAGATGACAGGCCGGGCCCGAGTCACCGGCGCCGTCACTCCCGGGGTCGCGCAGGGAGCGTGGACACAGGTGCTTCGCCGGCCATGGTCCGGCGGGCGCCGATCACCGGCTGCCCGAGCGCGCGGCCCGCATGGCCGCACGCGTCGCATCAGGTAACAAAGAGGGATTCCCGGCACGAGGCGGGCGTCGACTCGCGGCACGGGATTCGGCAGGCACGGACGTGCCGCTGCCGGAACACCAAGACTGTGGCCGGCAAAGCCCGTCCGCAAGGGTTTCCGAACCGCTGCTGGGCCGGCAGGCGGCCGGTTTTGACAGGGCGTGGCCGGACCCCGAGAATCCCCGCGGCCGACGACCGGCCGAATCGTGCTCGAACAGCACGGACAGACCTTCAAATTCGAGAGGAAACCATCCGATGGCGAACGAAGCCGGCAGTGCGCTGGATCAGCTGTCGATCAACGTGATCCGCGGGCTGGCGGTCGACGCGGTCGAGACCGCGAAGTCGGGGCATCCGGGGATGCCGATGGGCGCGGCGCCGATGGCGCACGTGCTGTGGACGCGTTTCCTGCGCTTCGATCCGCGCGACCCGCACTGGCCGGATCGCGACCGGTTCGTGCTGTCGGCGGGACACGGCTCGATGCTGCTCTACGCGCTGCTGCATCTGACCGGCTACGAACTTCCCATGGAAGAGCTGCGCGCGTTCCGTCAATGGGACAGCCGGACGCCCGGGCACCCGGAGCACGGCTGGACGCCCGGGGTGGAGACCACGACGGGGCCGCTCGGCCAGGGGTTCGGCAACGCGGTGGGCATGGCGCTGGCCGAGCGCTGGCTGGCGGCGACGTACAACCGGCCGGGACACGAGATCGTGGACCACCGTACGTACGCGATCGCGAGTGATGGCGATCTGATGGAAGGCGTGCAGAGCGAAGCGGCCTCGCTCGCGGGCCACCTCGGACTCGGCCGGCTCACGGTGCTGTACGACGCGAACCGCATCTCGATCGACGGGTCGACGGACCTGGCGTATACGGAGGATGCGGCGCTGCGCTTCCAGGCGTACGGCTGGCACGTCACGGATGCCGATGGCAATGACACGGCGTCGATCGCGGCAGCGCTGGAAGCCGCGCGGCAGGAAGCGGATCGACCCAGTCTGATCGTGACGCGCACGAACATCGGGTACGGCGCTCCGACCAAGCAGGACACGGCGGATGCGCACGGTGCTCCACTCGGCGCCGAGGAGGCGGCGCAGGCCAAGGACCGCCTGGGCCTGCCCGACGAAATGTTCTGGGTGCCGCCCGAAGTGCGCGCGCACATGTCGCGTGTCGCGAGCGGCGGCGCGGCCCGGGCCGCGTGGCAGGCGCGCTTCGATGCGTACCGCGCCGAGCATCCGGAGCTGGCCGCGTCGTTCGAGGCTGGCGCACGCGGCGAACTGCCCGAGGGCTGGCAGCGCGCGTTGCCCGCGTTCGAGACGGGCCGCAAGATGGCGACGCGCGAGGCATCGGGGGCGGTCATCAGTGCGCTGGCGCCGGTGGTCACGCATCTCGTGGGCGGATCGGCGGATCTGATGGAGTCGAACAACGCGGCGATCCCGGGCGAGCCCGCGCTGTCGCGCGAGCACCCGGGCGCGCGCAAGATCCATTTCGGCGTGCGTGAGCACGGCATGGGGGCGATCCTGAACGGGATGGCGCTGCACGGCGGCGTGCAGCCGTTCGGCGCCACGTTCCTGATCTTCTCCGACTACATGCGGCCGGCGATCCGGCTGGCGGCGCTGATGGAGCTGCCCGTCACGTACGTGTTCACGCACGACTCGATCGGTCTGGGCGAGGATGGGCCGACGCACCAGCCGGTGGAGCAGCTGATGTCCCTGCGGCTGATTCCCAACCTGCGCGTGCTGCGTCCTGCGGACGCGACGGAGACGGCCGAGGCGTGGCGCATCGCGCTCGAGCGCCGCGATGGTCCCACGGCGCTCGCGCTGACGCGGCAGAAACTGCCGGTGCTGGACCGGTCGACCGCGACGCCGTCCGTGGCAGAAGGCGTCGCGCGCGGGGCGTACGTGTTGTCGGACGGGATCGCCGACGGCGTGGACGGGCCACGCGCCGTGATTCTGATCGGCACCGGCAGCGAGGTGCATTTGTGCCTGGCGGCGCAGGCGCTGCTGGACGGGGAAGGCATCGCGGCGCGCGTCGTGAGCATGCCATCGCTCGAGCTGTTCGAGGCGCAGCCATCGCCCTACCGGGAGTCGATCCTGCCTTCGACGCTGACCGCGCGGGTGGTCGTGGAAGCGGGTGCTCGCCGCGGCTGGCAGGGTGTTGCGGGTCCGCACGGCGAGGTGCTGGGGCTGGACCGCTTCGGCGCGTCCGCGCCGGGCGATCGTGTGATGCGGGAGCTGGGTTTCACGGCGGAGCTGGTGGCAGCGCGGGCGCGCGCGTCGATCGCGCGTGCGACACTGGCCGGGGCCGGATCGCTGACCTGAATCCGATCCACGCTGCTGCCAGGCGCGAGCAGCCGCCGCGAGCTGGCGGTGGCCGAGTGCACGAAATCGCCGAAGGGTGAATCGTCATCGTTCGCGGCGTTCACCGCGATGTTCAGTACGATGACATCACCCTCGCGTGGTGCGATCCAGACCACCCGCCAGAGGGTTGAATCCGTCCACAGCGGGACTGTGCCGGCCTCGATATGCTGCGCATAGGTGACCCCGGCCTCCGATGAGATGAGGCTGGCGACGCCTTCGCGAACGAGCACCGTCCCGGCATCCCGACCCTCGCGTGGACCGTCCGCGTGGCGGACCGTCAGCTGGAAGCCGCCGCGTCCAAGCGCGCGCTGATGCAGCACGACATCGATCCGGTACGTCGCGCCCGCTGCCCAGATCTCCGGAAAGCCTCGAATATCGATCCGGCCGCCGCCTCCGCCGGGCTCATTGTCCCAGTGGCAGGCGTGGCAGGTGGGCTCGCCGAAACCACCCGTGTGTGCCGGTGGCGGACCGGTCCGGTGCAACACCGGCGTGCGTGGCAGGAAGGCGGGCGCGGACGCGGCCAGCGAGACCAGAAGCAGCGCGGGCAGAAGCACGGGCCCGCCGCACCGCGACGGGCCCGTACCCCGGTCAGGCGAAGGGTGGCGCGTGCGCGCGTCGCGTTCAGCGGGGGACGACGGCCCGGCCGATCGTGCCACGGTCCGTTCCGAACCAGATCTCCCGCTTCACGGGATCGAACATCATGTGCCGCACCGTACCGCCGCCGCTCGGGATGGGCGTAACGCTGAAGAAGCGCTCCGTCTTCGGGTCGAAGCCGACGAACTGGTTGGGCTGGACGCCCGATTCGACGAACCACAGTCGATCCATGTCGTCGACTTCCATGCCGTACGGCTGCGCTCGTTCGCCCGAAGGCGTGCGCCATTCCTTGAACTGACCCGTCGCCGGGTCGAGGCGCCCCAGGTAACCCTCCGCGTAGTCCACGTACCACACCAGCCCGTCGCTCGTGACCTCGATGCGGCGCGTGCGCGCGCCGGGCCGCGGGACTTCGTACTCGCGCATCTCCATCGTGCGCGGATCGACGGACGCGAGCTTGTTCGTGCCGAAGAGGTTGACCCACGGCCGGCCGGAGGGATCGAGGTTGATGCCATACGGACGTGAGCGAGGCGTTGCGGACGCGACGAGTTTCACTTCTCCGGTCGCAGTCAGGAGACGGCCGACGAAGTTGCCGCCCTGCACCGTGAACCACAGGTCGCCGCCCGGCGCGAAGATGAGCGTGTGAGGATCCCGTGCCGCCGGGTCGGGCATCGGGAAGATGCGCGCCTGACCCGTCGCCGGGTCGAGAAGACCGATGCGCGCATTGGCGTTGCCCGCGTACCAGACGCCGCGCGCATCGACGATCAGATTGTGCGGCAGCGTGCCGGCCTCGAGCTCGTAGCGCTTGAATTCACCCGTTGCCGGGTCGAGGTTCGCGACGTAGTTGCCCGTCTGGCCGACGAACCAGACGATGCCGCGGCTGTCTGCGAACGGGTCGCGCGGGCGCGTGTTCTCCCACGGCACGGGCCACTCGCGGATGTCGATCTGCTGCGCCGCGGTGCCGGACGCGATGAAGAGGCAAAGAAGGGCCGTGACGCACGGGGACCGCTGCTTCATGCACGCCTCCCTCGGGATGGGTCCGGCGAGGAACTTCCGCGCCGGAGCGGGTCGGCGCAACGGGAGGCGCGCGGCCTCCCGGATCGGCATCAGAAGATGCGGGAGACGGCCAGGCTGAGCGGAATCAGATAGTAGAAGCTCCGCAGCAGCCCGGCGATGTCCCGCCGCGACTGGGCCGGCACCTCGATGAGATCGCCCGCGCGCAGATTCATCTGGTCCAGCGTCCGCCCCTCGATCAATGCGGTCTGCAGGGCCTCGCCATCCCAGATCGTCTCCTTGCCTCGCTTGATGCGGATCTTCTCCATGTTGGCGGTGCGCTCCGGCTGCCCGACGCTCGCCAGCATGTCGGGGAAGCGCTGGTCCGCCGTCACGACGTGGAAGCCGGGCTGGCCGACCTCGCCGTCCACGCGCAGTCGGATCGACGTCGTCACGAAGACCTGTGGATCGCGGTAGTACTTGCCGACGTGCGCTTTCAGGGCCTCACGCAGCTCGCTGCGCAGCAGGCCCCGCAACGGGAACTCGGGGATTTCCGGAAGCAGCAGGAGCCGGCCGGGCGCCACGGTGAACGTCGCCGTCAGGGCGGTGTTGCCGGGCACGGTCAGAACGATCTGATCGCCGATCTCGAAGTCGCCCTCTTCCAGCCGGTAGCGGATGAGTTCCGCCTCGTCCTTCGTGATCTCACGCACCACGTCGCTGTAGCCCGTTGTCGCCTCGAGCCGGCCGAGGAGGTCCATGAGCTGGGCCCTCGTGGCGTACATCAGGCCGCCGTCCGTGTCGCCGGTCTGCGCCGAGACAGGCGCCGCCAGGGACGCGGCCAGGCCCAGAACCCAGGCCACGGAGAATCGGCTGCCAGCGAAACGCTTCATGCTTCCTCCACGACGTTCGATCGGGGTGCGACCGGTACAGGCCGCCCGCTCACGGCTTCAGGATCGGCCCGCCGCCGGCGGCAAGCCCGAACCCGGCGAGCACGGCCAGCTTCCGCAGAAGCCGGTCCGAGGCGTCATCCGGCGAGAGTACGGCGTTGCATCGCTCACACAGCACGGTGCTCAACCGATCGGCCATGGGCCGGTCGACCGCCTGCGCCTCACGGCGGGATCGGCCGTCTTGCGGGCTTTTCAGACACTGGGCGCAGATCATTGTTCCTGTCCACCGTCCAGCCTCGGCCACCGGGTCTCTTCCCCCGCGGCGCCAAGAAAATCGTTGACTCTCGCCATCCCCTGCATCAAGTTCGGTGCCGCCGCGCAAACGTGCCCATCCGGGTCGCGAATGCCGGATCCGCCGCCGTTTGTCCCCCGTCGGATCGGGCGCGCGGAGCACCCTGACTTCCGGGGTGTCGCGGTCACGCAACGGGACTGCAACAGTCGGGCGTCGGCCGCGCGGGCGGCCGCCCCCGGGCCGGCCCGGTCGAGGCGCGGCAGGAACCCATACAAGTCATTGTAGAGTCTGAGGTTGGACGATACCACGCCGACGGCAGGGAGGCCGCCGGCGTTTGCCGCGGCGCGGCGGCCGGCGGCAAGCATGAGTCGTGCAGCGCGGTGTTCCGTGCGTCGCGTTATCCCCGGGGCGCGGTTGCCTCCGACGCAGCTCGAACGACTCGTGCGCCCACGGAGCCGTGGAGGAGGCTTTTGCCGTGCCCGAATCCGCTACTGCGACGCAGCGTCGCCCCCACGTGGCCGTCCTGGGGCAGCACGAGTGGCTCGTGCGCTCCCTCGAGAGCATCCTGGCGTCCCACGGATTCGATACTCGAACCCTGACGGGCTCCGATCTGGCGCCCGACCGGCTGGCCCTGACCCCGCCGGACCTGGTCGTGCTCGAAGCCGATCCGCCGGACGTCGTGTGGAAGACGGCGCTCGCGTCCCTGCGCGAAACTCCCGGCATCCTCAAGAGCACACCCATCCTGGTGGCGACGGCCGAACCGCTCACGCGCGAGAAGAAGGTCGAAGCGATCCGCGCGGGCGCCTGGGACGTCTTCAGCCATCCGCTGGACGCCGAGATGCTCGTGCTGAAGGCCAAGTTGTTCACGACGGCCAAGATGGACGCCGATGACGCGCGGGACCGCGGCCTGGTCGATCCGGAGACCGACCTCTACAACGTGCGCGGCGTGCTGCGGCGCATCTACGAGGAGGCCTCCGAGGCGACGCGGCACCGGCGCCCGCTGGCCTGTCTGGTCACCGCCGTGGAGCGGTCCGAGGACCCGGGCGAAGGGCACGGCGAGCAGATGCGCGAAATCGCCCAGCTGTTGCGCAGGACCAGCCGCTCCTCGGACATCTTCGGCCGCCTGGGCCCGAACGAGTTCGTCGTCATCGCCCCGGGAACGGACACGGCGGGCGCGCGTCGCCTGGCGCAGCGCCTCACGGGCATACCGAACAGCGAATCTACGAAGGGCCAGGACACGATTCTGCCCCCGCTGCAGGCGGGGTTCGCGGCCGTCGGCGATCTGACGACTGCCGACATCGAGCCCGTGGATCTGTTCGTGCGGGCCGTCGCGGCGTTGCGGGCGGCGCAGGCGCGACCCGAGGCTCGCATCCACTCCTGGGACTGAGCGTCGGTCCGGCCCGGTTCCGCCCGGCCGGACGCACGAGGGGCCCCGTCGGCTGTT
>JBFFZF010000207.1:0-8191 GCA_041568755.1 Longimicrobiales bacterium | reverse complement strand
GAGTGTGCCATCGGGGAGCGCGCCGAACTCGAACTTCGTGTCGGCCAGAATGATCCCGGACTTCTCGGCGATGGTGCGACCCCTGCTGTAAATGGCAATGCTGCGGTCGCGCAGCTTCGTGGCGGTCTCCGTGCCGACCGCATCGCACATCTGTGCGAACGTGATGTTCTCGTCATGGCCTTCCTCGGCCTTCGTCGCAGGCGAGAAGATCGGTGGATCCAGCCGCTGGTTTTCGACGAGCCTGGCGGGCAGCGGTTCACCGGCCAGCGTCCCGGAATCGCGGTACTCCTTCCAGGCCGAACCGGAGATGTAGCCGCGCACGACGCATTCGATCGGGACGACGCGCGTGCGCCGGACCAGCATGGCGCGGTGCTCCCACACGTCGCGCAACGGCGCGAGGCCCGGGACAGCGGCTGCGATCTCGTCGGCAGCGGCCGAGATCATGTGATCCGGGCCGAGGTCGCCCAGCTGGGCCAGCCACCAGGCCGTGATCTGGGTCAGCACCGCGCCCTTGTGCGGGATCGGTTCGTTGAGCACGACATCGAAGGCACTGATCCGGTCGGTCGCCACGATGAGCAGACGCTCCTCTCCGACATCGTAGACGTCGCGCACTTTGCCGCGCCGGACGAGCGGGAAGGGCAGCGTCGTGCGTTCGACGGCGGCAGTCTTCTTCATGCGCGCAGCTCCGGGGATGAGTCGGTGATCTTTTCCCGCTCCAGCAGCGGGACGATGTGCTGATCCAGAAAGGCGTCGACCTGACCCGGCGCCCGACCGACATGGCGCGCAGGGTCGAGCGCCTGATCGATTTCGGTCCGATCCAGGCCGAACGCGGCATCGACCGCGATGCGCTCAACCAGATCGTTGATGCCGTCGCCTTCCTTCATCCGCTCGGCCGCAGCCACCGCGTGCTGGCGGATGCGCTCGTGCAGGTCCTGTCGATCTCCGCCCTTGCGCACGGCGCGCATCAGGATCGCCTCGGTTGCCAGGAAGGGTAGTTCCTCCGCCAGACGTCTGCGGATCACCGCCGGCCGGACGACCAGCCCGGCCGCGACGTTGTGCTGCAGGATCAGAATGGCGTCTACGGCCAGGTACGCCTCGGGGACCGCGATGCGGCGGTTGGCCGAGTCGTCCAGCGTACGCTCCAGCCACTGGGACGCCGCCGTGAACGCGGGATCGAGCGTCAGGGTCAGGACGTGGCGCGCCAGCGCATTGATGCGCTCCGAGCGCATCGGATTGCGCTTGTACGCCATGGCGGATGAACCAATCTGGTCGCGCGCAAACGGCTCTTCGACCTCGCGCAGATGCTGCAGCAGGCGGATGTCGTGCGCGAACCGCGATGCCGATGCGGCGATTCCACCCAGCGTTGCCAGGTAGGCCTGGTCGACCTTGCGCGGGTAGATCTGCCCCGTGACGGCGAAGAGACGGTCGAAACCCATCGATGCGGCGATGCGCCGGTTCATCTCATCGACACGCGTGCCGTCCCCATCGAAGAGTTCCAGGAACGACGCCTCCGTGCCGGTCGTGCCGCGTGCGCCGCGGAAGCGCATACCGCTGAGCCGGTGGTCGATCTCCTCCAGGTCGAGCAGCAGATCCTGGAGCCATAGTGTGGCGCGCTTGCCGACGGTCGTCGGCTGGGCCGTCTGGAAATGCGTGTAGCCTACACAGGCCAGGTCGCGCTGGGCGCGGGCGAAGCGCGCGAGCGCGGCCATGCAGGACAGCAGCCGATCGCGCACCAGCCGGAGAGCTTCGCGGTGCTGCAACAGCTCCGTGTTGTCCGTGACGAACGCGCTGGTCGCGCCCAGGTGGATGATGCCGCGGGCGGCGGGCGCGACTTCGCCGAAATGGTGGACATGCGCCATCACGTCGTGGCGGAGCCGCTTTTCCAGTTCGGCCGCGCGGGCGATGTCGATCTCGTCCAGGTGGGCGCGCATCGCAGCGATGGCCGCGTCCGGGATCTCCACGCCCAGCGACGCCTGCGCCTCGGCCAGCGCCAGCCACAGCCTGCGCCAGTGGCGGAACTTGAACGCATCGGAGAAGATGTGGCTCATTTCGGCCGACGCGTAGCGGCGCACCAGCGGATTCTCGTAGCTCTCCGAGGGCGGGATGCGCACCGCGTCGGGGCGATCGGCGGGCGCGACGTGCGAGTCCGTGTGCACTGTCATCGGCCGATCCGGAAAGAGACGGAGCCGAACTGGCCCTGCCGCTCGAAGGACATGCGCACGACACTGTTCGTCCCGGACAGCTGGCGCAGGATGGACGCGGCCTCCTGCGCCGTGCGGATCTGCCGACGGTTGATCTCGAAGACCAGATCGTACTCGCGCAGACCGAGATTGCGGGCGGCATCGGACAGCCCGACGATGAGAGCGCCTTCCGAGTTCGACAGGTTGCGCTCGGCCTGGATCGCCGGCGAAACCGAGATGAACGTGAAATCGGAGCCGGCGCTCACGCGTTCCGCCGTGATGGATGGCAGATCCTGCGGCATGACGCGGAACGTGCGGCGTGCGCCTCCGACCGTGGCCGCGACTTCCATCATTTCCCCGACACGTGCGTCCAGCCAGCGCGCTTCCCAGTCGAGCGGGCTGCGCACCGGCCGGCCGCCGACCGATTCGATGAGTGCGCCCGGCCGGAGCCCGGCCCGCTGCGCCGGCGATGCGGGCACGACGACCGTGATCTCGACGCGCTGGCTGCGCCCCACGGCGTTCGGTGCGGCCGGGCGGACCTCGGCGCCGATCCACGCACGTCGGACGCGCCCATCGCGCCGGAGTGCGTCCGCGATGCGCATGGCCCGGTCGATCGGGATCGCGAAGCCGAGCCCGACCGAGCTGCCCGTTTCCGAGATGATCGACGAGTTGACCCCGACGACCTCGCCCAGCGCGTTCACCAGCGCGCCTCCCGAATTGCCCGGATTGATCGAGGCGTCTGTCTGGATCATGTCCAGATAGTAACCGCGTGAACCGCCGCCCGGGATGATGTTTCGGCCGACACCGCTCACCACACCGGCCGTGACCGTGGGTTCAGGATTCGACAGCAGGTAGCCGAACGGGTTGCCGATGGCAACGACCCATTCGCCGGTGACGAGGTCATCCGACCGGCCGATCGGCGCAGCCGGCAGCCCGGCCGGGCGAGGATCGACCAGACGCAGCAGCGCGATGTCGGTGACGTCGTCGCTGCCAACGATGTCCGCACGGAAGTCGCGACCGTCTGCCAGCGATACGATGACCTCGTTCGCACCGCGCACGACGTGTTCGTTCGTCAGCACCAGGCCATTCGGGTCGATGATGAAGCCGCTGCCCAGGCCTTGAGATTCGCGCCGGCCGCCCGGCCCGAGGAAGAACTCCTCGAACACGGTGCGCGGCCGGACGGTTTCGCGACGGGTCACGTG
The DNA here is from genome assembly GCA_041568755.1 of Longimicrobiales bacterium. Taxonomy (GTDB): domain Bacteria; phylum Gemmatimonadota; class Gemmatimonadetes; order Longimicrobiales; family RSA9; genus JBFFZF01. Next base: position 4,809 of record JBFFZF010000207.1, on the reverse strand, counting down.
AATGCTCACGACAGAGGGCGCCACGCGCTCGGCGGCGAGCACGATGGCCGTGCGACGTGTCTCCGTGACCGTCTCCTGCGCGGCGGCGCGCCTGGCCTGCATACCGGCAACGAGGCCGGCTTCGCTGCGGCCGGACGCGCGCTTGCCGTATGTGGCCCAGAGCAGCGGTGCGGCAGCCGCGAGCAGCGCCAGCGTCGCGAGCGCTGCTGGCGAGGCGCGGCCCGGCCGGAACGCGCGCGACGGCCCCGTGGCCCGGGCCACGTCAGGACCCTCCGCCGATGGCCGTTGGCCACGCTGCCAGGGCATCTGGCGTGTCAGCCTCGTGCGCAAGCTCGTCGGTGTCGTACCAGACATGCGTCAGACACAATCCCTCGGCCGGCGCCGGCGGTGATGTCTCCACCCCGAACTCGCCTGCCAGCAATGCATCGACGTCTGCGAGCGGACGCCGACCGCGACCCACGTCGACCATGGTCCCCACCATGTAGCGGACCATGTGGTGCAGGAACCGGTTGGCGCGCACGGTGAACGCCCAGCCGAGATCCGCCCACGCGGACCACGCGGCGTGGTCGATCACGCAGCGGTTGCCGCGCTCCGGCTGACCGCTCCGCGCGAACGCGCGGAATGAATGCTCGCCAACCAGGCGCCGTGCCGCTGCGCGCATCAGATCGACATCGAGATCGTGGCCGAGCGGCCAGCACCAGCGTCGCAAAAAAGGCGAACGCGCGGCCGCCCGCGTTCCCACCCGGTATGTGTACCCCCGGGCCACCGCGTCGTACCGCGCGTGGAAGTCCAGCGCGACCTCTTCGACCGCCGCCACCCAGATGTCGGCGGGGAGGACCGCATTCAGGGCCCGCTCGAGCGCGCCCGCATCCCACCGGCGCGGCAGCACCGCGGACGCGACCTGGCCCGTCGCATGCACGCCCGCGTCGGTCCGGCCGGCGCCCAGCACGCTCGCGGGGCGCGTGGTCAACTGCTCGAGCGCCTGCTCCAGCTCGCGCTGCACCGTGCGTGCATCCGGCTGCGTCTGCCAGCCGTGGAACCCGGCACCATCGTAATGAAGCGTGAGTTTGAATCGGCGATCCGACGGGTCCGGGGCGGTGCTCACGGGCGGAAAACTACGGCTGGGGGAGGGCGTGTCAACCACGGCCCGGCGGGGACCGTCCGCGACGCGCTCGGCTCGCGGTGCGGGCCGCGCCCGCGCCGGCTCAGGGCCGGGCCCCGCAGCGCGGGCGGGCTGCGTCAGCCCGTGAAGGCGCGCAGGATCTCCAGAACGGCGTCGATATCGTCCTCCGTGTGATCCGCGTTGATCTGGAAGCGGATTTCCTCGTCCCCGCGCGGGACCACCGGAAAGGCCAGACCCGTGGCGAGCACGCCGTTCCGGCGCAGGTGGTCGACCAGGGCCTTCGTGCGGGCGGTGTCACGCACCATCAACGGCACCACGGGATGTTCGCCTGGAATGATCTCGAAGTCCTGGGCGATCAGGCCCGCCTCGAAGCGCCGCGTCAGCGCGCGCAGGCGGTCGAGCAGGGCACGACCCGCGTCGCTGTCCAGGACGTCGAGGGCATGCAGCGCAGCAGCGGCCTCGCCGGCGGTGATCGGATTCGAGTAGATGTACATCGGTGCGGTTTCGCGCAGGAAACCGATCACCGCAGCCGAGGACGCGACGTAGCCCCCGTTCACACCCAGCGCCTTCCCCAGGGTCGCCACGAGGATGTCACAGGGCGGCGCGCCCGTGTACTCCTCCGTGCCCCGGCCCGTGCGTCCGAACGCGCCGACGCCGTGCGAGTCGTCCACGATGACGACCACGTTCTCGGGGAACCGGGCATCCCAGCGCCGGGCGAGTTCGACGATCCGGTCGACCGGCGCATGGTCGCCGCGCATGCTGAAGATGCCGTCCGTCACGATGAGCACCCGGCTGGCCCGGCCCGCAGCCTGCTCCAGCGCCCGCTCCAGGCCGTCCATGTCCAGGTGGTCGTAAATGATCTTGTCGAGCGGGCGCGCCAGCCGCATCGCGTTGATGATGCAGTTGTGATTCAGCGCATCGCTCACGAGCACGGTGCCATCCGTTGTGAGCGGCGTGATGACGCTCATGAACGTGGCGTAGGCGGAGCTGAAGATCATTGCCGCTTCCCGGCCGTGAAATGCGGCCAGGCGCCGCTCCAGCGCGACGTGTGGCTGATACGTGCCACTGATGAAGCGCACGGCGCCCGGGCCGGCGCCGTATCGGGCCGCGGCGTGCTCTTCCGCCGCGATCACGTCGGGCCGGAGGCCCATGCCGAGGTAGCTGTTCGAGTTCATGCGGATGAACAGCCGGTCGCCCTCGCCCGCCAGACGGAAGCGCGGGCCGCGCCGTCCCTCGGGCCGGAGCACTTCCGTGACGACGGCCTCGGCGCCCTTGGCCGTGCCCTGTTCCGTCAGCCCGCGCACGTGCGCGGCCAGCGTCTCCGGCAAACGATCCAGCGGCAGGGTGTCCTCGTTCCGGCTCGGTGCCGTGCGGCTTTCAGGATGTTGCGCCCGTGCGTGCGGCGGAGGCGCGCGCATGGCCAAGGTGGTGCAGCATGTCGGCCGTCATCTGCTCGAGATTCCACGCGGGGCGCCAGCCCCACTCCTCGCGCGCGGCGTGGTCGTCGATACGGGCGGGCCAGGAGTCCGCGATCTGCTGCCGGACCGGGTCCACATCGTAGGCGATCTCGAACGTCGGGACGTGCCGCCGAATGGCGTCCGCGAGCCGCGCCGGCGCGAGCTGCATGGCCGTCACGTTGAATGCGTTGCGATGGCGCAGTGACGCGCCATCGGCTTCCATCAGTTCCATGGCCGCGCGCACGGCATCCGGCATGTACATCATGTCGAGCTGTGTGCGCGCCGACAGGAAGCACGTGTAGCGCGCGGCCTCGACCGCGCCGTGGAAGATCTCCACGGCCCAATCCGTCGTGCCGCCGCCCGGAGGCGCGGACCAGGAGATCAGCCCGGGATAACGGAGGCCGCGCGTGTCCACGCCGTAGCGCGTGAAGTAGTAGTCGCAAAGCAGTTCGCCCGCGACCTTGGTCACGCCGTACATGGTTGTGGGACGCTGAATCGTGTCCTGCGGTGCGGGATCGCGGGGCGTCGTGGGTCCGAACGCAGCGATGGAACTGGGCACGAACAGACCACAGCCGGTCTCACGGCCCACTTCGAGCGCGTTCTGCAGCGTCGACATGTTGATCCACCACGCGCGCTGCGGATCGCGTTCCGCCGTGGCGGAGAGCAGCGCGGCGAGGTGCACGATGAGGCGGGCTCCATGAGCACGCACCGCGTCGGCCAGAGCGGCGCCGTCGGTTGCGTCCAGACGCTGCCATGGGCCCTGATCCAGAACGTCCGCCCCCGGCTCGCGCACGTCCGTCGCCAGGATTGCGTCATCGCCGTACGCCGCGCGCAGCGCGGGCACGAGTTCAGTCCCGATCTGTCCCGCGGCGCCTGTGACGAGGATCCGCATCCACGCTCCGGTCGGCTGTTGTGTGCGTCCGTTGTGTGCGCGCCCGCGCCGGGCGCTCGAACGGCGGGAACCTTAGCGCGCGGACAGGACCATGCAAGGTGACCGGGTCCACCCGCCCGCACCGACCGGGCGGTGGGTGCCATCGCCGCGGACGGGCCCCGTCCCGCCGGCTCGGGCGAACTGTCCACACGATGCAGGGTGCGGGGGTGGATTTTCCGCGCGCACCCGCTACAATGGTCGCTCACATCAGACGGGCGGCACCTGCATGCCTGATTCGCCAGCACCGGAAGGACCCGCGCTCCCCGAGCTGCTCGGCCACATCGTGCGTGGCCAGGATCTCGATGCGGAAACCGCGGAGGCGTTCTTTCACGCGATCATGGAAGGCCGCACGACGCCGGTGCAGGCCGCCGCGTTCCTCACTGCCCTGCGCGCCAAAGGGGAGCATCCGGTCGAGGTGGCGGGCGGGGTGCGCGCTCTGCGGGCCGTCATGGTGCAGGTGCCGGCCACGAAAACCGAGGACCTCGTCGACACGTGCGGCACCGGCGGGGGCGCCGTGACCACGTTCAACATCTCGACCGCCGCCGCGCTCGTCGCAGCCGGCGCCGGCGTGCGCATCGCCAAACACGGCAACCGCTCCTTCACATCGCGCTGCGGCAGCGCGGACGTGCTGGCCGAGCTGGGTGTGACCATCGAGCTGACGCCCGAGGCCATGGCCGCGGTGCTGGACGAGGCTGGCATCGTCTTCATGTTCGCGCCGCTGCTGCACCCCGCCATGCGGCACGTCGCCCCGGTGCGTCGTGAGCTCGGGATTGCTACGGTGATGAACGTGCTCGGCCCGCTCACCAACCCGGCCGGCGCACGCCGGCAGGTCGTTGGCGTCGCCGATCCGGGACTCGTCGGCCTCATCGCGCGCGCGCTGCTCGAACTGGGCCACGCCCGGGCCCTCGTCGTACACGGCGAGCCCGGGCTCGACGAGATCAGTCCGATCGGTGCGACCGAGGGCTACGAGATCCGGGACGGTGACCTGCTCCCGTTCAGGATCGAGCCGGCCGATCTGCTGCCCGAACCGGCGGCCGATCTCGACGGGCTGGCGGGCGCGACACCGGACCACAACGCCCGGCTCATCCTCGACGTGCTCGAGGGTCGTCGCCATGGCGTGGCGCGGGCTGCCGTCCTCATGAACGCGGCCGCCGCCATCTACGTCGCCGATGCCGCGCCCTCGATGCCGGCAGCGTTCGCACAGGCGAGCCAATCACTGGACGACGGTGAGGCGCGCGCCGCACTCGAGCGCCTGCGCACCGCGACGACCGCGCACGCCTGAACCGGCAAGGCGGGTT
>JBFFZF010000206.1:0-8288 GCA_041568755.1 Longimicrobiales bacterium | reverse complement strand
GCCCCCGGAACACGATTCACGCAGGGGGCTCCCGCAGATCGAGCACGACGCGCCGCAGTCCGTCCCTCAGAAACCGGACATTGAAGTTGATCAGGAGCGCGACGCGAAGGTTGCAGAGCTTCAGATACGTCAGGACCTGCGCCGTGTGAATCGGATCGAAGCGTTCGATCGCTTTGAGTTCGACGATCACCTGTTGCTCGACCAGCAGATCCATCCGGTAGCCGCAGTCGAGCCGCACGCCACGGTAAACGACTGGAACGGACTTCTGTCGCTCGAACCGGAGACCCCGGTCCACCAGCTCGTGCGCGACGCAGGCCTGATAGGCCGACTCGAGCAGCCCCGGCCCGAGTTCGCGGTGCACCGCGATCGCCGCCCCGATGACCTGTTCCGTGATCGCAAAAACGTGCATTTTCCGTTCTCCGCGCCCTCCGCGCTCTCCGCGGTTGATGATCTGTTGATCCTCTCACCGCGAACGCAGAGATGGCATGGCCCCCCCGGCCTCGCCCCTGACGGAACGCGCCGAAGTACCCGGAGTAAGCAATGACCATGACCCTGAAACCGCTGTCCCCGCTCTCCGTCCTCGCGCTCTGCGCGCTCGTCGCGTGTGCCGATGGCGCCCCGAACGCGACGCCCACGCCGGGCACGGCCTCGGCCACGGGCACATTGCCGACGCCGGAGTTCGACGCGGACAGCGCGTACGCGCACGTGGTCCGACAGGTCGGCTTCGGGCCGCGCGTCCCGGGCACGCCGGGGCATGCCGCGCAGCTGGCCTGGATGACGGAGTACCTGCGCGCCCACGCGGACACCCTCGTCCTTCAGCCGTTCGAGCACGAGGCCTCGGACGGGAACCTGCTGCGCATGACGAACCTGTTCGCCCGGTTCCGGCCGGACGAGCGGCAGCGGGTCCTGATCCTGGCGCACTGGGACACACGGCCGACGGCGGACAACGAGCGCACGGCAGGGGACCGGGCCAGGCCGATCCCGGGCGCGAACGACGGCGCGAGCGGGACGGCTGTCCTCCTCGAACTGGCGAAAGTCCTGTCCCGCCATTCGCCTCCGATCGGCGTGGACCTACTCTTCGTCGACGGCGAGGACTACGGCCCGGGCGAGCCCGACATGTACCTGGGCGCGAAGCACTTCGCGACGGATCTGGGCGGGTACCGGCCGCTCTACGGGGTGCTGCTCGACATGATCGGGGACCAGAACCCGGTCTACCGGGTCGAGGGCAACTCGCAGGACCGGGCGCCGGAGGTCGTGGACCGGGTCTGGCGGATGGCCGAGGAGCTGGGCTACGGCGGGACGTTCGTCCGCCAGTCGGGCGGGTACGTGAGCGATGACCACATCCCGCTCAACCAGGCCGGGATCCGCACGATCAACGTGATCGACTTCGATTACGGTCCGGGGAACGCGTACTGGCACACGCTGGAGGACGATCTGCCGCGCACCAGCCCGCGCGGGCTGGGCATCGTCGGCACGGTGCTGCTGCACCTGATCTTCCGCGGCGGCTGACGTCGCGCCCGGCGCTGCCGATACTCGGATACGATCGCGTGGCAGGGCGCCCGCAACCGTGACGGATGCCTGTGCCGCTCAAGCTTTCGAGGGACGAATCCCGCGCCGCCGCGTTCATTGGTCTGCTGCTCGCGCTGTCCATCGCAGCCAGGGTCCTGGACCGGCCCGCGCGCGTGTCCGTGGGTCCGGGCCTGGACCTGTCGACACTGGAAGCGGAGAGCCGCCGCAGGCTGGAGGCCGCGCGCCAGCCGGGACTCGGACCGGGCGAGCGACTCGATCCGAACACGGCGACCCTGGAGCAGCTGATGCGGCTGCCCGGCGCCGGGCGGTCGATGGCGCAGCGGATCGTCGACGGACGCCAGGCGCAGCCGTACCGGACGCTGGCCGACATCGATCGCGTGCCGGGGGTCGGACCCGTGACGCTGGAGCGGTGGACGCCGCTGCTGACGCTGCCGCCGGCCCCGGCCGCAGGGCCGGCGCCGGTCCGGACGTCGACCGCAGGAACGGCCGGGCGGAGCGGTTCCGGCGAGCCGGTGGATCGAGCGCCGCTCGACCTGAACACGGCGAGCGCCGCAGAACTCGAGAGGCTGCCGGGCATCGGGCCCGCGCTGGCGGCCCGGATCGTGGCGTACCGCGACTCGGCCGGGAGCCTGAGCCGGGTCGAGGAGCTGGAGCGGGTCCGCGGCATCGGGCCCGTGCTGCTGGGCAGGATTGCACCACTCGTACGCGTGGGGAACTGAAACCGAAATCTATGTGCGCATGGACGCCCAACCGGCCGCCGGCCGCCTGACGATCGACTGATGGCAGCTTCCGCGACATCGGTCCCCGTGGCGCCGGGGATGGACCGGACCGGTGAGTTCCTGCTCCGTGAGCGTCTGATCACGGAGGAGCAGCTGCGCGCTGCGAGCCGCGACGCCAAGGAACACTCGACCCGGCTGGGCTTCTCGCTGATCAAGATCGGCGCGATCTCGGAGGCCGAGCTCACACGTGCGCTGGCCAAACAGTACCGCGTGCCGGCGGTCGACCTGGACCGCGTCCAGATCGATCCCAAGCTCATCAAGCTGTTTCCGCCGGACCTCGCTCAGAAGCACAACGTGCTGCCCATCCGGCGCATCGGTCGCATGCTGACCATCGCCATGGCGGACCCGACCGATGCCGGCGCGATCGACACGATCAAGTTCGTGACGCGCTGTGACATCGAGCCGGTCATCGTGGGCGAGGTCACGCTGCGCCGCCACCTCGACGAGTTCTACGCGGCCAAGGAGGACGACCACCTGGCCGAACTGCTGGCCGAGTTCACGGACAGCGACGACGTCGAGGTCATCGAGGACACGGAAGAGGAAGTCAGCACGGCCGCGCTGCAGGCGCAGGTCGACGACGCGCCCGTGGTCAAGCTGGTGGGCGGGATCCTGAGCGATGCCGTGCAGCGCGGTGCGTCGGACATCCACATCGAGCCGTACGAGCACGACCTGCGGGTGCGCTACCGCATCGATGGCGCGCTCAAGGAGATCATGAAGCCGCCGTACAAGATGAAGGCGGCGATCGCATCACGTGTCAAGATCCTGTCCAATCTGAACATCGCGGAGCGGCGCGTCCCGCAGGACGGCCGCATCAAGCTCAAGCTGAAGAACCGCGTCATCGATTTCCGCGTCTCGACGCTGCCCGTGATCTTCGGCGAGAAGATCGTGCTCCGCATCCTGGACCAGGGCAACCTCACGCTCGACCTCGAGAAGTTCGGCATGGAGCCGAAAGCGCTCCGCGACTTCATGAGGGCGATCATGAACCCGTACGGCATGGTCCTGGTCACCGGGCCGACAGGCTCGGGCAAGACGACGACGCTGTACTCGGCACTGCAGAAGATCAACACCGAGGACGTCAACATCATGACGGCCGAGGACCCGGTCGAGTACAACCTGCACGGCATCAACCAGGTCCTCGTGCGCAACGAGATCGGCATGACATTCGCCGCAGCGCTGCGCGCGTTCCTGCGTCAGGATCCCAACATCATCATGGTCGGCGAGATCCGTGACATCGAGACGGGCGGCATCGCGATCAAGGCCGCCTTGACGGGTCACCTCGTGCTGTCCACGCTGCACACGAATGACGCGCCCTCGACGATCACCCGTCTCATCGACATGGGACTGGAGCCGTTCAACGTGGCCGGCGCGCTCAACTGCGTGACGGCGCAGCGGCTGGTCCGCCGCATCTGCGCGCATTGCAAGGAAGAGGCCAAGTATCCGGCCGAGTACTTCGAGGCCGCGCAGATCGAGGGCGAGGACAAGGCGCACCGGTTCTACCGGGGCAGAGGCTGCGATTCCTGCGGCGGATCGGGCTACAAGGGCCGGGCCGGGTTGTACGAGGTCATGAGCATGAGTCCCGACGTGCGGCGTCTCATCATGCACGGCGCGAGCACGGACGAGCTGCGTCACCAGGGACTGCGGGAGGGGATGCTGACACTGCGTATGGATGGGTTGCTCAAGGCATCGCGTGGTGTGACCACGCTGGAAGAAGTCATCAAGGAGACGGCAGCATGAGCACACACGCACCGGCAGCAGCGGTCGGGAGCAGCACAGTCAACCTGCGCACGCTGCTGGACGAGATGATCGAGCGGGGCGCGAGCGATCTGCACATTACGGCAGGCGAGCGGCCCAAGCTGCGCATCGACGGTCAGATGATCAGCGCTGCACCGGACATCGTGCTCACTCCGCGCGACACGCTGGCCATGGCGTATTCGATCCTGACCGAGGTGCAGAAGAAGCGGTTCGAGACGGAAGACGAGCTGGACTTCTCGTTCGGCATCGCCAACCTGTCACGGTTCCGTGGCAACGTCTACAAGCAGCGCGGCTGCGTCTCGATGGCGATCCGTCAGATCCCCTACGAGATCCGTTCGTTCCAGGACCTGGGCATGCCGCCCATCGTGGAAAGGCTGGCCGAGAAGCCGCGCGGGCTGGTGCTGGTGACCGGGCCCACGGGTTCCGGGAAGAGCACGACGCTGGCCGCGATGGTCGACAAGATCAACCGCGAGCAGCGCGGCCACATCCTGACGGTCGAGGACCCGATCGAGTTCGTGCACCGTCATCAGAACTGCATCGTCAACCAGCGCGAGGTCGGCAGCGACACGCAGTCATTCTCGTCGGCGCTGAAGTACGCGCTGCGTCAGGACCCGGACGTCGTGCTGGTCGGTGAAATGCGCGATCTGGAAACGATCTCGGCGGCGCTGACCATCGCGGAAACGGGGCACCTCGCGCTGGCCACGCTGCACACCAACTCCGCGGCCGAGACGATCAACCGCATCATCGACGTGTTCCCGTCCAGCCAGCAGTCGCAGATCCGGGCGCAGCTGTCGTTCGTGCTCGAGGGCGTGATCACGCAGTCGCTGCTGCCGCGTGCGCGGGGCGGCGGGCGAGTCGCTGCCTGCGAGATCATGATCTGCACGCCGGCGGTCCGGGCCTGCATCCGTGACGACAAGATCCACCAGATCTATTCGATCATGCAGGCCGGCAAGAAGTTCGGCATGCAGACGCTGAACGACGCGCTCTACCAGCATTACGTCACGAACGAGGTCTCGCTGGAAGACTGTCTGCAGCACTCATCGGATCCGAACGAGTTCCTGCGCATGGCCGGCCAGTCCATGCCGGAGAAATAGTCGAGGCTACGCATGCCGACCTTCACGTATTCCGCGCGCACGCACACGGGCGACCTGCAGGCTGGCGAGCTCACGCTCAAGAGCCGCGACGAGGTCGTCGGCTACCTGCGGCGCAACCGGCTCGTCCCGGTCAAGATCGAGGAAAAGAAATCGGGCTTCGACCTGGCCGCGCTCGCGCAGCTGGGTGCTGGCGTCAAGATGCGGGAGATCGTCGTCTTCGCGCGGCAGTTCGCGACGATGATCAACTCGGGTCTGCCGCTCGTGCAGAGCCTGGACATTCTGGCGAAGCAGACGGAGAACGTCGCGCTGCGCAAGGTCATCGAGCAGGTGCTGTACGACGTCGAGTCCGGCCACACACTGGCGGACGCGATGCGGCAGCACCCCAAGATCTTCAGCGATCTGTTCGTCAACATGGTGGCGGCCGGGGAGGCGGGCGGTATCCTGGACACGATCCTGCTGCGTCTGGCCGTCTTCCTCGAGAAGGCGGACGCACTGCGCCGGAAGATCAAGGGCGCGATGATCTACCCGGGCGTCGTGCTCAGCGTGGCGGTCATCGCCGTGACGGTCCTGCTCATCTTCGTGATCCCGACGTTCCAGGACATGTTCGAGCAGGCGGGTGTGCCGCTGCCCGGCCCGACGCAGTTCGTGATCATGCTGAGCGAACTGCTGCAGGCCCGCTGGTACGTGTTCGCCGGCGCGATCGTCGCGGCGGGCTTCGCGATCCAGCGGTACTACAAGACGCCGCAGGGGCAGCTGGTCCTGGACCGGCTGGTTCTGCGCGTCCCGATCCTCGGTCCTCTGCAGCGCAAGGCGGCGATCGCACGCTTCACGCGCACGCTGGGCACGCTCGTGTCTTCGGGCGTCGCGATCCTCGATGGCCTCGAGATCACGGCACGCACCTCCGGCAACCGCGTGGTCCACGATGCGATCATGGAGTCGCGCGCCAGCATCGCCGGCGGTGACACGATCAGCGAGCCGCTCAAGAAGTCCGGCGTTTTCCCGCCCATGGTCGTGCAGATGATCAACGTGGGCGAACAGACCGGCGGGCTGGATGAGATGCTGACCAAGATCGCGGACTTCTACGATGAGGAAGTCGATGCCGCAGTCGAAGCGCTGCTGTCCGCGCTCGAGCCGGTCATGATCGTGTTCCTCGGCGTGATCGTCGGCGGCATGATCGTGGCCATGTACCTGCCGATCTTCGACATGATCAACGCGGTCGGCGGCTGACCGGCCCGTTCCGAACGAGAGAGGCCCGCGGCCGAAGACCGGTCGCGGGCCTCTCGTGCATCCGGCCGCGCGGGCGAGGGCGGCCCCGGCTCAGGACACGAGGCCGATGCGCTGCAGCAGCCGGAGAAACCGCGGATCGGTGCGCAGCGGATCGAATGCCGGAAACACACCCAGCTCCACGAGGTGCGAATCGCCTTCGTCGTACGCCCGCTGCAGTTCGACGAACGCGCGTTCGTGTTCCCCGAGGGCGGCCAGCACGAGGGCGATCGCGTACGCGGACCTGGGTTGTCCGACCTCGAGGCGGGCGAGCCGGGTGCGCGCCATGGCCATGTCGCCCGCGCGTGCGTGGACCCAGGCGGCGGAAGCGCCGAGGACCGGGTCGTCCGGACTCTTCTCGAACGCAGCCCGGGCCGCGGCCATGGCCTCGTCATGGCGTCCGAGCATCGACAGCGCCTGGGCCAGGTAATGGAGCGCGACCTGGTGGCCGGGCGCGAGCGCGAGCGCGTTGTCGTACGCTGCGACCGCGTTCTCGTATTGCCTCGCCTGGAAGTACGTGACACCCAGCTGACGGTGCGCGCCGGTCGCGAGCGGGTCGATCTCGACGGCCCGGCGGGCCAGCGCGATCGACTCGTCGTGACGACCGAGAATGGCCAGCAGCAGCGCCCGGTGGCGGTACCAGGTCTCCGTGCCCGGTGAGAGTTCGATCGCGCGCATGAAGTGGCGGTCGGCCGCCGCGAAGTTCCAGCGGCCTTCCTCGATCCTGCCCAGCGCCGAGTGCGCGACGGCCAGCGACGGGTCCAGCTCGAGGGCGCGCAATGCGGCGGCTTCGGCGCGCGCGTACCCTTCACCCGCAGCCTGCCAGCGCCGGAACACGGACATGTTCCTCGTCACGGCCAGGCCCGCGTGCGCGCGCGCGTAGTCCGGGTCCAGTTCGAGCGCGCGCGTGAAGAGCGTGTCCGCCCTCCGGTAATCGGCGATCTCGCCCGCGTACAGCGCCTGGTAGCCGCGCAGCACGTAGGCATGCGCTGCGGCGCTCCGCGTCTCGGGCTCGGCCGGGGCAGGTGGCGTGCTGCCACCCGCGAGCCGCGGCTGCAACTCCCGGACGACCGCCGCCGCGATCTCCGCCTGCACGGCGAAGACATCACTCAGGTCGCCGTCCCACGTCTCGCTCCACACGTGATAGCCGGAGGCGGCATCGATGAGCTGCGCGAGGATGCGGACGCGATTGCCGGTGGCGCGGACACTGCCCTCCAGCACGTAACCGACGCGGAGTGCCCGGCCGATGGAGTCCACGCCCACATCCTTGCCCTTGAAGCTGAACGCGGAGGTGTGCCCCACGACGCGCAGGCCGGGCACCCGGGACAGGGCGAAGGACAGCTCCTCCGCCATGCCGTCGGAGAAGTACTCGTTGGCCGGATCGCCGCTCATGTTGATGAACGGGAGCACGGCTACCGCCGCGTCCGGCGTGGGCTCGGGGGCGGTCAGGGGCCCGGTTTCACGGGCCCGGCGCTGGAAGAGCACGACGGACAGCGCGAGCGCGACCACGCCGACCAGCGCGAACTGCTGTCGGGCGAAAACACGCGGGCGGGGGACCGGTCGCACCGTGACCACGGACGGCGGGCACGGCGGGCCGGGCGCGGGCATCGGCGTCGGCCGCGCATCCATGACCGCAGCGGCCGCCGTGGTGGCCGCCGGGGCCGACCTGAGCTCAGTGACCCGGCGGAGCGTTTCCTCGCCCGGTGCCAGTCCCAGCTCGGCTTCGAGGCGCCGCTCGAACTCGCCGAACAACTGGAGCGCTGCGGCCCGTTCGCCGGCCTGATCGAGCCGTTCGATCAGCCGGCGCACGGAGCCCTCGTCGAGCGGATCCAGGGCCATGGCCTGCCGGCCGCGGGCGACGGCCGCAGCG
>JBFFZF010000205.1:0-8349 GCA_041568755.1 Longimicrobiales bacterium | reverse complement strand
GCGGATCCGGCCGACCGCCTGACTCCCGGCCGCTGCGCCCCCCCGGCCGCCGCCGGAAGCCGGGCCGGGCGCGCCTCTCGCCGTGTCGGGTTCCGCCGGGATCATGCCGGGTAAGTTATTATGAGATAACGACTTATGGGGCTGCGCGGCGCGCCCGTCCGCGCCGGTGCGAGCCGCGAGCAGGCTTGAGGCCGATGGGCCAAGTCATTATCTTTGCAGCCGGTTTCGACGCCGGGGGGCCGTGCTGGCCAGCCCGGCGTAAACGTGGCACTTTCCGTCGACTCGGCGGGCGGGGGCGTGCGGACCGGTGAGCCGGCCGTCCCCGTTTCTTGCATACGACCAAAGGAGACCGTTTGGCTACCGCGACGATCGACCGGCTGCGCGAGCAGCAGGAGCGCCTCCCGCAGATGGGAGACAGCGATCTCGTCGCCGCACATCTGGATGGCGTGCCGGGGGCGTTCTCGGAGCTGTACGACCGTTACCGGGAGCGGCTGGTCCAGTTCATCTGGCGCAAGACTGGGGACCGGGACCGGGCGGAGGATCTGGTGCAGGAGGCGTTCATCCGTGTGACGCGGCACCTGCACCGGTTCGACCAGAACAAGAAGTTTTCGACGTGGATCTACACGATCTGCTCGAACCTGGCCAAGAACGAGCTGCGCAACCGTTCGCGCAGCCCTCTGGTGCTGTTCCAGAAGCTGACCACGCACTGGGAGCCGGATCACCGGCCGCTGCAGTTCGAGGACAACCAGGGCCGTCCGGACGACCTGTACCGGAAGCGGTATCTGCAGCAGATCGTGGAGCAGACGGTGGAGGAGCTGCCCGAGCACCACAAGCTGGTGTTCCGGCTGCGCGAGCTGGAGGGCAAGAGTTACGAGGAGATCGCGGACATCACGGGGGTGAATCTGGGCACCGTGAAGAGCCGCCTGCACCGGGCGCGGACGAGCTTCGCGGAGCGGATCGAGCCGCTGCTCAACTAGACTGCGCCGGGGCGCCGTGCAAGACGCCTCACCGGGACCCGGGGTCCCGGCGAGGCGTTTCTTTGGACGGGCGGATGGGGCGGGCCGGGCTCTCCGGCCGGCCCGGCCGTCCTCAGGCCAGTTCGGCGGAGACCGAGATCCGGACGTTGCCTTTCAGCGCGTTGGAGACGGGGCAGCCGTCCTTGGCGGTGCCGGCAGCGGCCTCGAACCCGGCGGCATCGATGCCGGGCACGCGGCCGCGCACGTGCAGGCGAACCTCGGTCACACGCGGCTTGCCGTCGACGCGGTCGAGCACGCAGGTAGCGGTGACATCGAGCTGTTCGGCCGGGTGGCCGTCCTTGGCGAGCCCGTTGGACAGGGCCATCGAGAAGCACGTGGCGTGGGCGGCGGCGATGAGTTCTTCGGGGCTGGTCTTGCCGCCGGGCGATTCGGTGCGTGCGGCCCACGACACCGCGTGGGGTCCACCCACACTGCTGTCGACGGTGAATTCGCCGCCCCCGCTCATGAGGTCACCTTTCCAGGTGGCGCGGGCGGTCCGTTCAGCGAGAGGCATCAGGTTTCTCCTGGTCGTCGTTGCGAAGCTGTTCGGGTTCCAGGCCAATATGAGGCCGTGGCGGGGCGGACGGAAACCTCGGGCGATGGTCGTGTGGCTCGCGGAACCGTGACCCTTGTGCGTTCGGGCGGTGGTCCGCTCATTTTCGACAGACCGGGAGGCTGCATCGACGGTGCCGGAGCCGTGGACCGAATGCGATCATTGACGTGAAGCCATCGCCCTACGACATCGAATCGCTCAACGCAGAGCTGCGGCCGGATCTGGAAGTCATCCGGCTGCTTGGCGTAGGCGCGATGTCGAGCGTGTTCCTGGCGCGGGAGTCCGGGCTGCGTCGTCAGGTGGCCCTGAAGATCCTGTCCCCGCAGTACGCGGACGATGAGGTGGCGCGCCTGCGCTTCCAGCGCGAGGGCCACTCCGCCGCCCGGCTGGCGCACCCGAACATCACCGCAGTCTATCGCATCGGCACGCTGCAGCGCGGCATCCCCTACCTGGTGATGCAGTACGTGGAAGCGGGCACGCTGGCGGATCGCATCACGGCGACGGGTCCGCTCGACGAGCCGACGGCGGTACGGGTGCTCGAACAGGTGGCGACGGCGCTGGCGGCGGCCCACAAGGAAGGCATCATCCACCGCGATGTGCGGCCCGGCAACGTGCTGTTCGATCGTGAGTCGGGCCGGGCCGTGCTCACGGATTTCGGGCTCGCGGCGATTCTGATCCGGGACAGTGCCGAAGACGTGAAGCTGACCAAACCGGGCGAGATGCTGGGCGATCCCGCGCACATGAGTCCCGAGCAGCTGCGCGGCGAGCCGGTCACGGCGGCGACGGATGTCTACAGTCTGGGTCTGATGGCGTTCGACCTGTTCGGTGCGACCGGGCCGTTCGATCGCGGTTCGAGCGTACAGACGGCGCTGGCCACGCTGCGCGGCGAACCGCGCACGCTGTCGCAGGTGGTGCCAGGCGTGAGCGAGAGCCTGTCGGGCCTGATCGGACGTTGCCTGGCCCGGGAGCCGGAACACCGTCCGGGCGCGGCCGATGTCGCCGCCGCGCTGCGCGGGGATGGCGGCGTGGGCGAAGCCAACGGCAAGGGCAATGATCTGCTGGCGACGCTGATCCACCGCCGCGTGGCGCCGATCACGCTGGCCTACATCGTCGTGGCCTGGGCGCTGCTCGGATTCATCGATCAGCTCGTCGACCGCGATGTCGTGCCCGACTTCACGTACAACCTGCTGCTGGGCCCGTTCATCGGCGGGCTCGTCGCCGCCGTCGTTCTGGCGTGGTTCCACGGTGAACGCGGCAGGCAGCGCTTCCAGAAGTTCGAGATCATGCTGCTGATCGTGGCCGCCGTGATCGGTTTCGCGATCAGCGCCGTGCTGCTCATCGAATAGCCGCTCGCCCGACCTCCAGCGCGAAGGACGCGTAGCGCGCGATGCCCGCGAAGGGGTAGTCGACCTCGAACGCGTCGCCGGGCGTGTGGTAACGGTCCCAGCGTGCGCGCAGCGCCGTGCGCTCGGCCGGGGTCGTCGCCTCCCATTCGTTGCCCGGAATGATGAAGACGGTCGGGACGCCGCGGCGCTGGAACGGCCAGTGGTCGGAGTTGGGAGCGGCCTCCGTCAGGTTGACGGTCCAGCCGCGGCGCGCGGCCACCTGACGGGCGATCTCTCCGAGCGGCTGGTCCAGCCCGTTCGCGATGCGCCACGACACGGGCGGCCGGGGCGGAGCGCCGCCATCGAGGTTGATCAGGGCATGGACGCGCTCCAGCGGCACCGTCGGGTGCGCGGCCCAGTGCGTCGACCCCAGCAGGCCACGCTCCTCGCCCGTGAAGAAGAGGAAGAGCGTGCTGTGGGCCGGCCGGTCTTCGGCGAGCGCAGCGGCGATGCCGAGCAGCATGGCGACGCCCGCGGCGTTGTCCGTGAAGCCGTTGTAGATCGAGTCGCCCCGCGCGTCCGGCTCGCCGGTACCCAGGTGGTCGTAATGCGCGGTGTACGCGACGACGGCGTCCGCGAGCGACGGATCGGTCCCGGGCAGCAGCCCGATCACGTTCACCGCGTCGACCGGCTCGAAGTCGACACCGAAACGGACATCGATGCCGCGCTGCGTATCGATCGGCTCGAACGGTGCCTCTGGAACGAGCGCCGGGATGCGGACGGCGGCGAGCAGCGCCCTCGTGAGCGCCGGCGATGCGACCAGTACGGGGATGGCGGGCTGCCACACCGGGTCCTCGACGTCGGCGGCCCCGACGAGCGGCGGTGCGGCGCGCGCCGCGCGCATGGCCGCGTACGCGCGGCCGTCCGGCGCCAGCTCCACGACCGCGACGACGCCCGCAGCCCGGAGAACAGGCAGCGCGGTGACGGCGGCACCGCCCAGCGTGCCCGCGATCGCGACGACTCGGCCGCGCAGATCCCGGTCAACCGCGTTCGCTGCGATGTGTGCCGGCGATCCCAGGAAAAGCACCGGTCCGGCGACATCGCGGTACGTGCTGCGGCCGCCGGTCATCAGAAAGTCCTCCCCGTGCGCGAATGCGCGGCCCGGTCCGCCCGCCGGGTCCGTCACGCGCAGCTGTGTGCCGGGGCCGAGGCGCACCGTTTCGAGAGGGACCGGTTCGAGGAAGTCGGGCCCGACGGGCCGGAGCCCCAGCGCCTCGAGCTGCCCGGCGATGTAGAGGGCGGCGAGTCGTGCGCCGCGCGAGCCGGTGGCGCGGCCGCCCATCGAGTCGTGCGCGAGCACGGACGCCACGGCCCGCAGACGCAGCGTATCGATGGCGGGCGCCGACTGCGCGGCGGCGAGCACGGGTGAAACGGCAAGCGCGACGCCCGGCAGCGCGGCCAGCAGCGGACTCAGTCGAGGTCCGGATCGCCCTCGTACCGCCACAGCTGGATTCCCGCGAGGACGAGCCAGACCGACCACAGTCCGAAGCCGACCGTGTTGAGCAGCGCCCAGACGCGGAACCCGCCGGGCTGCAGCACGCTGGCCAGGAGCACGGCGCCGGCACCCACGCCGATGTTGCCGACCCACGGACGGAACGGACGCGCGCTGCGCATGGCGAGCCCCGTCAGCACGGTCCAGATCCCGCTGAACAGCGTGGCCAGGACGAGGCCGATCAGCATGCCGACCCAGGCGTGGAACGCGTCGAACGTGACGATCACGGCCGCGCGCGTCGGCGCGGACGCGTCTGCGGCCGCCCACGCCTCCGCCAGTCCTGGAACGACGAACACCCACTGGCCCAGGTCCACAATGGTGAACACGGCGGCCAGCACACCGGCGGTCGTCGCAAAGGTGAGCCAGGCCGGGCCGTCCGGTGACAGCACGCGGTGCAGCAGCGTGACGAGGGGCACGAGCAGCAGGGCGGCTGCCGTTGCGCCGCCCCACAGCGCGACGAGCCCGTTGCCCCCCTCCGCGACACGCACGAGCACCGTTGCCGCCGGCTCATCCATGATGGCCGGATAGTCGAAGGTCCGGGACAGCAGCGAGAAGAAGACGAAGAACCCGCCCGGCACTGCCAGCGCGAGCAGGCCGGTGACGCGCCGCACGCCGCGCGTCATGCGCGGCCGCCGATCGCAGCGAGCGCCGCGTCCGCCCGTTCTCCGAACGTGCACCAGTTCGCGTTATCCCGGCCGAGCAGCGCATTCATCGATTCGGACAGCTCGAAGTACGTCTGTGTGATGAGCAGATTGCGCAGCACGGGCTGGTCGTCCATGGCAACGATTTCGGCGACCCGCTCGGGCCGCACCGGAGAGCTGCGACCGGCGGTCATGGAAGCGCCTCCTCGCGAAATACGAACGGGGGTCCGGCCGGGAGGATCTCCAAGCTAGGTTGGCGGGCGGCGCACGTCAAAGCATATCGCGCGCGTCGTCAACGCCCGGTATCATGCGCGTTGACGGCGGGCCCGGGTGTCGGGGTCGAGCGCGTTCCACAGGAAGGACAAGAGCGGATGAGCGAGCACAGCGGACGGGCGGCGGCGAAGCGGCGGGTCGTGACGGCGATCGCCGTGACCGGCGTGCTGGTGGCGAGCGCTGCACGTGCGCAGACGACGGTGTCCAGATTCCCGATCGGCGCGGCGGATGACGGCGCGGTCCCCGCCGCTGCCGGTGTGACCGGCGGGGCGGACCGGACGATCGCGCTGCGCGGGCCTGCCCGACCCGGCGCCTACCTGGCCGACATGGGCCGGCGCGCCGCTCTGCTCGGCGAGGAGAGCGGTGCGTTCGAGGTGTGGGTGTGGCCGCTGAAGCTCGTGCGCGACCTGCGCCTGGCCTTCAAGGTCCCGGAGTACGATGCGCCGATCCCGGGGGCGAGCGTCGCGCGCGAGGTCATCGTGCGTCCGGAGGGCGCCACGATCGTCTACGTGCACGCGTCGTTCACCGTCCGCCAGCACCTGCTCGTGCCGCTCGACGAGCCGGGCGCCCTGATGCTGCTCGAGGTCTCGACCGTCCGGCCGCTGGACGTGCACGTCGAGATGCACGCCGACTTCGGACTCGCCTGGCCGGGCAGCTTCGGTGGCGGCTACATCACGTGGCAGGCGGACCAGCGGCGGTTCCTGCTCTCGCAGGGCGGCGTCCGTCAGTACAACGCGTTCATCGGATCGCCGTACGCTTCCGGCGGGACGACGCACGCCGCACACGATGCACCGTCGATCCCGTCGCGCTTTACCCTCGCGTTCGACACCGCCCGGACCAGCACGGACTTCATCCCGATCGTCATTGCCGGTGGCGCGACGGCGGCGCGCGACTCGGTCGACGCGGTCTATCGCCGCCTGCTCGCCGGGGCGGAACGCTACTGGCGCGAGAAAGTGACGCACTACGAGCACGTCCGACGCGGGCAGCTGTCGATCCGCTCGCCCGAGCCGATGCTGGACCTGGCGCTCGAGTGGGCCAAGGTCAACCTCGACCAGCAGACCGTCTGCAATCCCGATCTGGGGTGCGGCCTGGTCGCCGGCTTCGGGCGGGCCGGGCCGAACAATTTCCGGCCGGGGTTCGGCTGGTTCTTCGGTGGGGATGCGGCCATCAACTCGTTCGCCATGGACGGGCTGGGGCAGTTCGCGGCCGTCCGGCAGGGCCTGGAGTTTCTGGCCGCATACCAGCGCTCGGACGGCAAGATCACGCACGAGATCTCGCAATCGGCCGCGCGCCTGCCCTGGTTCACGGACTACCCGTACACGTTCTTCCACGGCGACACGACGCCTTTCTGGATCGAGGCCTGCCACGCCTACTGGAAGGCGTCGGGCGATCGTGCCTTCCTCGACGCGATGTGGCCCCGGCTGGTGCGGGCGTTCCGCTGGTCAGCCGCGACGGACACGGACGGTGACGGGCTGATGGAGAACCCGTCGGCCGGGGCCGGCGCCATCGAAGTCGGCGGGCTGGGCGAGGACCTGTGGACGGACATCTACCTGGCGGGCGTGTGGACGGCTGCACTCGATGGGATGCGCGCGATGGCTGCGGCGCGCGGCGATCGCGCGCTCGAACGGGAAGCGGGCGCACTGCATGCGCGTGCGCTGGCCACGCTCGAGCGCGACTTCTGGCTGGAAAACGCCGGCATCTACGCTTTCGCACTGCTGCGTCCGGTGACGGGGGGCGAGGTCCGCCGGGTGCGCACGAACCCCGCGCTGACCGTGTGGCCGTCGACCGCGCTCTCGTTCGGACTGCTCGACGCCGGGCGGGCGGACCGCATGCTGTCCCGCATCGCCGCGCCGGACGTCACCACCGCGTGGGGCACACGCACACTGTCGAGCACGCACGCGCTCTACGATCCGTTGCACTACAACAATGGCACCGTCTGGCCGTTCGTCACGGGCTTCGCCGCGCTCGCGCACTACCGGTACCACAGAGCGGACGATGGCCTGCAGCTGGTGCGTGCGATCGCGCGCACGACGTTCGACTTCGCGCTGGGCCGGAACCCCGAACTCCTGTCGGGCGCCTACTACCGGCCCCTCGACACCGCCGTGCCACAACAGTTCTTCGCCACGTCGATGCTGGTCACGCCGCTCGTCCGCGGGCTGCTGGGCCTGGCCGCCGATGCGCCGTCGCGACGCGCCACCGTGGCCCCGCACCTGCCGCCCGGGTGGAATGAACTCGCCGTGGACCAGTTCCGCGTGGGCGAGAACGTCCTGGCCGTGCGTTACGCGCGCACTGCGGAGCAGATCACGATCGCACTCGAACGGAGCGGCGCGGACACACAGCCACTGACCGTGCGCGTGTCACCGGCGATCGAGGCGGGCGTGACCGTGGCGGCCGTGGCCGTCGACGGTGCAGCGGTCACGCCCACGTTCGAGACGACGGCGCACGACCGGCACGTCACCGTGGACGTGCAGCTCCGCGAAACCGCGACCGTCGAGATCCGGCTGGCGCCTCAGGGCGGGCCGCGGCCCTCGATCCCGGGCGTCGTGAACCGGAACCGCACGATCCGCTGAACATCCGTGAGCGGATCCCGCACGACGCCGATGAGTGTGTCGTCCGTGATGAGCGGTGGTGGCTGCGTCTCGAGCACGGCCGGGATGATGACCGTGCCCAGGTGCACACCGATGCGATCGAACACATCGAAAACGGACGTGTCGGGCGCGTGCGGCCAGCGGCGCACCCAGAGCCGGCCATCCCGGGCCGCGTGGACCGAGAGCAGTGCGGGCAGCGTTTCCGGCAGCCGACCGGTGCGGATCCCCTCGGCCAGTCCCTGCACGCGATCGAGCGGCACGCCCAGCGAATCGATGAAACCTTCGACAACGTTAGCAGCTTCAGCCGCAACTTCTTCGGGTTTCCGTCCATCAGTCTTCATCCCAAACGCCTGGGCAATCATCACCTGCTGATCCAGGGTCTGCGGCGCCAGGAAACGCAT
>JBFFZF010000204.1:0-8472 GCA_041568755.1 Longimicrobiales bacterium | reverse complement strand
TGCCCGTGCGCGCATACGGGACGGACGGGTTCAGCGTCGGTTACGTCGGTGAGACGAGCACGTCGGGCGGCCACTACTCGTTCCTGTCCCGCGGCATCCCGGTCTACGAACAGCTGTTCAATGTCGAGCGGCTGCTCGACAGGCAGAACCTGTTCTTCGTGGGCGTGCCGCTCAACATCCGGGACGGCGACGGCATGATCGTCCGGCCGGTCGTCTTCGTGTACTAGCAGACCGGCGCCGTGGGCTCAGCCGTCGGGTTCGCGCGATCGCCGATCCTACTCAGTCGAGCTGCAAGCCGATCGCGAACGTCGCGGCGTAGCCATCGCCACGCGGCGTGACGTCGAGCAGGAGCTGGTCACCACCGCGCCGGAAGATTCCATCGCCTTCGTTGCGGACCCTTTGTTGCCGGTTGCGCGTGTACGGCTCCCGGTTCGTCACGCGGTCGGTCAGCGCGTCATCGAAGTAGAGCTGCGATGTGAAGTCCCAGTTCCGCCCGTCCGCGCGGGGCGTGCGGATCTTGAAGTGGATGTGCACCGTCCGGCCCCGATACCAGCCCGGGTACAGGGTCACGAAGCTGGCCGTGCCCGTCGCGTCCGTGTTCTGGTGACCGCGCAGGAACTTCTGGCCGACCGTGTCGAACAGCCCGTTCGTGTCTTTCACATCGGAGTACACGCCCAGCCCATCGCACTGCCACACATCGACCAGCGCGTCCGCCAGCGGCCGGCACTCGGTCGGACCGACGCGCGAGACCTGGAAGGCGAGATCCAGACGCACGCCCTGGGGCTGGACGCCCGTCTCCGGGTCCGCACGGATGTCGGACCGGTTCAGCCGGCCATCGACGAAGTACGGCCCCTCGGTCTGCTCCGGCCGGACGATGCAGGATGGACGTGGACCGGAGGCCGTCCGGAACGGGCCGGCGCCCGGCCACGCGCCCCCGACCATCGCCACGCCCGCCGCGCCGAACAGCGCCATGGCCTCACGCCGTGAGAGGACACGTCCGAGCTGGGCATCATCGTGATCCATGGAACCCGCCTTTCCGTGTTTTCGAAGTGCCAGGTCGGCCCTGCCGATCAGCAGCGGCCGATCCGTGTACGCCGGGTCGAGCGACGTCTCATGCCCACGCGATCCCGAGGCTGACAACATAACACAGCAGCGACAGCCCGATACCGATGAGCGGGGATACGAACCAGTAGGCCCTGGCCAGCACCATGTAGATCGACAGCACGAAGAGTCCGCACACCAGCAGCGGAACGGATTCGAAGAGCACGTCCGGGTGTGCCAGGGCCAGGTAGCCGTAGAAGAACCCGAAGAGCAGGAGTCCGATGCTGTGGCTCACGTTGAAGCCGAGCCACGCACGCCACATCGTTGTCCCGGTGGTGATGACCGGGTGCACGCGTTGCATCGCCTCGCGCAGGCCCGGATCTCGCGGCAGGAGTTTGGGGCCGCGGTACGTGAGGATCAGATGGCCGGCGCCGAGGAGCGCGGCGATCGACGCGCTGATGACCATGGGAGCGACCGGAGTCATCGGCTTGGGCCGTCCGTCCGTTTCGCCACGCTCACGGCTCGGGCGAAAATCCTCGAAGGAGCGCCAGCACTTCGCTTGCCAACCCCTGCAGCTGCCCGTAGAAGTTGCTCTGGCCCCGGTAGATGAGCGCGATGTTACCGATGTGCCCGGACATGGAGGCGTCGTCCCTCATCGTACGCAGTGCACGCCGCGCATCGTCCGGCGTGACCGGGACCGGCGGTTTCTCGGCCGGCAGCGCGCCCATGACCTGGATCCGCGTGAGCGGCGGCATGATGGCCAGGCGGTAGGTGAAGGCGGCCGCGAGCTGCTCGTCCCAGCCCTGCTCGATGGTCGCGAGGTACTCCAGCATGTTGTAGTACCTCGACAGCGCGATCCGCAACTCGGGATCATGAAGCAGCTGCACACCGCCCGTGGCCACCATGTCATCCCATGTCTCGCGCGTGTAGTCCAGCGGAGCCCACCAGCTGAGCGTCTCGAGCCGCCGCAGCAGCACCGCCGGCTGCGCGATGAGCGTGTCCACGCTGCCATCGAGCACGCTCACGGCGAACCGGTGGTGTTCATCAGCCTGGCCGACGTAGGCTCCGAGACGCGCCGAGTCGGTACTGAGATTCTCGATCAGCTGGACGATGTACGATGCCTCACGGCTGCGGTCTTCGAGCCCGCGGACCCAGCGGTCCGCCGCCAGCGCCACCATCACGCCGACAACGATGACGACGAACTCTGCCGCCAGCCGTCTTGCATGCTGCCCGGGACTGGTATCCAGTGTTCAGCTCCTTTGAATGCGAGGCGCGGTTCGCTCGCTGCATTGCGCATCGGCGGATCGGTGTGTGTTCGTGCGCGATCCACACTTCGGATCAGCGAGCCGCCAGACGATCGAGCTCCTGCACGAAGTTCTGAACCAGGATCAGGTGACCGGGTGCAACGTCGCTACCCCTTCGGACCATCACGAAGCGTCGGCCGTCCGGCATCACATCGAAATCCCTGAACTCGTACCCGGCCACCGAAAAGAGCTGCTGCTGGGCCGTCACGCGGAACGCTGGATCGGCGGCCACGTTTGCCGCAACCATTCGAGCATCGGCGTTGACGAAGAACAACGATCGGCTGTCCGGCGCCCACGCCGGCTCGTCGCCGCCCTCCAGCGAAATCTGCCACCTCTCGACATGAGCGTCCGGAAAGGGCCTTACGTACACTTCAGGGCGGCCGGACTCGTCCGACACATAGGCGACCCATTTTCCATCAGGCGAAACCGTCGGATCCCTTTCATTGAAATTGCTCGCGGCGATGTCGACAGTGCGGCGGCGGTCCGAGGAAAAAGGTGCCGCGTGGATATCGTACTGGCCGCCACTCTCTTCCGTGTATACGACCCACGCCCCATCCGGGGAGAGCACGGCTTCGGCCACCTCTCCGGGAGCGTCCAGGAGCAGCGAATCGGCACCGCTGCCGTCGACATGTTTCACGTACAGATCCCAGTCTGTGCGGGCGGGAGGGCGTGGCCCGACGAAGATCATGGCGGACCCATCCCGGATCCACTGCGGATAGTAGTCCAGAACCGGACCGAAGCTGACGCGGCGAACCTCTCCGCGCGACAGATCGCCGACGAACACGTTGGGTGGGTTGCGATGTCTGAAAACCGTGACGGCAAGCTGCGAACCATCGGGTGAGATTGCCGGGTGAACGAGTCGCCCACGCCAGTCTGCCTCGAGCGTTTCAGCGCTGCCATCGAAACCGACAAGGACGACCTCGTCGGGGACCCTCGGGGCTTCCGTCACATAAAGAAGATCTCCGCGTCTGGACAGCTCGAAGTCCGCGCCCCGCTCACAGTCGTTCACGCTGATCCCGCGGATCAGCACAGCTGCGGGTCCGACGACGGACAGCCTGTCGGCATCGAAAGGGGCCCCCATCAGCGTTCCGTCCGCCCGCGCGAAAACGATGTGCCCGGAGGCGGCGTACTGTGCCTTGATGCCGCGCACGATCTGCCTGTGCGTTCCCGTCGTGAGATCCAGGACGGCGATGTCACGGTTCTCGGCCGCGCACATCGCTTGCCGTGCCACGGTGAACAGGACGCCTCGCCCGTTCGGAAGGGGATGCGGCCAGCCATGACTCACCTCATCGGCCTGCACGTCCAGCTGGGTCAGCCTCTCAACAGACCCTCCAGCGGACGGCATCCTTGCAAGGCCCTGGTTGCGCAGCGAGAAGTACAGCCAGTCATCCTCGCCCCAGGCGATGCCGGGAGCACCGGCCGAGTCCATGAGCATCTGCTCCCGATCACCCGCGACCGTCTTCACCCGGATCTCGCCGACATACGCCCCCGTCCGGAACGCCATCGCCCGCCCGTCGGGCGAAAAGGTGGCGTACTCCGCGTAGCTGAAGAAGGCCTCGGAGTCCAGTTGCCCGAGTCGCCGCAGCCTCCAACCACTTCGTGTGCTCGGGCTTCGCGTCGTGCGTGGGGCGTCCTCCGCGCGACCGATGTAGGCGAATGTCGCTCCGTCGTGCGACAGGACGACACTCGGTCCCCACCAGTTGTCCTGCCGTGGAGCGTCGGGCAGATCCAGCACCAGCCGCGTCACCTGACGTTGCGGCTCCGCCGGAGTGCGGAACCACCCCCAACCAGCCATGACGAGCGCGAGCGCGCCGACGAGGGCGGAACCGAGGGCGATACGTCTCCACTTCGGGCCGCCTCGTTCTTGCCGGTGCGCCGGGTGCTCCCACGTCGGCCCGGGGTGCGCTGATCCCTCCAGAGCCCTCGCAAAATCCTGAGCGGTCTGAAATCGGTCCGCCGGCAGTCTGGCGAGTGCGGTATGGACGACCGCCTCAATGTGTGGAGGAACGGCCGCTCGCAGCTCCGAAACGGGAGTGGGCTGGTCGGTCAGGATCTTGACGAGGATGGCTTGGGCGGTCGGGCCGACGTGGGGTGGCTGGCCAGCCAGCATCTCATACAGAACACAACCCAGGGAATACAGATCACTTCTGCCGTCGATCAGATGCTCGCCGGTGGCCTGCTCCGGGGACATGTAGCTCGGTGTGCCGAGCGAGAGCCCCGTCTCGGTCAGTCGCGTACCCCCCGCCTGTTGGACCGCGAGTGCGATACCGAAATCCGTGATCAGCACCCGCCCGTCATGGAGCATGATGTTTGCCGGCTTGATGTCCCGGTGGATGACACCGTGCCGATGCGCATAGTCGAGCGCTTCTGCAGCGTCCAGTGCGATGCGCGTTGCTTCGGCTACCGGAAGCTGCCGCTCACGGTCGAGGCGGTTCCGAAGACTCTCGCCTTCGACGAGGGGCATGACGAAGTAGAGAAAGCCGTCGACTTCACCCGAGTCGAACAGCGGCAGGATGTGCGGATGCTGGAGGTTCGCGGTCGTCCTGATCTCAGACAGAAACCGGTCGATCCCGACAATGGCAGCCAGCTCCGGCTTCAACAGCTTGAGTGCAACCTGGCGTTCGTGGCGCACATCCCTGGCCAGATAAACGGTCGCCATACCGCCTTGACCCAACTCACGCTCGAGGACGTATCTTCCTCTTAGGCTGGAGTTCAGCCGCGCAACGCGATCACCACTCTCCATTGTCCGCCGCTTTCGGACTTTGTGTTTCCAACCGCATGCCCCTGCACCGAATCTCGCGACTGCCGTGCCGCACGGTGAAGCCGCGCAAAGAAACACCAATTGACTGGAGTACTGCGACAATCATGACAGCAAAGATAGATTGCGCGTTATGTGCACACAATAAAAGACGCCGGCGCCACGGCTACCGCCCGTGGTGTTGAGCGATCTGCTCGTCCGTCAGCCGGAGGAACCTTGCCGATTGTGGTAGAAGATGTCGGCCTTCTGGTCGAGCGTCAGGAAGTCTGCCGACTGGATGGACTCGATCGCGAGCGCGATCGTCTCCGGCCACTCCATCTGATCCGAGCCGAACATGATGCGCTTCGACAGGCCCGCATCGACCAGTCGCCGGAGGTGCGCGTAGAACGCCGTGCGGTCCATGCTCCAGTTCGCGGTCGAGACCTCCGCGTACAGCTGCGGATACTGATAGGAGACCGCGATCCACGCGTCAGCGAACGGGAACCCCGCGTTCTCGACGAAGATCCGCAGATCCGGATGGCGGGCCAGCACATCCTCGAGGTGCAGCGGATGGCCCGCGGACGGCCGGAAGCCCGGCAGGCGCGCGCCGAACCCGGCAGCATGGATGTGTACGGGAAGATCGAGCTGATCGGCCAGCGCGAAGTAGGGCGCCAGCTCCGGCGCGTCCGGCCGGTAGCCGTAGTACTGTGCGGCAATCTCACCGAGCGCGCGCAGGTTTCCGTTGGCGTACGCGGCGCGCAACACACCCACGGGCGGATCACCGGGGTGGCCGACGAATGCGCTGGGGATGAAACGATCGGGCGCGGCCCGGACCCAGGCCTGCACGCGTTCCGTGTTCGAGGCGAGGGTGTCCGCGGAGCCGTCGAACCCGCTGAGGAAGCCCAGAACGATCCGGTGGCGGTCCATCGCGGCGAGGGTCATGCGGAGGACCTCCTCCTCGGACGCGGCGGCCGCGGGCTGGAACGCACAGGGTCCGGGGAAACAGCGCAACCCGAGCGCGCGGGGAGTCCCGTCCGGCCCGAACCGCACGTTCGCCGCATGCATGTGCATGTCGATGATCGGACCGTCGTAGCGTGCGCTGGTCTGCGCGGACACTGGCCATGCCGGGGCCCGTATCGCGACGAGCATCAGTGCGACGAGTACGAATCGACTGCGACTCTCGAGCATGACAGCTCCGCGGTCGTTCCGGAGGCACTGCGGGCCGGATTCATGAGAGGGCCTGATCTCGGAGAGTGACGCCTGGAGCGTTCACCGCGCAAGAGTTTCCTGCGGATTCGAGAGCGATGCGTCGGCGGCTTACCCGGGTGTTTGCGACCGGGCGTTCTCCGTCACACGGCGCACGGGTCGCGCAGGATGCGCACGTCACTTACGGTCACGTCCGCGGCATCCGCCACCGCGCATGGGATGGTCGCACTCCAGAGAGAATGCGATGCCTCCGACGGCCAACACCGAGATGCTGAACCGATCGTGCGGTACGCTCAGCGTCACACG
This sequence comes from Longimicrobiales bacterium, assembly GCA_041568755.1. Taxonomy (GTDB): domain Bacteria; phylum Gemmatimonadota; class Gemmatimonadetes; order Longimicrobiales; family RSA9; genus JBFFZF01. The sequence goes on along the minus strand of JBFFZF010000204.1, from coordinate 1,878 downwards.
GGCCAGCTCGAATTCGCCGCGCGCGGGAAACTTCACGGCCTCCTGCCACGCGACCCTGAACTAGCGCATGCAGTAGAACTCGATCTCGCGCCACTCCAGCAGGCGCTGGATCCTGTTGATGGAGCCGATCTGCCCGGCCATGAGCGACGCGGCAGGATCCGGCAGCGCGGCGTGTACGGCCGTGAGGACGGCCTTTTCGAACGGCAGGAACCGGCGCTGGAATCGTGGTGTCGTGTCCATGTCGTTTTCGTCAGCCCGGCCCGGTCCATGACGGTGTCCGGAACCCCGGCTCGGGCGTGAGCACATGAGGTGCAAGGTATCGCGTTACGAGCACCTCCACCGGTCAGCTCTCCCGGTCGCCGGAATCCGGGCCGTCGTGCTTCCTGCGGACGTAGAGCGTCTTGGTGACCCGAGCGACCACGTCGTCCCGCTCGTCTCTGATCTCGAGGGTCCATTGCGGAAGATGCCTGTCGCCGTAGGCCGTCGCCGCACGGATCGCGGCGACCTCGTGCTCCGTCACGCGGATCACGGAGCGGACCGTGCCACGTCCCGGCTTGAGGAAGTCGATGCTGGCCGACCGGTCCCACACGACGTACCCGGGCCCGAGCCGCTGGATCAGCAGGATCATCAGATGCGGATCGACCATCGCGTACAGACTGCCGCCGAAGTGCGTGCCGACCAGGTTCGCGTTGCTCTCCTCGAGCGGCATCTGCACGCGGATCTCCGTCGCATCCGCCGCGACGTGCGTCACTTCGATGCGGGCACCGGCGTAGGGCGGGTACGCGTTGATCCGCCGTCTCAGCGCCTCGGCATCCCAGCCGGTCATCCCGACACCCGACGGCCCGCCGGGCACAGGTCAGGGCACACGGGGCCGGGTCGCCTCCAGCCAGACGAGGATGTCCTCTGCCAGCTGCCCGCGCGATGCGCTGAACGAGTGGCCATCCGGGTACGCGATGATCGATGCATGACTGCCTGGAACGGCCTTGAGCGCACGGTACATCGGGAGAAGCTCGCGCTCGATGAGACAGGTCCTGTCGTCCCACCCGCCGACGAGGAGCACCGCCCGGCCGGCAAACCGCGGCGCATGCTGCGGGTGACTGTAGCGCGATTCGTTGGCGACGATGTCGTCGATGATGGCGTCGGGGTCGAGCCGGACCGGGCCCTGCGGCGCTCGCGCGCCGGCCAGCACGCCCCGGATCGCGTCCCGATAGCCGGGTTCCTCGCGCAGGCGTCGCGCGTACGTGCCGTGGTCGGCGCCGGCAATCGACAGGACGCGCTGCACGCTGGTATCACGGGCGGCGTGCAGGATGGCGATGGCACCCCCGAAGGAGAGGCCCCCGAGGACCAGCCGGGCGGGCTCGATGTTGAAGCGCGCGCGTGCCCCCGGCGAGCGTGCCCACTCCAGCGCCGCGGCGGCGTCGTCGAGTGCGTTCGCGTAGGTGAGCGTGCCGCCGCTGTTCCGCACGCCACGGTTGTTGAAGATCAGGACGTTCACATCGCGCGTGGAGAGTCGAGCCCCGAGGCCCAGCACATCGGTCGTGTCGCCGCCGAAGCCCGGAATGAGCACGAGCGTGGCGAGCGGTGCCTGCGCTGCCGACGGAAAGAACCGGCCGCGTATGACATCGCCGCCCGCCCGGAACTCGACCGCTACCGGTGGCGGAGACTGCTGAGCAGCGGCGAGACCTGCCGTGCTGACGAGCAGCCCGACGGCGATCGGCAAATACACTGAGGAACGCTGATGCATGTCTGCTCCCGGTGCGCGGGTCCGGTGACCTTCGTGTGCGGGCGCCAGTGTCGGAGCGGAGGCGTGCGATCAGAGGAAGCGCCCGGCGCCGGCGCTGGCGGGCCGCGATCCGTCGCAGCCCGCCGTGCCGGCGC
>JBFFZF010000203.1:0-8515 GCA_041568755.1 Longimicrobiales bacterium | reverse complement strand
GCTGCGGATGCGGTGCAGGCCACGGTACAACAGCTCGCCCCGCCGGTCGCCCGCATCCGCACCGAACACACCGATCTCGACCACATCGTCGAGCGGCACCTCGGTCTCGCGGCCGATGCTGTCCGCGCGCAGCTTGCGCGCCTCGATGTCCAGCGTCACGCGGTACGCGCCGTCGCCGGTCGGCTCGGCGACCGCTCGCTCCGTCTCGACTTCCCACAACGTGACGGTCTCGAAGAGGTCCTCGAGCAGCGGGTGCAGCGAGTCCGGCGTGGCCGCAAGCAGCTCGGCGTACAGGTCGCGCGACGTCGGGTACGGCGGCGCGTCGCCGCCGTACTTCTCGACGTACCCGCGCAGCGCCCCATTCACCGCGTCCTCGCCGATTCGCTCGCGGAGGGTGTACATGGCGATCGCGCCCTTGCGATAGGCGATGTACGGCTGGTCCTCGACATCGAGCAGCGCGACTTCGCCGGAGCGGAGCGCCCGGCCGCGCAGGTAGCGCTCCATCTGGAAGTCGTAGACCCGGCGTGCGGCGTCGAGGCCGAACGTCTTCTCGACGATCATCATCGCGCTGTAATTCGCGAGCGACTCCGAAAGGAAAGCGTGGCCGCGCACGAGGCCGCCGCGCACCCGCCCGCCCCACCACTGGTGCGCGACCTCGTGCGCCGTGCCGTAGAACGGCTGGTCGACCTCGCCTTCCCTCACACGGCTGAAGAAGTAGTCCTCGGTGAACGCGATCGTGTGCGGGTGCGCGCGGCCGAAACCGCCGTAGCGCGGGATCTCGACGACGCGCAGCTGACGGTCCGGGTAGGCGCCGAACTGATCGCCGAGATACGCCAGCGAGGCCTTCATGCTGCGCACGGTCCGGTCCAGGTTGGCCGTGTGCCCCGGGTGATGGAAGACGCTCAGCGAGACGTCGTTCCAGCGGTCCTCCAGGACCGCGTACCGGGCGGAAAACACCGTGGCCCCGAACGCTGTGGGCGCCTCGGTCCGGTAGTGGAAGTAATTGCGCCCGTTCTCCGTCCACGACCGGCGCAGCACGCTCGGCGTGATCGCGATCTGGTCGGCGGCCGTGCCGATGATCGCGTCGACATGCACGAGGTCCGCGTCCCGCATCACGTGACGGTACCGTCTGGCCTCGAGGTCATCGGCGACCGGCATGGGCGCACGCGGCGCGAGGCCCAGCCGCCGGCGCGCCCGCTCGTCAGCCACCTCGAGGAACGGCTGGTAACCGATGAGCGGCATCCATCGCCGGTCGAAGTTCGTGCCGTTGCCGACCACGTCGGTCGGCGGACCATCGTTCGAGAACCCGCGCGGCCGGAACGCGACATCGAACGTGAGCCGCACCGAATCGCCCGGCGCGAGCGCCCGCTCCAGTGCGTAGATGCGATAGCCGATGTCCGCGTCCACGTGCACGGGCTCGGCCGCCCGGTCGACGGACAGAGCATGCACGTCGAGATCGCGATTCAGCGTGAGGTGCACGGAATCGATGGTCGATGCCGTCCGGTTCACCAGCCCGAACGCGCCGCGCAACTCGACCTGACCTCGTTCCGGATGGATCTCGATGCGCAGCTCCGCGCTCACGATCGAGGGCTGCGGCATGCCTTCGTATCGCGCGTAGCGCCTCTCGTACTCGGCCTGTGCCGTGCCGATCTCGTCCGCGATGACGTACTCGTTCAGCACGTTCGTGTTGTAGAAGATGAACCCGCCGAGTCCAACGATCAGCGCGCTCGCGAAGCCGGCCGTGCGAGCCACCGTACCGGTCATCCGTGCGCGCGCCTGGCGCAGCCGCTGTCGCAGCCCCGTCTCGAGACCCCGCACCTGGAGCAGGATCGCCGCGATCAGCAGCAGCAGCGCCCAGGCCGCCCAGTACAGCTTGAACCAGACGACCGGCCCGACAAACGGGCCGAAGCCGTTCATGTCGGAGTACGTCCAGCCGGAGTCCGTGTTGAAGAGCAGCAGATGATGGCGCATGCCGAGCAGCGGACCGGCGGCAAAGGGGAAGCCGATGGCCAGCAGCACGAGCATGTGGGCCAGGTTCTTGTGATTCACGGCCACGTGGATCGTCAGCGCGAGCGCGGCCAGGATCAGGTAGTCGGCCAGCTTCAGACCGAACACGACGCGCAGGTACAGGCCGATCTCGAAGTGGAAGTAGCCCTGCAGCACCTGGATCAGCAGGCCGCCGGCCATCGCCGCCGCCTGAAACATGAGGATGAGCGCCGCGAGGGCGAGAAATCTGCCGGCCAGTGCGCATGCGAACGACACCGGCGCCGCGTCCGCGATCTCGGCGATGCCCGACTCGCGTTCCCTCCACACGAGTTCGCCCGCGAACAGGATGATGAGCACGTAGAAGAGCAGGACGCTGCGCTGGGCGAGGACCGTTTCGGTCACGAGGAGCGTGACGGGCCACGTCGACGTGTCGAACACCGTGGTGCCCACGTTCCAGCCCCAGAGCAGGGGCAGGCCGACGCACGCCAGGATGACGACGACGAACCAGCGGCTCGTCATGACCTCGCGCAGCGCGTGATACGCGATGGCGAGCGTCTGCCGGAACGCCGTGCGGGCCCCGAACGTGAGCGCCACGCGCGGCACTTCCACGGCGCGCGTCCGCTCGGCCCGCGGCGCGGACACGAGCCGCCGCTCCGCGCGAAGCCGACCGCCGGTGAGAACGTGCTCGAAACGGAACACGCGCTGGAGCAGCGCGAACACGACCGCCGCGATGCCCAGCCAGAGCGCACGGTTCCAGGCCAGTGCCGCCGGCAGGCCGATCAGTTGCGTGCTCCGCTCCGCTTCCGTCCAGTAGCGCGTCACGCTCTGCATCGTCACGAGACCGAGCGGATCGATCAGCCGGACCAGCACCGGGTTCGCGATGCGGTCCGCGTAGTTCAGCGCGACGACGTAGGCGATCAGCACGCCGATCGCGGCCAGGTACACGGGCACCATGTGCCGTGCCAGGACGCCGATCGCGAACAGGATCACGGCCACGACCACCAGGTTGGGCAGCAGGAAGAGGAAGTACGGCTGGGCATAGGCCAGGAGACGAAAAGGCGCGAGCGGCTCGGGATCGAAGCGGGCCAGCAGCCCGGTGGCCGCCATGAGGCCCAGCGGGATCGCGACCAGCAGGATCGCATTGATCGCCAGTGCCCCGAGGAAGCGGCCGCCCAGGTACTCGGCCGTGCGGACCGGCGTGGTGTAGACGAGCGCATCCATCTCCGCCCGCAGATCGCGCACGGCTGCACCGCCGAACAACGCGGCCGTGACCAGCATGCCGAACAGCCCGGGTCCCACGGAGATGCCGGCCAGCCGCTCGGGCGCGTTGGCCAGGCCATCGCCGTCGGCGGTGGCGAGGAACATCCAGATCGCGACGAGGAAGAGGATCCCGGCATAGGCCCACGTCGAGGCGCTGCGCACGAGATGCCCGACTTCGTAACGGAAGATTTCGCGCAACCTCACGGCGCGACGTCCGCTCCCCTTTGCACCGCTGCCCAGGGCCCGTGATGGCCGCCCATCGCGCTGAAGTACACGTCCTCGAGCGCCGGATCGATGGGCTCCCAGTCCGCGCCGGGTGGCGATTCGGCGTACACGTGCACGATCGTACGGCCGGCCAGCAGCTTCGTCGAGATGACCGGCAGCTCGTGCTCGAGGGCATCCAGCCGTTCGCGACTCACCGTCCGGCGCCAGATGCGCCCGCGCAGCTCTTCCATCGCGCGCAGCGGCTCCGCCTCGAGCAGGATCTGGCCGCGATCGATGATCGCCATGCGCGTGCACAGCTCCTCGACGTCCTCGACGATGTGCGTGGACAGGATCACGACACTGTCCTCGCCGATCCGGCTGAGCAGGTTCAGGAAACGCACCCGCTCCTCGGGGTCGAGCCCCGCCGTCGGCTCGTCCACGATGATCAGCCCGGGATTGCCGAGCAGCGCGACCGCGACGCCGAAACGCTGCCGCATGCCGCCCGAGAACGTACCGAGCCGCTCACCGCGCACGTCCCAGAGGTTGGTCTGGCGGAGCAGAGACTCGACCACGTCGCGGCGCGCGCCGGCCTCGTCGATGCCCTTCAGGATCGCGAAGTGCTCGAGCAGACGGTCGGCCCTGGCCCGGGGATGGAAGCCGAACGACTGCGGCAGGTAGCCCAGCGTCCTGCGCACCTCGACCTTCTGCCGCAGCACGTCGAGGTCGCCCAGCCGGATCGAGCCCTCATCCGGCTCCTGCAGCGTAGCGATCGTCCGCATCAGCGTGGACTTGCCCGACCCGTTCGGGCCGAGCAGACCGTACATCCCCACCGGTACTGTCAGGGAGACACCCTTCAGCGCACGGACGCCGTTCGAGTACGTCTTGGAGATGTTGCGGATGTCAAGTTGCATGCCGGGCATGGTAGCCTGCGCCCGGACTCAACCGCTACCGGAGGTGCCGCACTCCGCACCGAACTCGGCCGCAGCCGTCAGCGTCGATTCGTGCTCGCGCATCGCGGCCCTCGCCCGGGATGCCGACCAGTTCCAGTTGCGCACGGACGTCTCTCGATCCGGGGTGAAGCGGCGCAACAGGTGACGCGCCAGCGGACAACGCACGTCGCGCGGCAGTGCAGGCAGCGCGTCGAGCAGCACGGGCACGGCATCCGCGCTCAGCGACCTGGCATAGGCGACGTCGAACGCGGCCGGTGCGTCCGGCGAGAGCGCCCGCGCCACGTTCGTGCGCGCGATGGTCGCGTCCGGATTGACAGAGAAAAGCAGCGCGACCGTGGCGAGCCCCGAGACCAGCGCGCCGAACGCGAAGGCGTCACGCCGGCCACGCAGCACCGTCGCCGCGAACCACAGCAGCATCAGCCCGATCCATCCCAGCAGCACCATCGCGTACAGCCGCGAATCGGTGAGGCCATAGCTCGAGTAATAGAGCCGTAGCCGCTGGAACGCCGACGCCGTGATCGCCATCACAAGCGCGATCTGCAGACCGGCAAGGGCGCGGAACACGACCTCGTCCCGTGGTGTGCGTCGCTCGAGCAGCCAGTCCGCGGCGAGCAGGACGGGCGCGACCAGGAAGACCGCGAAGACCAGCTCGAAGAAGCCGCGCCGCGCGTACTCGGCGTACGTCAGGTCGGGCGTGACCTGGACGAGCACATCGCCGCCGAACAGGTAACGGAACTGGACGCTGACGAAGAGGAGGAACAGCAGATCGAGCACGGCCAGCACCGTCGCGACTTCCGTGACGCCCAGCGCCGGCCGCCGCGGCAGCTCGCCGAGCAGCTGACGGAGCGGCGGCAGCTCCGTGCCCGTCAGGAACCCGCGCAGGTAACCGGTCGCGAGCCACGCACAGATGCCGAACAGCACGACGTGGCCCACGATGCGCTGGAAGTCGATCTGCACGAAGTCCCGCACGAGCTGCGCGAAGACCGCGTCCGCCGACATGAAGAGCGCACCGAAGACCACGACGAACGGCGCCGCAATGAGCAATCCACGCACGACGCCGGCCGAACGCCGCAGCGCGGTCGAACGACCCTCATCCGTGCCCGTCGAGCGGCCCGCCTCCAGCAGCACGGGCGCCGCCGCCGTCCACGCGTGCAGCGCGCCCGTGGCCCACGCCCGGACATACCGGAACACACCCGCACGACGCACCCAGGCCGCCGCCGGACGGTACGCCGAAAGGGCGAACATCAGCGTCGCACAGCCCAGCGCGAGCAGCTTCAACGGCGGCGAGTCGCGCCACACCCACCCCGCCATCAGCAGCACGCCCAGCCCGAGCCACACGACCCGGCCCCGATCCAGGGCGACACCCGCGCGCCGGTGCAGCACCAGCGCCGCGACCGCGACCGACGCCACGCACACGAACATGCTCAGCCCCGGATCGCCGGGCGCGCGCAACAGCGCATCGCCCAGGACCCCGATGATCAGACCGGCGAGCAGCACCGCACCCGCAGGAACGGCCAGCGTACGGCCCGGCCCCCCGCTGCCGGCCCGCTCGCCGTCCGCCGGATCGCTGCCCGCCGGCCCGCGCGCGGTCCGCCCCGCGACCGCCTCCTGATCCATACTCACCGCCCTTTCCCGTCCGGTCCGTGTCGGCCGCGCCGCTGTCCATGGCCGGCACATTGCGAGACAAAGTACTTTGAATTGCGCCGGGCGTCAACGCCGATCCGGCGATTCGATGACGGACGGCACCGCCGAGGTCTAGAATGACCGCATGAACGACGCCTCGACGACCGACGCGGTCGTGATCGGCGGCGGGCCGGCCGGCGCGGTCGCGGCCCTGCTGCTCACCGCATGGGGCCGGTCCGTCACGGTGCTCGCCCGGGGCCCGGCGCGCAACGTCCTCGCCGAATCGCTGCCGCCCAGCTGCCGCAAGCTGTTCGACCGGATCGGCATCAGCGCTGCCGTCGACGGGGCAGGTTTCGTGCGGGCGACGGGCAACACGGTGCTATGGGGTGGCGCCACGCCGACGGCGCACGCGTTCGGAGGCGAGGCGATGGGGTGGCAGGTGGAGCGTGATCGATTCGATCGCGTGTTGCTCGATGCCACGGCGCGCGCCGGCGCATCGATCCGCACGCCGGCCTCCGTGCGCTCGGTCGGCGCTCCCGAGGACAAAGGCGCCCGTCGCGTCGTGTACGACGCGCACGGCGCAACGCGCGAGCTCACGGCCCGCTGGGTCATCGATGCCTCCGGTCGGACGGGTGTGACCGTGCCGCGCGACGGGCGGCAATCCGTGGAGGGCGGTCGCACGCTGGCGCTGGTCGCGCGCTGGAAGCGTGCTGGCGGCTGGCCGGTCGAGGATCCGACGCACACGCTCGTCGAGAGCTACGACGATGGCTGGGCCTGGTCCGTGCCGGTCGCGTCGGGTGAGCGCGTGTTCGCGCTGATGGTCGCACCGGCGGCAGCGGCAGGCGCCGGCGGAAGCAACCTCGCCACGCTGTATCGTCGCGAGCTTGGACGTACCACGTGGTTTTCGCGAGCTGGTCGCCGACGCGGAGACGACGGTCGAGCCGTGGGCATGCGATGCTTCGCCTTACGGCACGACGCGGGTGGGCGGCGACGGCCTCGTGCAGGCCGGCGACGCGGCGACGTTCGTCGATCCGCTGTCCTCGTATGGCGTGAAGAAGGCGATGGCCTCGGCGTGGCTGGCCGCGATCGTCGTGAACACGTGCCTCGACACGCCGGATCTGGAGGCGGCGGCGCTGTCCCTGCACGCGGCACGCGAGCGCGCGATGTACGAGAGTCTGAGCCGGCAGTCGGCCGCGCTGGCGCGCGAGGCGGCCGGCGCGCACACCCGGGCGTTCTGGGAGGACCGGGCCGCGGTCGATGTCGGCGCCGCGGCCGACGGTCCGGACGTCACCGCTTTGCGCACGGATCCCGATGTCGTGCGCGCGTTCGAGGACCTGCGGGCGCGCGAAGCGATCCGACTGCGACGCGTGGATTCACTCGAACTGGGCGATCGGCCGGTCGTCCGCGACAACCGTATCGCGCTGGTCGAACACCTCGTCGTTCCGGCGTTCCCCGAGGGCGTCCGCTACATCCGCGACGTCGACCTCGTCACGCTGACGACGATGGTCGCGGACTTCGACCAGGTCCCGGATCTGTTCGAGGCGTACAATCGCAGCGCGCCACCCGTCGCATTGCCGGACTTCCTGGGCGCCCTGTCGGTGCTGCTCGGGAAAGGTGTGCTGCGGCACGCCTGAAGCCGGGCAGGCGTCCGCCTTGACTCCGGCTTGACGCCCGCCGGCGATGTTCTGTCCGGCAGGCGACTCGAGCAATGGAGGCGATGATGCGTGCGTCGAGCTGGATCTTCGTCACAGTGGTACTGACCTTACCGCTTCAGGTCACGGCCCAGATCGTCGAGCCGGGCGAACGTGTCCGCGTCCGATCCGCGGACGGCGGCTTCACGCAAGGCGTCGTCTCGTCGGTGTCTCAGACATTCATCATCATCAGGCCGGAAGCCGGAGGCCCGGATCTCGAGCTGTCGATCAGCGAGGCATCGCGCATCGAGCGGAGCGTTCAAGTGCGGAGATTCGGGCGAAACTTCGGTCTGACGATGGGTGCGAGCGCGGCGGCCGGCGGACTGCTGGCCGCGTTGAGCTGGTCGGGATGCTCCGGCTTCTGCATTGTGGATTCTCGTGCCGACGCCTTCGCCGCGGGTGTTGCAGGCGGAGCGCTGATCGGGCTGCCTCTCGGCCTGATCGTCGGACTGTCGGCGACGGGTCAGGGTTGGGAGCCTCTCTCGGCGCCCGCGACGAGCGGCACGGGGATCTCGTTCTCGCCCGTAGCGGGTGCATGGCTGGGCGTGTCGGGTGCGTTCGCAGTCGGGGGAGGAGGTTCGCACCGCTGACAGGTCAGAGAATCAGGCTTGCTCCGTCGTCGTTTCGGTCGGAAACTCTCCGTCCGGAGGACCGACCTACGCGACGGAGGCTGCGGATAATGGAGAGACGGCGATTCCTTGCCGGCGTCGCGTACGCGGGCCTGGCAGCCAGCGTATCAGGAACCCGGCAGCCGCTGGCCGGGCAAACGATGCGTGAAACGGATGCGCCGGGCACCCGCCT
>JBFFZF010000202.1:0-8541 GCA_041568755.1 Longimicrobiales bacterium | reverse complement strand
GTCCGGCGGGTGACGAACGGCGGGCCCGCCTCATGTCTCCCGCCGTTCCCGCCGTTTGTCTCCCGCCGTTCCCGCCGTTTGTCTCCCGCTCCGCGTCTCCCGCCGTTCGTCTCCCGCCTTCCCGCCCCCCATATTGCCCCAACCGCACCCGCAGCGGAGGGCTTGCCATGCTGGGCCAGGCGAAAGATCTGCCCGTTCCCGTGAAGCTGGACGAACTGGACTGGGACCCGGACACCGCGGTGGACTCGCTGGCCCGGTTTCGCGCCTTCGTCGTGGGCCGCGCGATGGACGCGGTCGAGTACTACCAGTTTGCCAAGAAGCCCAAGAAGCGCTGGGCGATCTGGCTGCGCATGGCCGCCCTCGTCTGCGCGGGCCTCGCGGGGATCCTGCCCATCCTGTCGCAGATCTGGACGTCGGACGCGGGCCAGGCCGTGATTGCGCCCGCGTGGGCGTCCGTGTTCCTGGCGCTGGCCGCCGGCGCCGTCGCGATCGACCGGTTCTTCGGCTACTCGAGCGCGTGGATGCGCTTCATGAGCAGCGAACTGCGCGTCCGCCGGGCGGTGGACGACTTCGATCTCGATTGGGAAGCCACGCGCGCCGCCTGGGCCGGCCGTGCACCCGATGACGCGGACATCCAGGCGATGATCGAACGCGGCAAGACATTCCTCGGCCTGATCGCGGACATTGTGCGCGACGAGACCGACCAGTGGATCGCCGAGTTCCGCGAGACGCTGCGCGAAATCGATGAGACCGCCAGGGTCGCAGCCGGCGGCGAGGCGCACGGCGGGTTGCGCGTGCTGGTTGCGAACGGCGACCAGACCGACGCCGGCTGGACGCTCTCCGTCGACGGCGGCGCGTTCCGCAAATACCAGGGCCGCACCGCCGCCCTGGGCCGCGTTCCGCCCGGCGTGCGCACCGTCCAGGCCCGCGGCGTCCTGCATGGCCGGCCCGTGCAGGGCGAAGCCGCCGTCGCCGTCGAGCGGGGCGGTGTCGTGGAGGTCGAGATCGAATTGACGTAGCGGCGGGAACGGTGGGAGCCGGGGGGCGGGGGGGTCGCCCCATGTGCCGCCCGCCGTTCGTTTCCGTCGTCCCGCCTTCTAGGACATTGCCGTCAACGGCGGGTGCGACGGCCCGTCATCGGACGAGCCGAAAAGATTCGCGAAATGATCGAGGAAAGTGCGCTCCCGCGGGGCCAGCGCGTCGACGCCCAGGCTCTCCGCCTTGGCGATCAGGCGGCGCACCTCGTCGCGGTTGATCTCGTGCACCTGGTCGAGGGCGATGGCCTTCCAGCGCGCCTCCAGCTCGCGGTCCCGGATCGACTTCGAGTCGAAGTGCGAGTTGGGCTCTTCGACCATGCGCGGCAGCTGGTGCAGCCGACGCCGCATGGCGCGGACCGTGCCGTACAGGACGGCGCCAAGAGCGGCGCCCAGCGCGAAAGTCAGCAGTTCCGTCATCTCTTTGTCCTCTACCCGCCCTCCGTCTTGCAGATCCGGTGCCAGAAAACCGTGGGGCTTCCCTGCCACCCTGGCGGCTCCGGTCGGCCGATCCGGCACCGGTCCGGCCGTGCCTGGCCCGGTCCGGCAGCCGTCGAACCGCTGTTCAGCTGGCCGGCTGACGGGGAAAGCGGCCTTCGCGCATCGCGGCGTGGTACAGGAACGTGGCCAGCACGATGGCCGACTGCTGCAGGTCCTGCCCGCGGACGCGCTCGTAGAAATCGACGTTCGTGTGGTGCGTCCGGACGTCGTACTCGACGTAGTCCTTGATCGCCGTGAAGCCCGGCACGCCGTTGCGTGTGAAACTCAGATGGTCGGTGCTGCCGATCCGGTCGATCACGTTCTTCCGGACGCCCAGGTCGGCGAGCGGGGTCAGCCACGCGTCGAAGATGGCCATGGCCTCCACGCTCTCCTCGGCATAGAACCCGTAGATCGGGCCGGTCCCGGGATCATCGTTGAAGTAGACCGAGAACCTGTCGCGCGCGGCCGCGTTCGCTTCGCCGGCCAGGTTCTGTTCGGCCCACGCCCGCGATCCGAGCAGGCCCTGTTCTTCGCCGCCCCACAGCGCGATGCGGATTGTGCGGCGGGGCTGCACGTCGAGCGCCTTCAGGATGCGGACGGCTTCCATGACCGCCGCGACACCGTCCGCATTGTCGGTCGCGCCGGGCGAGGAGTGCCAGGAATCGAGGTGCGCGCCGACCATCACGACCTCGTCGCGGAGGCGCGGATCCGTGCCCGGGATCTCGGCCAGCACGTTGTAGCCGTTTCGGTCCTGCTCGTGGTAGCGCGCCTCGATCCCGACACGCACGCGTGGCCGTGTGCCGGTCTGCAGCATGCGGACGAACATGTTGTAATGCTCGGGCATCATCACGATCTGCGGGATCGCGTCATCCGCGGTATTGCGGTTGCCGAGCACGAAGATCGTGCCGTGCTCGCCCATGTTGGGGCGCAGGACGACGGCGGCGCCGGACTGCTGCAGCAGCGACATCAGCTCGTTCATCGGGACGGGTCCTGACGAGCGGATCGTGGGCGGCGCGCCGATGCGCACGCGGCCATCCGCATCGGCCGGCTGCGGCCGGTCTGCCTCGATGAACGTGTACTGCGGCGGCTGCGCGAGCACGATCGCGCCGCGCAGCTGCTCGCGGATCGCCCAGACCTGCTCGGCGCTGCGATCGCCCACGTAGACGGGCACGCCCTCGACAGTACCCCGGGTCGCGGGCGTCCAGGCTTCCGGGTAACCGGTCAGCGGGAAGTAATGGGGCGTGCGCATCTCGAGCGTCAGCCCTTCCAGGCTCCAGCCCCGGCCGAACGCGAACGGTTCCAGCCTGGCGTTCGCCAGGCTCCAGGCCGCCAGCCGGTCGCGCGCCCAGTCCGCCGCCTGACGGTAGGCCGGGGAGGCGGTCAGGCGTGGCCCGATGACGGTGGTCATGTGCTCGAACAGGGCGAGCGCGTTCGACCGTTCCAGTCCTTCTGCGCGGATCCGGGCGACCATGTCCAGGTCGACCGGCTCCTGGCCGCGCACGGTCGCGGGTCCCGCGAGCAGCAGGGTGAGGGTGACGATTCGGCGCATCCAGGTTGTCTCCGGCGGAGGGGGTGCCTGAATGTGCGGCGTCGCACGGGCAGGCGCGAGGCCGGGACCGGCCACGGGACCGCTATCCGGCCTGGCACGTAAGGACAGAGCGGTCCTCCCGGACTACCTTCACGTGGCGACACCAGGAGATGCAGGCTTGGCCGTTCCCGGGTTCGACGATGTCGTGGCGACGATGGGCCCCCCGCTGTGGCGACTCACGAGCGCGTACGCTCGAGGGCACCCGGAGCGGGAGGACCTCTACCAGGAGATCCTCGTGGCCGTGTGGAAAGCGTTGCCGCGGTTCCGCGGCGATGCATCGCTCCGCACGTTCGTGTTCCGCATTGGCCACAACCGCGGCCTCACGCACCGCGCGCGCATGGCCGCGCGGCGCGGGCGCGAGACCGACGTCACGGAGGATCTTCACGATCCACGGCCGGCGACCGACGATGCACTGCACGAGCACCGTCGGAGGGATCGCCTGGTGGCTGCGATCGGCTCGCTTTCGCCCACGCTCGCGCAGCCCGTCATGCTGTCGCTCGAGGGACTGTCGTACGCCGAGATCGCCGATGTCCTGGGCATCACGGAAAGCAACGTCGGTGTGCGGCTCAACCGGGCGCGCGCGGCATTGAGAAGACTGCTGAAACAGGAGGAGATCGCATGAAGGCCGGCGCCGACGCGGGCTGGGATGACCTGGCCAGCGCGTGGACCGCGGACCAGCCGTCCGCCGCGCTCAACACGCATCTCGGACGCAGGGTGCAGCGTCACTCGCTGCAGATGCGATTCGTCACCGCGATGGAGGTTCTGACGCTCGTCGCGCTCGCCTGGTTCACCGCATGGATCCTCGGGGGTGGCGCCGGCTGGATGCGCGTCCTGTCGCTCGCCGCGATCTGGATCATCGCGCTGTTCACCATGGGCTTCGGCCTGTGGAACCGCCGCGGCAGCTGGCAGCCAGCGACGGCATCGCTGGCCGGCTACCTGACGCTGACCGCGCGCCGCGCACGCGCGAAGATCCGCGTCGCCCGCATCGTGCGCTGGCTCGCGCCCGTCCAGGCGACGGCGGTGCTGCTCCTCGTCCTCGATGTGGCGGCCGGCGCGCGCGCACCGGTCGTCGAGGCGGTGGTGGCCTGCGGGCTGCTCGTGCTGGCCTATCTGGTCTGGTCGGTCCTCTACGAGCGCGGCGCGCGCGCCGAACTCGCTGACCTGGACGCGATCGCCGTGCTCACCTCGGAGCTGCCGCCCGACGACGACCTCACGATGTGATCCCTCCCCGGGATCCGGCCGCGGCGTTAGCTTGCGCCGCCGGGCACACACGCGTCACGACGCACGCACCGCATCTCGGCGGGGAGGCACCGTGAGCCGCAGGACAACATCCACCGGGCGCACGCGCGTCGCGATCGCGGCGGGCCTGCTGCTCCTGGTCCCGGCCAGCGCGACGGTCGCGCAGGTCGAAGGCCTGACTGGCACGCTGATCGTCACGAACAAGGCCATCGCGACGGCGACAATCCTCGATGTCGCCAGCGGGCGCACGCTCGCTACGCTGCCGACCGGAGCCGGCCCGCACGAGATCGCGCTTTCCGCGAGCGGCAACATCGCCGTCATCACGGACTACGGTGCGGGCCGCACGCCCGGCCACACGCTCACCGTCATCGATGTGCCGGGCCTGCGCGTCGCGCGCACGGTCGAGCTGGGCCGCTACGCGCGGCCGCACGGCATCGCCTTCCTGGCCGGCGACACGCTCGTCGCGGTCACGTCGGAGGCCAGCCGCATGGTCGTGCTGGTCAACGTCGCCACCGGCGTCGTCGTGAAGGCCATCGACACGACGCAGGACGGCTCGCACATGCTCGCCGTGACCGGCGACGGCGCGCGCATCTACACGGGCAATATCACCGACAACACGGTGTCCGCGCTGGATGTCGCGACGGGCCGGACCGTGCGCCTGTTCCACGTGCCCGCACAGCCGGAAGCCATCAACGTCACCGCGGACGGCCGGGAAGTCTGGGTGGGCAGCAACGCGACCGGCCTGGTCAGCGTGGTGGATACCGGCACCGGCGAGGTGCGGACGGCCGGTGAGAATTTCGGCTGGCCGTACCGCATCCTGTTCTCACCGGATGAACGCACGGTGCTCGTCCCCGACCTGCGCCGCAACGAGCTGCGCTTCTTCGATCGCGCCGACCTCCGCGAGCTGGGCAACGTGCCCTTCGGCGGCGCCGGCCCGCAGGGCATTTCCGTGTCGCCGGACGGCCGTTTCGCGTTTCTCTCGCTGAGCACGCTGGGCAAGGTGGCGATCCTCGATCTTCCGGCCCGGCGCGTGGCCGGGGAACTGGCCACAGGGGAGACTCCGGACGGCGTCGTCTACACGACGCGTGTGTTCACCGGACGCTGAGCGCGCGCGGGGCCGCAGCCCGCGCGCGCGCTCGGCTGCCTGAGGCTGGCTGGAGGTCAGTGTTTCAGCTGCGCGCGCAGCTCTGCCGGCCGCCACGTCACACCGCCCTTCATGACCCACTCGATCGTGCGCGTCGCCGAGATCGAGACCAGCGGGTTCTCGCGGAGCAGGACCAGGTCGGCGCGCTTGCCCTGCTCGACCGTGCCGGTCTCCTCGAGCATGCCCAGCACACGCGCCCCGTTGCGCGTCGCGATGCCGATTACGTCGGCCGGCGGGATCCCGGCCTCGACGAGCAGCTCGAGCTCGCGGTGCCAGCTCTCGCCCGGCACGACCCACGGATTGTTGGCGTCGGTGCCCGCGCTCAGCAGTACACCCGCGTCGTACAGCATCTTCGTGAAGCGCAGCGCCTTCGGCCACGCAGCGCGGGCCCGCGTGTAGTCCTCCGCGCTCCAGCCCAGGTTGAAGGTGAACGCCGTGCGCCAGTTCTCGAGCAGCTCCGGCGACGCGTCGGCCAGGTGCGGGCTCGCGATCACCGCAGGATCGTCGCCACGTACCGCACGCTCGAACACGACGAGGGTCGGGTCCAGGTTCATGCCGTTCTGCGCGAGGGCGGCGACGGCGTCCCGGATCTCGGGCGCTTCCAGATCGACCAGCTCGAGCCAGCCGTACATGAACTGCGTGCCCGTCATCATGGCCAGGTAGCTGGCGCGCGCCTCGGCCGGCAGCATTTTCGGGGACCAGCCCAGAATGTGCACGATGCCGTCCAGCCCCATCCCGGCCGCTTCCGTCCACGTCGTCATCATGAGGTGTGCGACGGCGGGCAGGCCCGCGGCGTGCGCCTCTTCGACGCCCGCGCGCACGAGCTCCGGGCCGAGCGTCGCGTAGAGCTTGATCAGATCGACACCGGCCGCAGCCTGACGCCGCACTTCGACGCGCACCTGATCCGGCGTCGTCACACTGGCCGTGAGTCCCTCGAACGCGGTCACGTCGATGACTTCCCCGGCCACGCGGAGCCGCGGCCCGATCAGCTGGCCGTGTGCGATCGAGTCGCGCAGCGCGACCGTTCGCGCCACGGGCCCGCCCGGATCGCGCGCAGACGTGATCCCGCTCGCCAGCAGCAGCGCGAGCGAGCGGCGCGAACCATCCGCATCGGGCTCCACGGACATCGAGGGCACCGGACCCGCCAGGTCCATACGCACGGGGCCGAGCGTGACGTGCGCGTGGGTATCAATGAAGCCGGGCAGCAGGTAGCCCCCGCGGCCATCGGTCCGGCGTGCGCCGGCCGGCAATGGCACATCCCCACGCCGGCCTGCGGCCAGGATGCGCCCGTTCTCCACGACGACGACCGCGTCGCGCAGCGGATCGCCGCCGCGACCGTCGATGAGCATTACGTTCTCGATGATGTGCGGCTGATTGTGTGCCGGCGCCGGGGATTGCGCCTGCGCCGGGATCCCGCCCGACGCCATGACAGCGACTTCCAGAAGAGCGGTCACCGCGATCCCGATCGGACGGCGACACTGACAAACGCAGGACAAGGTCCACCTCCACGGAGATTATTCCTGGCCGGCCCGTCGTGCCGGCTCCGTGAAGTCAGTCCTGCTCGGCGTGACTTCCTTACACGATCATGCCGGGGCGATGAGCGGCGGGGCCAGGACCGAACCGCCCGCGCATGCACGGCCTCTCAGGGGCAGAACCACAGCGCCGACGTCCACAGAAACAACCATGCGCACGCCTGAAGACGACGAAACCGGAACGTCCGCACCGTCGCGCGTCACGAGCCCGGTCGTGAGGGGCGCCCTGGCCGGTGGGGCCGTGCTCATCGCGATCATGCTGGTGCTGGCCGGGATCACGATCATGAGCGGGCTGCTGGCGCGGGACGAGGCCGGCCGCATCGATCTGGGGCCCTGGCTGATGCTGGAGGTCGCCGGTGGCGCGGTGGCGAGCCTGCTGGCCGGCACGATCTGCCGGCGCATCTCCGGGAGTTACCGTGGCCCCGTACTGCTCGCCGCCTGCGTGTTCGGCGCCGGCCTGCTCGAAGCCGCGGAGGTCCTGCGCTGGGCAGGTCACGGCCGGGTCCTCGCACCGGAGCGACTGCTGCTTCTCGCCCCGGCCGTGGGCGCGGCCGGCGTGTTGCTCGGCGGGATTCGATGGTCCGTGCATCCGTCGGTGCCGGGCCGCCGGCCACGCTGGATCCTCGTGATCCCCGCGTTCGTGCTGACCTGGGCGATCGCGGCGATGACCCTGCCCGCGGCGCGGGCCGGATGGCTGGACGCCGCACGCTGGGTCGCCGTGCCCGCCGAACTGGCGTTGATCACGTACCTCATCGTGCTCGCGCGACGGGCGATCCGACACGCCCGGGGGTTGGAAGGCGATTTCACGACGCGCTTCCGGTCCGCGGCCCGGACCGTACTGGGCCACCGCATCGCGGCCGACATCCTCACGACCGAAGTCGCCGTGCTCTACCACGCGTTCCGCCCGCCTCGACCTCCCCCGCCCGAGGCCAGCGCGTTCACCGCGCACCGGGAAGTGGGCTACACCGGCATCGTGATCGGGCTGATCCTGGCAATCGCCGTCGAGACCGTGGCCGTCCACGCGCTCGTCCGCACGTGGAGCGGCGTTGCCGCGTGGATCCTGACCGGCCTCAGCCTCTACGGCTGCGTGTGGCTGGTGGGAGACCTGCGTGCGATGAGCGCGCGACCCATTCGCGTGACGCCGTCGAGCCTGCTGCTCCGCATCGGCCTGCGCTGGGAAGCCGAGATCGCCCTCGAGGACATCGAGAGGACCGAGCCACTGACCGCCATACCCGCCCAGCCGGCCGACGAGCACACGTTGACCGCGACGCTGCTGCGCACCCCGACCCTCCGCCTCAGCCTCGCCCGCCCCGTCGAGATCACCGGGATGTACGGCATCCGCCGCACCGCCCGCACCCTCCTGCTCGCCCCTGACCGCACCCCCGACCTCGCTGCTCTCCTGGCCACCCCCGCCCCGATTCGTCCCATCCGTTCAGTCCGTTTCAACCGTTCAGTCCGTCCCATCCATTCAGTCCGTTCCAGCCGTTCAGTCCGTTCCAGCCGTTCAGTCCGTTCCAGCCGTCC
>JBFFZF010000201.1:0-8576 GCA_041568755.1 Longimicrobiales bacterium | reverse complement strand
TTCGTCCGGCCCGCCGTGCTGACCGCACAACTTCCTGCGGCGCCGGCGGATCCGGCCGGCCTGATCGGTGTCCACTTCGCGGATGACCTGTCGGCAATCAGTCGTTACCCGGTTTCGATCAGCGGCCGCGATCTGCGCTTCATCGTCTCGCACTTCAGCGGGTACGCCACGGCCGCGGGCGCGACGCTGGCAAACCTGCTGGCCCAGCCGAGTACGTCTTCGGGTAGAGCGGCTGCCGCGATCTCGGCCGCGCTCCCGACCGGCGATGTCAGTGCGATCATCGCCGCGTTCCGCACGTGGTACAACGCGTCCGTGAAGCCCGGCCTGAGCACGGCCAACGCGGATCCGGCGCTGTTCGCAGCACTCGGGGAGTGGCAGCTGTGGCTCGGTCTGATGGCGGAGCCCGCGCTCGCGTCGTTCTCCAGCCAGATCATCGCCGCCCTCGATCCGGAGCTGACCGAGGCACGCAACCTGGCCGCGACGGCGCTCCAGGCATCGATCATCCGGCACAACGCCGCGTGCGTCGCCCAGTCGAGCCTCATCGAAGCGAACGAGGTTCTGCTGCTTCAGGAGCTGGCCGAGGCGTATGCCATTGCCACGGCGCAGTTCGGCCTCGACCGCGCGACGGTGCTCCAGCAGATCTGCGTCAAGGTCGTGTATGCACAGGTGACACTGCCGGATACGATGCGGCCGGGCCGGGCCGGCACACTCCGCGTGCAGACCGGCCTGAGCTACGGCGGCGGACCGCTCGTCCAGCCGTTCAATCTGGAGGTGGAAACCACGCCGGCCAACGCGACGGATAACTCGACGCAGATGAGTGTCCCGGACGGGATCGGCACGATCACGCGGCAGATCACGCCCGCCGACACGATCGCGCTCCAGGTCAGCATCCGGACCTGCCTCGGCTCCACCCCCGTACTCGTGCTGGGCAACGTCAGGCTGCGGGACATCTGCGCGGTGGCGCAGATCAGCCGCACGCCCACGAACGTCCTGTACGCCAGCTCGTTCGCCGCGCAGCCGGGCGGCGAATGGTCGAACAGGGCGACGGCCACGAGCCCGAGCGGCGAGAACTTCCTCGGCGAACTGTCGAGCGGCAGCGTTTCGCTCACACTGGGCGCGCTGCCTGTGCACACGCAGCTCGTGCTCGAGCTGGACCTCTACATCATCGACAGCTGGAACGGGAACGGCGGCACGGGCAGCACGCCATCGCCGCCGGACATCATGAGCTTCGTCGTGGCGGGCACACCCATCCTGCGGACCACCTTCTCCAACAAGCCGCGCGATCCGCAGGCCTTCCCCGGCGCGTTTCCGGGGGGCAGCTTTCCGGCCGGGACCGGGGCCGCCGCAACGAACGCGCTCGGATACCCGCCCGGCTCGGACTTCTTCGGCGACAGCGTGTACCGGCTTCGCCTGGTGTTCGCCCACACGGGACCCGACATCACGATCCAGTTCGGCGCCCAGCAGTCCTCGGGCCAGAACGAGCGCTGGGGCATCGACAACGTGCGGCTCAGCCTCGGCAACTAGCCCCCTTCCTGAAGGTCTCGAAGGGGCACGCGTCTCTCCGGCGCGTGCCCCTTCGCGCGCCGGGTCCCGTGCCTCCTTGAAACCCGGTCGGCCCCTTGCCGGTACTTGATGGCCGGGACAACCGCGGCGGCCCGTCGCGGCTCTGCCGCCACGCTCCATGGAAAGGGCTGACATGAAGGCATGCTGTGCGCACAGGGCGGGTTCCGTGCTCATCGTCCTGATGACGGCCTGCGGCGGCGCTGCCACGACCACCCCCGCGCCGGCGCCCGGGCCCGCGGGCCTGTCCGCGGCCGAGTACGAGGCGCTCTACCAGGCCCGCCAGGACAGCGCGCGCATGCGCTTCACGCCGGCCGACGTGCACTTCATGACCGGCATGATCGGGCACCACGCGCAGGCCATCGTCATGGCGAGGCTGGCGCCGACGCACGGCGCGAGCCCGTCGATCCGCACGCTGGCCGCGCGCGTCATCAACGCGCAGGAGGCCGAGATCGCTTCCATGCAGCAGTGGCTGCAGGAGCGCGGTCAGACGGTGCCGGAGGTCCACATCGATGGGCTGACCCTGAGGGTGCACGGCGCCGACCACGCGCTGCACATGCCGGGCATGCTCACGCCCGCGCAGCTGGCCGCCCTGAACGAGGCGAGAGGCACTGAATTCGACCGGCTGTTCCTGACGTACATGATTCAGCACCATGGCGGCGCCGTCACCATGGTGCACGAGCTGTTCGCGACCGATGGCGCCGGGCAGGACGAGGCGGTCTTCAAGTTCGCCTCGGACGTCCAGGTCGATCAGCTCACGGAGATCGCCCGCATGGAGCGCATGCTCGAGGCGCTGCCTCCGAAGGACGGCGGTCGCTGAATCCGGCGCCCGCGCAACGACAATCCCGACACGCTGAAACACGAAACGAGGAAAGATCGATGATGCACGCATGGCACCGCCGCGCCCGCGGCCGGCGGATCACGACCCGTTCCCTGCCGCTCGCCTTCACGGGCGCGCTGTTCGCCCTGTCCGGCTGCGCCTCCTCGGGCACGACACCCTCGCCTGCGCCGACCGCGCCGGCGGCCTCGCCCAGGCCCGCACAGGCGGCGGCCGCACCCAGCCCGGACCCGCGCGTCGGGCTGCGCCCCGGTCTGCTCGATGCGGGTGAAGCGATCTGGAACCTGCGCGTCGTGTCGAAGACGCCGCCCGCGCCCGACTTCGTCGGCGTGACCAACTCGGACCTGGCGTTCACGGGGCCGTACGCGATCCAGGGCAACTACAACGGGTTCCAGGTCTGGGACATTTCGAATCCCGCGCAGCCGACCCTGGCCGCCGGCTTCGTGTGCCCGGCCTCGCAGAGCGACGTGTCCGTCTACCGGAACCTGCTGTTCGTCTCGGGCGAAGGCCTGGGTGGCCGCCTGGACTGTGGGACGGGTGGCGTGCCGGCGGCCGTGAGCGGCGACCGGCTGCGGGGCATCCGCATCTTCGACATCACCGACATCCGCAACCCGAGGTACGTGGCCAACGTGCAGACGTGCCGCGGCTCGCACACGCACACCGTGGTCGAGCACCCGAACGACACGCAGAACGTCTACATCTACGTGTCGGGCTCGGCGCCCGTTCGTCCGGCGGAGGAATTGCCTGGTTGTTCGGGCGCTTCGCCGGCCGAGGACCCGAACACGGCGCTGTTCCGCATCGAGGTGATCCGCGTCCCGCTGGCCAACCCTGCGCAGGCCGCGATCGTCAGCTCACCGCGCATCTTCAACGACCTGGTCGCACCGCCCACGCACGGTCTCGCGCCCGAGGATCAGGCCGAGATCGACCGCGCCCGCGCGCGCGGCGAATTCGTCGTCGAGATCATGGGCCAGTCGCTCGTGCTGCCGCCGCAGATGACCCGGCCGATGCTGGACAGCATTGTGCGGTCCCGCGGCGCGACCGGCGCGCCCACGGCTGCGGACAGCGCCGCACTGCGCGTCGCGCTGCCGGACATGATCCTGCGCATGATCGGCGCGCCCGCCGAGGCGCCGGGCGGTGTGCGGCCGGGACCCACGCAGTGCCACGACATCACCGTCTACCCGTCCATCGGACTGGCGGGCGGCGCGTGCGAGGGGTACGGCCTGCTGCTCGACATCAGCGATCCGGTGAACCCGCGGCGCATCGCGGAGGTCGCCGATTCGAACTTCGCCTACTGGCATTCGGCCACGTTCAACAACGACGGCACCAAGGTCCTGTTCACGGACGAGTGGGGCGGCGGCGGCCAGCCGAAATGCCGCGCGTCCGATCCGGAGGAGTGGGGCGCGAACGCGATTTTCACGATCGAGAACGGGCGGATGCGTTTCCGCAGCTACTACAAGCTGCCGGCGGCGCAGACGCCGCAGGAAAACTGCGTCGCGCACAACGGCTCGCTCATCCCGATCCCGGGCCGCGATGTGATGGTGCAGGGCTGGTACCAGGGCGGCATTTCGATCTTCGACTGGACCGATCCGGACCGGCCGTTCGAGATCGCCTATCACGACCGCGGACCGGTCAATGCGGAGCGCATGCAGATGGCCGGCTCGTGGTCCGTGTACTGGTACAACGGCGTGATCGTCAACTCGGAGATCGCGCGCGGGCTGGACATCTTCGAGCTGACGCCCAGCGCGTTCCTGACGCAGAACGAGATCGATGCGGCGAAGTCCGTCCGGCTGGACTACCTGAACGCGCAGGGCCAGCCGAAGTTCGTGTGGCCGGCCACGTTCGCGCTGGCGCGCGCCTGGACGGACCAGCTCGAGCGCTCGCAGGGCCTCACGGCCGACCGCATCGCGGCGGTACGACGCGACCTGGCCGCTGCGGAGAACGCGATGGGCTCGGCCAGGCGGGAGACGCTGTCCCGGCTCGCCACTCAGCTGGACGCCGATGCGGCCGGCTCGCGAGACGCCAACCGGGTGCGCATGCTGGCACAGACGGTGCGCGATCTGATGCCGCGCACCTGATCCGCGCGGAACGACTTTAGATGGACGTGCGTGCGCGGCAGGCGGATGATCCCGCCTGCCGCGCACGTTTTCAGCATCCGGCTCAGCGGCGTCCGGTCAGCGACCAGCCCGTCTCCCCCCGCACGAGTTGGCCGGGCTCGCGCCGCATCGTGAGCGGGCGCGTCCGGAAGTCGACGCGCTCACGATCGAACACGATCGTCCGGTCGTCCAGCCAGCGCGGCGAGGACGCGCCCCAGTCCGCGGGCGCGAGCGACCACTCGACCTCCCAGCCGCTGCCCGATCGCCGGTAGATGCGGATCCGGTTCGGGTTGTGGCCGGCCACGAGATCGACCGATGTCGTGATGAACCGGGTCCGGTCCGGCGCGACCACAGGCGGGCCATCCAGTTCGAGCACGTTTCCGGTATTCGCATCGACGATGACATTGCCCCCGCCTTCGAAATGGATGACTTCGATGAGATGGTGATCGAGCGCGTCGATGAAGCCACGGTACACGTACACGCGCACGACCGCATCGCGGACCAGCTGATCGGCCAGCACCTGGCGTGTGCCATCGCGCGCGGCGATGACCAGCCGGTCCCATGTCGGCCTCGACACCGTCGGCCCGCTCTCGACACGCGTGCGCTCCTCGGCACGCACTTTGTCGATCAGGGCACGTACGTCCGGCGGAGGCGGCGCCGAGCCGACCCACGTTTCCGGCGGGATGAGCACGAGTTCATCGTTCTCCCATACGTAGTAGGCCGCGGAACAGCCCGCACATGGCAGGCGGCCGGGCAGCGGCTGCGGCGCCTCGAACACGATGAGTCGACTGTCGGACCGGAACTCGAACGGTGGCGCGTCCGTCAGGCCGGGGAAGATGCGGCCGGTCTCCGCGTCCACGATCACGAACTCGCGGCACAGGCTGCCGCAGCTCCGGCTGACCAGGGTGTAGCGGCCGGCGAAGTTCGGGCCCCTCGCGACCGCGCGCGTGATGGCGGATCCGAACCGGGCGGCCTCCGGATGTCCCGAGAGATCGGGCGGGACCGGCACGCCCCGGAACTGCACGAGCGCAGGGTAGTCTTCGAACCGGGGTGCCGAGCCGAACTGCCGGCCGCTCGGGTCCGGTGAGCCGGGCCCGTACACCGCACCACCGTCCGGCCCGACCTGCGATCCGCCACGATCACCGCCGCACGTCAGCGTGGCAACGCCGATGAGGATCGGCGCCAACCAGTGCCTCACTCGCATGACCATCCTTTCTCGCATCCGTTGAGCGGCGCCCGCCGTGAGCCGACCGGGCGCGAGCCTGCGCCCGCGCCCGATCGGTGCACCCGCGCCGCGATCCGCTTACGGGTATGCCAGCCAGCCCGGATGCAGGCCACCGCCGGCCGCTCCGTTCAGCGGGGTGATCGGCCGCACGTCATCGCCGTTGGCCCGTACCGCCAGGATCCGACCCGGGCCGATCGGCTGACTGCGTTCGACGAATGCGACCCAGCGACCGTCCGGCGAGAATGCCGGCATCAGCGCGTTGCCCGAGCGCGTCAGCTGCATGTACGGCCCGATGCCGCTCACCGAAATGCGCCAGATGTCGGTGCTGCCGCCGGCCGCCGTGCGCGTGAACGCGATCGCGTCCGCGTGCCACGACGGCTCCGTCGCCGGGCCGGGACCGGTCTCGATTCGACGCACGTTCGCGCCGTTGACGCCGATGATGTACAGGGCGGGGTCGAGTCCGTTCGGCCCGCCGGAGAACGCGATCGAATTGCCGTCCGGCGACCACGTCGGCTGCTGCGCCTCGAAGCTCGCGACCATGCCTGCCGTCACATTCACCGCGCCACTGCCGTCCGCGGCCATGACCCAGATGTCGGAGCGGCCCGCACGGCGGCTGCGGAACGCGATGCGATCGCCGTTCGGCGACCACACCGGCTGGTCGCTGCTTCCATCGCTGGTCATGTACCGGTACGTCCGCGTCGCGATGTCGAGCACCGCGAGATCGCTCCTGCCGCCGGCCTGGATCGCGTACACGTACCAGCGCCGGTCCGGCGAGACGTGCGGATCGACGGCGCGCGTGCCGGGCGTGTGCTGCCAGAACATCACCGGATCGCCACCCAGCCTGAGGTCGAGGTACGCGAGCCCCAGCGTCCCGTCATCGAAAACGAGGTGGTACGGCCGCGCCGTCACCGTGAGCGCGACGGTCGCGTTCCGACCTTCGCTCGTCGCCGTGATCAGCGCTTCGCCTTCGGACAGCGCGGACACGACACCGGAGCCGTTCACCGTCGCGACCAGCTGGTTGCTGCTCGTCCACGTGACCAGCCGATCGGTGAGCACATTGCCGGCGCCATCGCGCACCTTCACGCTGACCGGCACGGCCAGGCCCGGGGACGTGATCGCGATCGCCGTGCCCAGCTCGACCGCCATGACCGGGACCGTCTGCGGCGTGATCGGGAACTCGATCTCGTTGGATGGCCCGCCGCCCGGGACCCCGTTCACGACCAGGAGGCGCGCGGTGCCCACCACCGCGATGTCGCCGGGCGGGATCGTCGCGTGCAACTCCGTCGGACTCACGAACAGCGTCTGCCGCGCCGCACCGTTCCACTGCAGCCTCGACTCCGCACGGAACCCGGTCCCCGTGATCTTCAGCACGAAGTCGGGACCGCCGGCGCGCACCGAGGCCGGGTCCAGCGCCGTGACCGCCGGGATCGACGGCGTCGCCCGCACGTGGATCGTTGCCTGCCCGGTCCGGCCACCGCTCTCGGCGCTGATCACCGTCGTGCCCTCGCGCAGCGCGCTGACCGAGCCGGTCGCGGAAACCTTCGCCACCATCGTGTCGCTGCTGCTCCACCGGATCGCCCGGCCCGCCAGCGTATCACCAGCGGTTGACCGGACGACCACCACCAGATGCACCACATCGCCGATGTCCACCGTGCTGGCGGACGGCGAAACCTGCACGCTCCCGACCTGGGCCGGCGGCACCACCGGATCGGTGGCATCGGCGCAGCCGGCCAGCGCCAGGACCAGGGTCAGCATCACCAGCCCGGCCCAGGCCGCCCAGCCACCCAGTATCAGGTGCGCGGCCGACCCGGCCGCGCCTGATCCCGTCACTGCTTGATTGCGTTGCATGCGTCCCTCCTCGCGCGTTTCCATTCATTCGAACCCCCGACGGACGGCCGGCCTCTTGTCCGGCTCGGGCCTGTCTGTCGGCGGCGTGGGAAGGATGCGGTCGGGGGGTTAGCGGTCCGTTTCGGCGTACGTTATCTTTGACGTAACACCAACCCGGGCGGTCTTTCGATGGTGCAACTCCACACGCTCGGCGCCGTGCATCTCCGGCGGGACCGGTTGGAGGTGCGCTCCGTCCTCAGCCAGCCTCGCCGCCTTGCCCTGCTGGTCTACCTGGCGGCGGCGCGCCCGCACGGCTTCCACACCCGGGACCGTCTGATCGGCCTGTTCTGGCCGGACGCCGACGAGGCCCGCGCCCGGAACGCGCTCCGCCAGGCCGTCTTCCAGCTGCGCAAGTCGCTGGGTGAGGGCGTCATCGTGAGCCGCGGCGACCACGAGCTGGGGATCGACAGCACCCGGCTGTGGTGCGACGTGGCGGTGCTGGACGCTGCGCTCGAGGAGGGCCGACCCGAGGCCGCGATCGACCTGTACCGTGGCGAGTTCATGCCGGGGTTCCATGTGGACGACTCGCCCGGGATCGAGCGCTGGCTCGAGGACGAACGCGCCCGGTTGCGGCGCGCAGCCGTGGACGCGGCGTGGACCGTTGCGGACGCCGATGCCGCGCGCGGCGATCTCGCTGCGGCCGTCGCCCGCGGCCGGCAGGCCATGGCCCTGGATCCGCTCGACGAGGGCTCCGTGCGCCGGCTGATCGAATTGCTCGACCGGTCGGGCGAACGCGCCGGGGCGCTCCAGCTGTACGCCGAGTTCGAGCGCCGCCTCGAAGCCGAGCTGGGACTGGCACCGGGCGAGGAAACGCTCCGCCGGGTCCCTGAGCTCAGGTCGGCCCCGGCGGCCACCCCGGCGGCCGCTGCGGTCTTGGATGCGCGGCCGACGCCGATGCCCGCGCCCGGCCCGCCGTGCCCGCCGTCCGTGGTCACGGTGCGACCGGTCCCCCGCCCGCGTGTTTTCGCCCGAC
>JBFFZF010000200.1:0-8757 GCA_041568755.1 Longimicrobiales bacterium | reverse complement strand
GGCTCACCCGCGTCGTTCGACATCGAAATGCGCTATGTCCAGTCGGTGACGCCGTCGCAGCGTGCCACCTTCGATGGCGCCGCCGGCCGCTGGATGGGCGTGGTGACGGGTGATCTGCCCGCCGTCGCCGTGTCCGTCCCGGCGCGTGCGTGCGGTGTGGCGCACTCCGCCATCAACGAGACCGTCGACGATCTGCTCATCATCGTGTCCATCGAGCCGATCGACGGGCCCGGCCGCGTGCTCGGTTCCGCCGGGCCCTGCTACGTGCGCAGCGCATCCGGCCTGCCGATCGTGGGTGTCATCCTCATCGATGCGGCCGATCTGCCGGCGCTGGAATCGAGCGGGATGCTGATGGCGGTCATGCAACACGAGATCGGGCACGTACTCGGCATCGGCACGCTGTGGAATTCGCCGCCACTGATCGGCGCGGGCACGGCGGATCCGCACTTCACCGGCGGCGGTGCCGTGAACGCGTTCCTCGCCGCCGGCGGCAGCTCGTATCCCGGCTCCAGGGTGCCGGTCGAGAACACGGGCGGGGCGGGCACGCGAGACAGCCACTGGCGCGAATCGGTGTTCGGCAGCGAGTTGATGACCGGCTGGATCAACAGCGGTGGGAATCCGCTCTCCGCGGTGACGGTCGCGTCTCTCGCGGACATCGGGTTCACGGTCAACCTGAAAGGCGCCGACGCGTTCTCGATCGGCGGCGGGATCCCTGCACAGGAGTGGGAGCAGGCCGCGCCGTTCGAAATGCGTGAGCGTCCCCTGCCCTTCGCGCCCATTCCGGTCGACGCCCGAGGTCGCGTCAGCGCTTCGTCACGCTGACGGCCGCACAGCCGCGTCCGTGCCGGCCCGTGATCCCGATCCCGGCGCACCCGTTGTCAGGGCGCGCCGGGATCGTACGTTATTGGGGTGGAGGACCGTGTATGCCGATGACGTGGAAACGACTTCTTCTGGGGACCGGGGCGCTCGCCCTGATCGCGACCGGCTGTGATGGGTCGGCCAGCGGTCCTGACGATCTCGAACCGGTACGCGCGTTCACGCAAACCGAGCTGCAGGTCTCGGCGGCCAACACGCGCTTCGGCCTCGACCTGCTGAGCAGGGTCCACCGCAGCGCCCAGGAGCCGAACGTGCTGCTGTCACCGCTCAGCGCATCGATGGCGCTCGGCATGACGCTGAACGGTGCGCGCGCGAGCACCTGGGACGCCATGCGCTCGACGCTCGGGTTCGGTGGACTGACAGAAGCCGAGATCAACGAGGCTTACCGCGGTCTGATCGCACAGTTGCGGGCGCGCGATCCGAAGGTCGAGTTCACGCTGGCCAACTCGGTCTGGCACGAGAACACGTTCTCGGTCGAGCAGCCATTCCTTCAGGCGCTGCGCACATATTTCGACGCCGAAGTGAGCGCGCTCGACTTCCGCAGCGCCGCGGCGCCCGGCATCATCAGCAAGTGGGCGGAGGACCGCACCGGTGGGCGGATCCGGAACCTGATCCAGAGCATCCACCCACTGGAAGTCATGTTCCTCGTGAACGCCGTCTACTTCAAGGCACCGTGGTCGGCGCCGTTCGAGACATCGGCGACGGCGCCGGCCGCTTTCACGCGCCTGGACGGAAAGACCGTGCAGGTCCCGACCATGACAGCCGACCGGACCCGGCCGTTCTTCCGCGACGACGAGGTCGAGGCGGTCGAGCTGCTCTACGCGGACAGCGCCTTCGGCATGGTGGTCCTCGTGCCGGGCCGCGGACGCACGCTGGATGATCTCATCGCGTCCCTGTCCCCGGCGCGGTGGCAGGCCTGGATGGATCGCCTCACCCCCGGGCGGCTGATGCTGCGCATGCCGAAGTTCCGCTTCGACTTCTCGACGCTGCTGAACCAGCCGCTCGCCGACATGGGCATGGCGGTCGCTTTCCAGCCCTTCGTCGCCGATTTCGGTCGCATCACGCGGACGCGCAACGACCTGTACATCTCGCGTGTCCAGCAGAAAACGTTCATCGACGTGCACGAACGCGGCACCGAAGCCGCGGCGGCAACGGCCGTCGGCATCGGCGTGACTTCGCTGCCGCCGTCCATCGTCGTCGACCGGCCGTTCCTCTTCGCGATCCGCGAGCGCTCCTCCGGCACCCTGCTGTTCGCGGGCCGCGTCGGCTCACCCGAGTAGCGCGCCGGCGGTTCCGCGCGCCGGCACTACTCGTTCCCTTCCGAAGCCTCGATGAAACGCAGCTTCGCGTACTTCAGGAACACGTAGTACGCCCCGGAAATGGCCAGGACGAACCCCGGCAGACCATCCAGAAAGCCGCGCTCGAGCACGTACATGCGCAGGAACTTGCCGAAGGGCCGCAGCGACAGGTCGGCCAGGCTGGCGCGCTGGCCGCGCGCGTGCTTCTCGCGCGCCGCGATCGTCGTGTAGGCATCGATCGTCCGCACGTGATCGCTGATCGAACGATAGGGCTCGTGCAGGATGTCCGCCGCGATGCGGCCGACGCGGCCCTCCACACGCACACGGTCATGCGGGTCCGTCCCGTAGAACCGGCCCCGGCTGCGACGGAACAGGCGCAGCTTGCGATCCGGGTACCAGCCGCCGTGCCGGATCCAGCGGCCCATGGCTCGGGTGAGGCGGCGCAGCTCGAAGCCGTCGAAGTTCTCGTGCTGACGCAGCGCCTCGAGAACCGCTTCCCGTCCTTCCGACGCGAGGCGCTCATCCGAGTCGAGGACGAAGACCCACTCGTTGGTCGCCTGGTCGACGGCGTAGTTCTTCTGCGCCACGTAGCCGGCCCAGTCCCTCTCGATGACACGCGCGCCGAGCCCGGCGGCGATCTCCCGGGTGCGATCCGTCGAGTGACTGTCGACCACGATGATCTCGTCGACGAAGTCCGCGGAACCCAGGCACGCCGCGATACGGTCCTCCTCGTTCATCGCGACCACGCACAACGAGACAGGAGGACGGGCGACCGTCGTCATGGGCCCATCCGCTCCGTCGCCACCCGGCCCGTCCGCATCGCGACCGCGCACACCCGTTCCGCCGCCGCGACAACATCCTCAGCCGTAATCGCCCACATGCGCGGGTGGTGGCCGGCCCGTTCCTTCGCCGTCGACGGCGAGGGCTCCGGGTAGAGCCGGATGATGCGTGCGTCATCGCCGAGCGGACCCATGATGTGCGGCGCCTTGGGCCCGAACAGCGTGACGAGCGGCGTGCGCACCGCGGCGGCCAGATGCGCCGGCCCGGTGTCCGGCGCGACGAAGACCGCGCACCGGCTGATGAGACCGGCCAGGGTGTCGAGGTCCGTGCGACCCGCCAGATCCACAGCCAGGCCGGGCGGCAGCCGGCGCAGGATGGCGCGGTTGAGTCCGGCCTCGCGCCGTGACCCGGTCAGCACGACGCAACGTTCTCCACCGCGCGCGAGCCGCCCGACGACGTCGGCCCAGCGCTCGACCGGCCACGCCTTCGCGTGCGTGCGCCGCTGGAACCGACGCCGGTGGAACCCCGCGTGCACGCCGATGACCGGACGGCCTGCGGCGCCGGCGAGCAGCCGGTCCGCACGCGCGCGGGCCGGCCCCGGCACGGGGAAGTCGTAATGCACGCCGTCCGGCGCGACGCCCATTCGTTCCAGCACGGCGAACGCATTGTCGAGTTCGTGACCGGAGCCACGCTCCGCCTCGTGCGGTCCGGCCGGCGCGTCTCGCCGCGCGTAGCCGTACACACGGCGGGCGCCGATGCGGCCGGCCAGGTCGCGGTACCGCTCCGCGCCCTCGAGCAGCACCACCGCATCGAACAGCAGCGCGCTCAGATGTCGCTCGAGACGCCTTCGCTCGGGGTTGATGAGACGGTGGGGGCGGCGGGCCCTCAGCACGTGGGCGGCCGTAACGTTCGGGTTGTGCGCGAGGACCGCGCGTCCCTCATCCGTGGTCAGCATGTCCACACGCATGGTGGGGCTGGCGCGCCGGAGGGCGCGCAGGACGGGCGTGACGACCAGGATGTCGCCGATGCGCCCGAAGCGGATCACGAGCGTCCGATCGGGGAGTGCGACCACCGGAGCGATATTGCCGTCGAGCACCGCGCCGGTCATACGCGTTCGCTTCAGTCCGTCGGGGGACCCGTC
This sequence comes from Longimicrobiales bacterium, assembly GCA_041568755.1. GTDB lineage: Bacteria > Gemmatimonadota > Gemmatimonadetes > Longimicrobiales > RSA9 > JBFFZF01. The sequence goes on along the minus strand of JBFFZF010000200.1, from coordinate 4,662 downwards.
GCGGGGACGGGCCCGAGCACGTCCACCACCTTCAGGACGTGGAGTGGGCCGCTGTGGACCGCGCGGATCTGCGCCTCGATCGTGGCCCGGTCACCGACAATGACGATCGCGAGGTTGGCCGGATCGATGCGCGTGCGGGCCACGCGCTCGACATCCGCCTTCGTCACGGCCAGCACGCGATCCACGTACGTCGTGAGCGCGTCGGGCGGCAGCTGGTACTCGCCCAGCCCGGCCAGCTGCGCGCCGATCTGCGCGACGGACTGGAACCCCTGGATGAACCGCATCGCCAGATAGTTGCGCGCCCGGTCGATTTCCTCCTGCGGGATGGGCTGGCGGATGGCCTCGAGCTCGTTCAGGAACTCGACCAGAGCGGGCCCTGTGGATTGCGCCTGCACAGCCGCGCCGGCCGAGAACGCGCCCGCGCCGATGCCGTAGTCGAAGGCCGAGCGTGCGCCGTACGCGTACCCCTTGTCCTCGCGGAGATTCTGGTTGAGCCGCGAGGTGAACGATCCGCCCAGGATCGTGTTCATGACTTCGAGGGCGGCGTAGTCCGGATCGTCGCGCGGAACACCGGCGTGACCGACCGCGATGACCGACTGCACCGCGCCCGGCTTGTCCACCAGGTACACCGTGCGGGCCCGCACCGTCTGTGCGGGCGGCGCCGGCGTGGCCTGCGGCGTAACGCCCGCGGACCAGTCACCGAACGCCGTGCGGAGCAGACGCATCGCATCCTCGGCGGCGATGGCGCCCGTGACGTAGATCGTCGTGTTGCCGGGCCGGTAGAAGCGTTCGTGGAAGGCGCGCAGCGCGGCCACGTCGAACGACCGGATCGCGGCCTCGGTGCCGAGCGCCGGCCGGCCGTACGGGTGATTCTCACCGAACACGATGCGGTCGAACTGCACATCCGCGATCGTGTTCGGATCATCGTGACGGCGGATCAGCGCGGTCAGCCGTTCGGCCCGGAGCCGTTCCAGTTCGGCGGCCGGAAAATCGGGACGCAGGACCACGTGAGCCAGCAACCCGATGGCCGGGCCGAGTTGGCCGACGGGAACACGCAGGGACGCGCTCGCCATGTGCCGGCCGGCGCCCGTCGCGAAGCGTGCGCCCAGCTGCTCGAACGCATCGGCCAGCGCGAGCGCCGACCACCCGCCCGCGCCCTCATCGAGCATCTCCGCCGTCAGTGTGGCCAGCCCGGGTCGTGCCGGATCGTCATGCAAGCTGCCCGCCCGCACGCGCACGTCGATCTGCACGAGCGGCACCTGGTGGCGTTCCAGCACGACGATCTTCAGCCCGTTGGACAACGTGGCCGTGACGGGCGGCGTCAGCGACAGCTCGGGGACCGGGCCCAGCGCCGGCCGCGCCGAACGGTCGGGCGATTGCGCGGCGGCGGGTGCCGTCATGGCGATGACGAACGCCGCGAGCGCGATGTGCTCGGGCCGTGCGATGGTGCGCAGCATGACAAGCCTCATCTCCTTCCGTCTCACCGGGCCGTGGGGCTGCGGTCCAGGTTGTCCCGCGCGACCCTTGCGCTGCCGGGCACGGCCAGCTCGGTGCGGCCCAGCGGAACGACGCTGAGCACGACCGCGCGCTCGCGGTCCAGCCAGCGGCGGACCGCCGCCGCGACGTCGCCCGGCGTGAGGCGGCGGAAACGCTCCAGGTCCATGGCGAAGCTGTCCGGCGTACCGACGTAGAACGCGTACCGGTTGAGCTGGTCGGCCTTCGCATCGATGCGCTCGAGCCGCTCGAGGAAGCCGGCCTCGAACTGGTTGACGAAGCGCCGCAGCTCGTTCTCGCTGGGTCCTTCGGCCGCAAGTCGTTCGACCTCTGTCCGGATCAGCGCCTCGATCTCCTCCAGCGTGTGTCCTGCCCGCGCCGTGGCCGCGATCGTGAACTCCGCTGCCAGCAGACTCGAACCCTGCCTCGCCGAAACGTTGTCCGCAACCTGCAGCTCGTAGACCAGCCGCTGGAACAGCCGCGAGTTCTTGCCGGCCGCAAGCACCTCGGCGGCGGCGGTGAGTGCCGCATCGTCCTCCGCGAACGCGCGCGGCGTCACCCATGTCAGGTAGACGCGCGGCAGCTGGACGCGATCCTCGAGGACGAGCAACTCGGGACGCGTGCGCTCGGGCGGAGCCGCGTCGAGCGCGGGCACCGGTTCACCGCGCGGAATCCCGCCGAACCACTTCTCCACCAGCCGGCGGGCCTCGGCCGTGTCGAAATCGCCGGCCACGACGAGACTCGCATTGTTGGGCGCGTAGTAGCGACGGAAGAAGTCGACCACGTCCTCGTAGCTGGCTGCACTGAGATCGTCCATGTAGCCGATCACGGGCCAGTAGTACGGATGGTCCGACGGATACAGGTGCTCGGAGATGACCTGCGAGGCCAGACCGTACGGCCGGTTGTCGTAGCTCTGCCGGCGTTCGTTCTTGACGACATCGCGCTGGCCATCCACGCTGGCCGGCGACATGGCGTCGAGGAGCCAGCCCATGCGGTCCGACTCGATGAACAGGGCCATCTCCAGCGCGTTGCGGGAGAACGTCTGCATGTAGTTCGTGCGGTCGTTCGACGTCGATCCGTTCGGGGACCCGCCGACCTCCTCGAACCACTCGTCGATGGCGCCTTCCGGCACGTTCTTCGACCCCTCGAACATGATGTGCTCGAAGAGATGGGCGAAGCCGGTCCGAGCCGGCCGCTCGTGGGCGGAACCCACGTGGTACCAGATGTTGGTCGCGATGATCGGCGACGTCGTATCACGGTGCAGGATCACGCGCAGGCCGTTGGGCAGCGTGAAGTCCTCGACCGGCACGCGGATGGCGCGCTCCTGAGCGGCACCGGGCGAGGCCAGCAGCGCCGCGAGCACGGAACCGGCCACGCCGGCAGCCACGCGGCGAACGGGTCGAGCCGGGGGATCGGGTGGTGATGGATGCATCGCACGCCTTCCAGGGGTCGTCGCCCGCCGACCGACCGGGCCGGCACGGGCTGAGATACGCCGCTGAACCCGGGGGGTTCCGGTCGGTCACGCGGCGTGGGGCCCTCCCCGCGGGCGGCTTGCGCGGGAGCCGCCTCGCCACCATGGTTTCGGTCCCTGCCTCACGAATGGAGATCGTGGAGATGAAGCGCGCGTTCAATCCGGTTTCTGGTCGGTGCCTGATCACGCTGGTTGCTGCCCTGTGCAGCCTCGCACCCGCCCTCGTCCATGCCCAGGCCCGCGACAGCGGCGCGTTCGTCATCCGTCTGGGCAACGACACGGTGGCCATCGAGCGGTACACACTGACGGGCAACCGGCTCGAGGCGGTCAGCATCACACGCAGCCCGCGCACGGTCGTGCGCCGTTACGTCGCCACGCTCGCCGATGATGGCAGCGTCGCCCGTTACGCCGCCGACCTCGACGGCCGCACGCTCGACGAACGTGCGCCGGCCGTGGCGCAATCGGTTCCGCTGAGCGGGCAGTTCTGGGTCCCCTGGGAGCTGGCTTTGCGCAAGGCGGTCCGCGCCGGCCGGGACACTGTGACTGTCACGTTGCAGACCGGCGACCAGGCGCGGCCGACGTTGTTCCGGCGCACTTCACCGGACACGTGGGCGTTCGCGAACCAGTTCGACGTCCCTGCGACGGCGCGCGTCGACCGCTGGGGCCGCATTCTGGCCGTCGATGCGGGCGGCGGCAGCACTGTCGCGCGCGTCGCACAAATGAACGTCGATCGCTTCGCGACGGAATTCTCGCGCCGCGATGAGGCGGGCCGCGGCCTCGGTCCGCTGTCGCCGCGCGACACGACGCGCGCCACCATCGCGGGCGCCACGCTGCTCGTCGACTACAGCAGGCCGTCCCTGCGCGGCCGCGCGCTCGAACTGCTCGTCCCGAACGGGCAGATCTGGCGGACGGGCGCCAACGATGCCACGCATTTCCGCACGGACCGGACGCTCATCATCGGTGAGTCGACCGTGCCGGCCGGTACCTACACGTTCTACACGCTTCCCGCCGCGGATGGCTGGACGCTGATCATCAACCGGCAGACCGGACAGAGCGGGACGGAGTACGACCAGGGTCGTGACCTGGTGCGCGTGCCGATGCGCACCCGGGAGGGCGCCTACACGGAGCAGTTCACGATCGATCTGACCACGAGCGGGAACAGCGGCGCCATCGTCCTGCGCTGGGGCCGCGTCGAGGCGTCCGTACCGTTCCGGCTGGACGGGTGAGGTGCCTGGCCGCTAGTCGGTGCGCAGCGCGACGACCGGATCCACCGCCGCCGCGCGGCGCGCCGGCAGCCAGCTGGCCAGCAGCGCGACGAGACCCAGCAGCAGCGTGACGCCGACGAACGTGGCCGGATCCGTCGCGCTCACGCCGAACAGCTGATTGCGCAGCAGCCGGGTCAGCGCGAGCGCGCCGGCCGCGCCCAGCAGGAGCCCGGGCACGATCTGCCACGTTGCATTGCGCAGCACCAGCCGCACGACATCGCCGGGATGTGCGCCGATGGCTATGCGGATCCCCATCTCGCGCGTGCGCTGGCTCACCAGGTACGCCATCACGCCGTAGATCCCGACAGCCGCAAGGACGGCCGCCACCGCCGCGAACAGCAGCAGCACGCGCGTCACGAAGCGGCGTGCGGATAGCGCTTGTTCCATCTGCTGTTCGACAGTCGATACCGTGGCCAGCGGCAGCTCCGCATC
>JBFFZF010000199.1:0-8765 GCA_041568755.1 Longimicrobiales bacterium | reverse complement strand
TTCGGCGTGAAACCCACCGATCCGGTGAGTCTCGTAACGGCGGCCAGCGTCCTCGTTGCAGCGGGAATCGTGGCCGCGCTGGTTCCGGCATGGCGTGCGAGTCGGACCGCGCCGTCTGTTTCGCTCCGCGCGGAGTGAGTGCATCGTGCGCGTGGATCGGCCCCGGCCGGCCTGACCATCGCGGGATCAGGCGATGGCGGGGACCCGTCGTGGCAGCGCTCCCGGGATGGGATCCGGTGGCGCTCGGCGAGGGCTGCGCCGAGGCGGGGACAGGACGTCGATCATCGGGCGCCCTCCAGGGCAGCGGGCAGCCAGTTCTCGACCTGCACCAGCCGTGCGCCATGCCCCAAAGCGGCGGCCGGCATGGCAAACATGAGGAAAGACCGGTCGTCGGGGGCCACGGCGTACACGTGATAGAACCTGTAGTTGAAGTAGCTGCGGTCCTTGAAGAGCACGCTCGTTCGCAGCACGGAGAACGTCGGGACGGTGCTCACGTCGGCCGCCATCATCTGCCCCTGTTCGGTCTGATAGAAGATGCGCCGGCCGTCGTGCGACCATCGCGGAGCCGTCCCGCCGCCGGGGGACACCTGCCAGACGGCGGCGTCCGACTCCGGGAAGGGACGGACGTACACCTGGTCGGTGCCACCGGCGTCCGATGTAAAAGCGAGCCAGCGGCCGTCCGGCGAGATCGCCGGCGCCAGCTCGTTCGCCGTTGTCGTCGCGATCCCGACGCGCGCGGTGTCGCCGCTCGTGCGGATGGCGTAGATATCGCGGCTGCCACCGGTTGCCTGGTCCGTCCGGTAGACGATCCACCGCCCGTCGGGCGACCACTCGCCACCCCATGCGCCGCGGTCGCGGACCACGATCTCCGCGGTGCCGCTGCCGTCAGCGCGTGCGGCCCAGAGCTGGAGGGCTCCCCCGGCGTCGGACACGAACATGACGCGCGCGCCGTCCGGCGACCACTGCGGCCGGGTGTTGCTCGTCCCCGCGAAGGTGAGCCGGGCGAGGGAGCCCGTCGCGAGATCGACGACGTGAATGTCGTTGCGCCCCGAGGCCGGATCGGTCAGGGCAAGGGCGACGCGGCGCCCGTCCCGTGACACGTCGAGCCCGCCGAGGGTCGAGGGCAGGATCGTTCCCGGCAGACGGGTGGACGTGCCGGTCCCGTCGAGGGACACGCGCGTCAATCGCATGCCGGGCTCCGTGGCCATTGGCGAACGCCGCACGTACAGGAGCGTGCCATCGGCGCCGATCGTGACGTCCCCTTCCTCGTTCGACTGTGGCATGGTGTTCATCTGGATGCTGTCGAGCAACGCCGTGGACGCTCCGGACACGGCGAGGCGCCCGGCATCGAACGGCGCGCCATACAGCGCGCCGTTTCTGCGGGCGTAGAGCAGCCAACGACCGACGATCCATGCGTTCTCCGCCTCCAGCTGCAGGTCGTGCGCGCCGCCGGTCCGGAGATCGAGCGCGACGATCCGGGTCGCGCCGGCCACCGCAGCCACCACCACGACCGCCTCCGCGCCGGGTACCGCCGCGACGCGGACGAAATTGGTCCCGATGGAATCGGCCGTGTGCACGCGTCGGGTGACGCCACCGTCCGCGGGTGTGGCCAGAAGTCCCTGCCCGCCGGGTTCCATCGACACGATCGTCCCGTTGTCGAGCCATGCGGTGCTGCCCAGGATGAGCGAATCGGACAGGACCACCGGGACGCCTCCGCCGCGCGCCACGCGCTGGAGCTTCCCGTCCGCGAAGGCGATCCACTGCCCGTCCGGGCTGAAGGTGGGGCCGGGCCGTGCGACAGCCACCGCGGCAAGCACGCGGGGTGCCAGCTCGTCCCGCTCCTTGAGCATCAGCTGGAACGTCCCGACGGCGCTGGTGTCGAGGTACACGATGGCCGATCCGTCCGGGGCGATGGCCGCCTGAGCGATGGTGCCCGGGAACGTCCCGATGGAGCCCAGCACGATCTCGCGCGCGGTGATGGGCGCCGGCGGTGGAGGCCTGAGCCATCCCCAGAGCGCCAGCGCGGCAGCCAGAATCGCGGCGACGGCGAGGACGAAAGTGCTATGGCGGGAGGGCGCGACGGCCGAGCGCCCGGTGGTCACGGCGGCCGCGGCGGGGGCGAACGCCGGGTTCATCAGGGCGTCGGCGAACGTCTTTGCGGTGTCGAAGCGATCCGCCGGCAGCTTCTCCAGCGCCCTGGCCACCGCCACCGCCACGTTCGGCGGGACCGCCTTCCGTATCCTGTCGACCGGCGCCGCCTCTTCGGTCACGATCTTCATGATGATCTGCTGGGCCGAACCGCCGAGATGCGGCGGTTCCCCGGCGAGCATCTCGTACAGCACGCTCGCGAGCGAGTAGATGTCGCTCCGCGCCGTGATCTGCCTGTCGGCCGTCGCCTGCTCCGGGCTCATGTAGTGCGGCGTGCCCAGCGAGAGCCCCGTCTCCGTCATGCGTCCGCCGGCAGCGGCGGAGACCGCCAGCGCGATGCCGAAATCGGCCACCATCGCGTGGCCGCCGTGCAGCAGGATGTTCTCCGGCTTGATGTCGCGGTGCACGATGCCGTGCTCGTGCGCGTACTGGAGCGCGTCGGCCACCTCGCGCGCGATGCGCACCGCCTCGTCCAGTGGCAGGCGCTTGTCCCGCTCCAGCCGGTCCCGCAGCGACTCGCCCTCGACGTACGGCATCACGTAGTACACGAACCCGCCCGCCTCGCCCGAGTCGAACAGCGGCACGATGCCCGGATGCTGAAGCCCCGCCGTTACACGGATCTCGCGGAGAAACCGGTCAGCGGCCAAGCTCAGCTCAGGCCGCAACACCTTCACCGCGACCTTGCGTCCATGCTTGACGTCCGCCGCCAGATAGACCGTGGCCATGCCGCCCCGCCCGAGCTCCGCCTCGATCTCGTAACGGTCGGAAAGCGCCTGCGTGAGCCCCGTACCCGATTCTGTCATCGCCTGCCGGAGAGGTGGATAATTGGTGGGCCGGATTCGACGTGAGAACCCCCTCGTCCCTCCCGCCGTCATCCGTTGAAAATCAAAATCCGTTGCTGTTTGCCGTTTCTGTTTCTGCCGTTTCTGTTCCCGCTGTTCTTCCCCTCCGCGCCCTCCGCGCTCTCCGCGGTTGAAAAAAACCGCCGGGATCTCCGAAGACCCCGCGCGGCTACGCCTCGACGTAGAGCACGCGCCGACACGCCTCCACGATCCGCTCCGCCGAAGGCTTCGCCGCCTTCTCGAGCTGCTTGTTGTACGGCATCGGGATGTCCGCCTGCATCACACGCAGCACCGGCGCGTCGAGATGATCGAACGCCTCCTCCTGGATGATGTCGACCAGCTGCGCGCCGATCCCGACGAACGGCCACCCCTCCTCGACACACACCGCGCGGTTCGTCTTGTGCACGCTGCGCAGCACCGCCTCGACGTCGAGCGGCCGGAGCGAACGCAGGTCGATGACCTCGGCCTCGATGCCCTCCTTCGCCAGCGCCGCCGCAGCCTGCAGCGACACGAGCGCCATCTTGCCGTGCGTGATGATGCTGACGTGCGAACCTTCGCGCTTGACATCGGCCACACCGAGCGGCACCACCCAGTCCTCCTCGTCCGGGACCTCGCCCTTCATCGCATACAGCAGCTCGCCTTCCATGAAGATGACGGGGTCGTCGTCGCGGATCGCGGCCTTGAGCAGCCCCTTCGCGTCCGCCGGCGTCGCCGGCGTGCAGACCTTGAGCCCGGGGAAGTGCGCGTACGTCGATTCGAGCGCCTGCGAGTGCTGCGCCGACAGCTGCAGCGCCGCGCCCGTCGGGCCGCGGAACACGATCGGACACTTGAACTGCCCGTTCGACATGTACAACAGCTTCGCCGCGCTGTTGAAGACCTGATCCCAGGCCAGCATCGCGAAGTTGTGCGTCATGAACTCGATGACCGGCCGCAGCCCGACCATCGCCGCGCCAACGCCAATGCCCGCGAAGCCCAGCTCGGCGATGGGCGTGTCGACCACGCGCGTCGCGCCGAACCGGTCGAGCAGGCCTTTCGAGACCTTGTACGCGCCGTTGTACAGCCCGACTTCCTCGCCCATCAGGAAGACGTTCGGATCCCGCTCCATCTCCTCGGCCAGCGCCGCGTTCAGCGCGTCGCGATACGTCATCTCGGCCATGGCCGCCTCAGCTCCGCCGGTCGAAGAAGAGCCGGCCGTGCACGTCCTCCGTCGCGTAGACGTGCTCATACAGCATGCTGTCCGGCGGCTCGGGAGATTCCTCGGCAAACGTGCGCGCGTCGTCGGCCGCTTCGCGCGCACGGACGTCCATGTCCTCCAGTTCGTCGTCCGTCACCAGTCCGGCCTGCTTGAGCCGGTCGATGAACGCGACGATCGGATCGCGCGCCTTCGCTTCCTCGACGTCTTCCTTCGTCCGGTACACGCCGTGCACGGGATCCGACATCGAGTGGCCCATGAAGCGATAACAGCGCGCCTCGATCAGCGAAGGCGTGCCGTCCGCCCGCGCGCGCTCGACGGCTTCGCTCACCACGCGGTACATGTCCAGCACGTCCATCCCGTCGGCAACCGCGCCCGGCATGCCGTACGCCTCCGCCTTGGCCGCGATGTCCTCACGCGCCGCCGCGCGTTCCCACGCGGTGCCCATCCCGTAACGGTTGTTTTCGACGATGTAGATGACCGGCAGCTTCCACAGCGCCGCCATGTTCAGCGACTCGTGGAACGCGCCCTGGTTGACCGCGGCCTCCCCCATGTAGCACTGGATGACCCGGTCCTCGCCGCGATACCGGATCGCCCAGGCCACGCCGGTCGCGAGCGGCAACTGGCCGCCGACGATGCCCCAGCCGCCCAGGAAGTTGTGCTCGGCACTGTACATGTGCATCGAGCCGCCCTTGCCACCGGAACAGCCCGTCGCCCTGCCGTACAGTTCGGCCATCACCGCGCGCGCCGGGATGCCCTTCGCCAGCGCCTGCACGTGCTCGCGGTACGCAGACATCACGTAATCGTCAGGACGCAGCGCCGCGATCGCCCCGATCGCCACCGCCTCCTGCCCGATGTAGAGATGACAGAACCCGCCGATCTTGCCGATCGCGTACGCCTCCGCGGTCTTCTCTTCGAAGTGCCGCCCGACCAGCATGTCGTAGAGCAGCCTGTGCAGCTGCGCCCGGTCCAGGCCCGCCAGCCGGCGCTCCTTGCCGGCCTGGGCCTCGCTCTCGCCGCGGCGTGCCCTCGCCTCCGTCTGCGCCATCAGCGCGTCTCCTGAATCATGCGATCAGCACCACCACCCGATCCGTCCCCCCATCCTCCATCCCCAGAACCCATCCCCATTCCCGCCGTGTCCCCCGCCTCCACTATGTCCCTGATCTCCCCTGGCCCGCCCGCCTTTACCGTCCTGGCCTGCTTCTCCGCATGGTAGCTGGAGCGGACCAGCGGGCCCGACTCGACGTGCTCGAAACCCAGCTCGTCCTCCCCGATCCGTTTCCACTCCGCGAACTCGGCGGGCGTGACCCAGCGCGCGACCGGCGCGTGGTGCACCGACGGTCGCAGGTACTGGCCCAGCGTGACGATGTCGACGCTCGCCTTGCGCAGGTCCTCGAGCGCGGTCCGGATCTCGTCCTGCGCTTCGCCCATGCCCAGGATCACGCCGGACTTCGTCAGCATGGCCGGATCCATCCGCTTCGCCGCGCCGAGCAACGAGATGCTCCGCCAGTAGCGCGCGCCCGGCCGCGCCCACGGGTGCAGCCGCTCGACCGTCTCGAGGTTGTGATTCAGGATGTCCGGCTTCGCTTCGACGACCGCGCGCAGCGCGGCCTCATCGCCCTTGAAGTCCGGGATCAGCACCTCGATCGTCATCCCCGGCCTCGCCTCGCGACAAAGCCGGATCGTCTCGGCGAAGATCGCCGCCCCGCCGTCCGCCAGCTCGTCGCGGTTCACGCTGGTGATGACGACGTGCTCGAGCGCCAGCGTCGCGACCGCTTCCGCCACCCGTCGCGGCTCGTCCCAGTCCAGCTCGGTCGGCATGCCGTGCGCGATCGCGCAGTACTTGCACGCCCGCGTGCACACATCGCCCAGGATCAGGAACGTTGCCGTCCCCGCCTCCCAGCACTCGCCGATGTTCGGGCAGCCCGCTTCCTCACACACCGAGTGCAGCCGCTGGCCGCGCATCAGCTTCTTCAGTCGCAGATAATTCGGCCCGCCCGGTGACCGGACCTTCAGCCAGTCGGGCTTGCGCGTGGTGATCGGGATGGGCGCGCCGTCGAGGATGGGCAGCCGCGCCGTCCCCTTCGACCGGACTACGCCGGTGTCTTTGCCTTGTGGCGCCCAACCAGTTGCCATTCCACCACTTGCAGATTCGGGACAGGGCCCCCTCGACGGCGGCCCGGAACCGCAGAAACTAACGACGCGGCTGGGGAGCGGCAAACGCCTGGAACGGAAGGGAGAGGGAGAGGGAGGGTTGAAGGACAAGGGTTGAGGGAACGGGGAAGGCCCTTTCCCCTCCGCCCCCCTCCACCTTCTCCCTTTCCCCTGTACTCTCCCTCTCCCTCTCCCTTCTGTCTACCCACCGACCCCCATCAACCGCGCAATAATATTGCGCTGGATATCGGACGTGCCGGAGTACAGCGTACCTCCGATGGCGTCGCGCAGATCGCGCTCGACCTCGAACTCGGTCATGTAGCCGTAGCCGCCGTGGATGCGGACGGCATCCATGCTCGACTGCACGAAGCACTCGCTGATGTACAGCTTGGCGATGGCCGCATCGATGACCGCCGATTTGCCGATCTTCTTCAGCCACGCCACGCGGTACAGGATGAGCCGGCACGTCTCCAACCGCACTTTCATGTCGGCGATCCGGTTGGACACGGACTGAAATCGTCCGATCGGCTGCTCGAACTGCTTGCGGTCGCGCGCGTAGCGCACGCACTCCTCGAGCTGGCGCTCCATCGCCCCCACGTGGCTGCCCAGGATGCACGCGCGCTCCCACTCCATCGAGCTGTTGAAGATCGCGGCACCGATCCCTTCGGGCCCGAGCCGGCTGCTCTCCGGGACCACGCACTCCTCCAGGACCAGCTCGCCCATCGGGCTCGTGCGCAGCCCCATCTTGTGCATGTCGGCACTGACCGTGAAGCCGGGCGTGCCCCGCTCGACGAGGAACGCGCTGATGCCCGCGTGACCCGCGCCCGGCTTCGTGGCGGCGAAGACGACCGCCATGTCGCACCAGGGCGCGTTCGTGACCATCGTCTTCGTACCGTTCAGCACGTAGCCATCGCCGTGCCGGACTGCCGTCGTCCGCATGCTGTACGCGTCGGAGCCGGAATCCGGCTCCGTCATCCCGTGCGCGCCGACGGTCTCGCCAGCGCACAGCCCGGGCAGGTACCTCTGCTTCTGCTCTTCCGTGCCGAACGTCAGAATCGGGTGCTGCACGCTCCACATCTGCGCGTTCAGACCGAAGATCAGGCCGTTGTCACGACAGCCGTAGCCCAACCCCTCCATGATGAGCATGGTGGTCAGGATGTCGTTGCCCAGCCCGCCGTACGCTTCCGGAACGGCGCTGCCCTGGATGCCGAAGTCGGCGCATTTCTTCCACAGCGCCCGCGACGCCGCGCTGTCGTGGTCGCGCGCGACGAGACCATCGCGCAGTTCGCCCTGCGCGAACTCGATCACGCCTTTCCTGACTTCCAGCTGCTCCGGTGTCCAGGCGAAGTCCATGCGTTCCGTTCCCGTTACGCGACCGTCAGTCGACCATGCTGCGCAGCGCCGGCAGCAGGGCGGGCTGCCGGAACGCGTATCCGGCATCCTGCAGTCGGGCCGGCACGACTCGCGCGCCGGTCAGCAGCATCTCATCCGCCATCGCACCGGGCGCGAGACGCATGAGAAACGAGGGCACGGTCAGGAACGTCGGTCGGCTCAGCGCCTCGCCCAGCGCACGCGTGAACCCCGCGTTCGTCACCGCTTCCGGGGCCGCGAGATTGACCGGACCCGACAGCGTCTCCGTCTGGATGGCGAAGAGGATGACCTGCACCACGTCCTCCAGCGCGATCCACGGCCACGGCTGGTCCCCGCTCCCCAGCGGCCCGCCCAGCCCCAGCTTGAAGACCGGCAACATCAGCGGGAGCGGCCCGCCGTCCGGGCTCAGCACGAGCGCCGTCCGCACCAGGACCACGCGGATTCCCGCCTCGGCTGCAGGCGTTGTGGCCGCTTCCCACGCGATCGCCGTTTCCGCGAGAAATCCCGACCCCGGGGCAGCGTCCTCGGTCACCGGCTCCGCGGGATCACGGGCGCCGTAGTAGCCGACGGCCGATGACGACACCAGCACGCGCGGCGGCCGCGAGAGCCCGGCCAGCGTCCGGCTGAGCAGCGCCGTCCCCTTCACGCGGCTTTCCCGAATCGCCCGCTTCTTCCCCGCCGTCCAGACCCCGAGCAGGCTCTCGCCCGCCAGATGCACGACCGCGTCGTGCCCCTCCAGCCCCGGCCCGTCGATCCGCCCCGCTGCCGGATCCCAACGCACGAACGACCCGGTCGCCCCCTGACGCGGCGCCCCGCGCACCACCCTCGTGACCTCGTGCCCGCCGCGGCCCAGCACCGCCCGCAGCGCCCGCCCGATCAGTCCCGACGACCCCGTAATCGCTACCCGCATTTCACCACCACCCGTCTCCCGCCGTTCCGTCTCCCGCCGTTCCCGCCCCAAGTCTCCCGCCGTTCCGTCTCCCGCCGTTCCGTCTCCCGCCGTTCCCGCCCCAAGTCTCCCGCCGTTCCGTCTCCCGCCCCCCCGTCTCCCGCCTTCC
>JBFFZF010000198.1:0-8798 GCA_041568755.1 Longimicrobiales bacterium | reverse complement strand
CTCCAACGTCGCCCCGCTGATTGGCTTCTTGGGCACGGTAGCGGGAATGATCATGGCCTTCGGAGCGATCGAATCGGCAGGCGAGGTCGAGGCGACGTTGGTCGCGGGCGGCATCAAGGTCGCGCTCATCACGACCGCGACCGGTCTGGCCATCGCGATCCCGATCAACATCATGCACAACTACTTCGTGACGCGCGTCGACCGGCTGGTCATCGACATGGAAGAGTCGGCGCAGAAGATGATCGACGCCGTGCACGCGCTCGAGCGGCAGCAAGCATGAGCTGAATGGCGCGACGCTCTGCCCGTGCAGTGCCTGGGGGCCGCCTGCGGGGCGGCCCCCTTCGTTTTGTCCTGGCGATGGCGGCCCTGGCGGCCGGGTGTGGGGGGTCGGCGGGTCCGCGCGGACCCGAGCCCGCTGAACCGGCCGGCGTGGCTCGTCCGCTGACCGCGTACCAGCAGCTCGGCTTCCTGGCCGGTCCCGGTTTCTTCCCCGCCGTCGCCACGTTCTCGACGCTGGCCGGTCCCGCCGATTCGACGTACGTCCTCTTCGGTCTTTCTCTGCCGAACAGTGCGCTGCGCTTCCAGCGCGATGAGATCGGATTCTTCGCCGAATACTCGGTCATCCTGATGTTCGCCCGCGACAGTGTGATCCTCCGCCAGGACCATCGGCGGGAGGCGATCCGTATCGGCACGTTCGCGGAGACCGCGCGGACGGACGAGAGCGTGGTATTCCAGCACCTCAGCGTGGTCGCGCCCGGCCCGTACGAAGTCACGGTGCGCGTGAGCGATGCGCACAGCTCGCGCGGGTTCCGCGCTGTGGATACGCTCGACGTCCCGGCGTACGGGCCCGGTGCCGTGGTGCTGGCCGGTCCCATCGTCGCGTACGACGGAAGACCGCGCGCCGGGCGGGCCGATGCCCCTGACCTGATCCTCAACCCGCGCAGGACCGCCACGTATGGCGGCACCGCGCCGCGCGTCTACATCGAGGCCTACGGAGCAACCGCGCCCGTGCCCGTGCTGTTGACGATCTACGATGAGGTCGACAACGCGGTCTGGCGCGAGCGTACGACGCTGGTCGAAGGCGACAGCGCGTTGCGTGCCGCGCTCGTCGATCTGCCGGCGGGCACGCTGCCGCTCGGCAAGCTCTTCGTCGAGATCGCGCCGGCGGCTGGACCGCCCGCCCGTCCCGAGGCACGCGCAGCGACGCCATGGCGCTCGCCGCTGCTGGTCAGCATCTCCGATCAGTGGCTGGTCTCGAACTTCGCAGAGGTGGTCGACTTCCTCGCGTACATCGGAACGCCCGCGGAAGTCGATTCGCTGCGCTCCGGTCCGCCCGCGGAGCGCAAGCGATTGTGGGACGCGTTCTGGGAACGACGGGATCCGCTGCCCGCGACGCCGGCCAACGAGTACCGCGACGAGTTCTTCGAACGCGTCCGCTACGCCACGGAGCAGTTCTCCGAGCCGGGCGGACTGCCGGGCTGGAAGACGCACCGCGGCGAGGTCTACATCGTGCTCGGTCCGCCGGCATTCACACAGGAGCGCTACGTCGGTCAGGAGGAGTACGTGGGCCGTCCCAATGCCATCGAGTGGAGCTACCAGAACGTGCCGGGCGGGCGCATCGCCCTGCTGTTCCTCGACCGGACGGGCTTCGGCCGTTACGAACTCACGCCCGCGTCGCTTTCCGCATTCCGCAGCGTGGCGGATCGGCTGAAAGCCGCGCCCGCGGCCCGGGTCGGCTCGTGACCGGCACAGCGGCGGGGCGGCGCGTCAGGAAGCCGGGACCGCGCGCGGCGGCGGCGACACGGCTCGTGCTGGCGCTCACGCTCAGCGGCGCTGCGGGGTGCGATGCGCTGCGCCGCAGCGATCCCGGGCTGGACACGCCGTCGTGCGCGACCTGCCGGATCGACGTGACGCCGGTGCTGCAGCTGGATTTCACGAACGCGCCGTTCCTGCCCGACCTTTCCGCGCGCCTCGCGCTCGACGCGAATCACGAGACGTTCGCTGTCCTGACGGGCGACTCGCCGACCGCTTTCCTGGTGTTCGACGCGGATGGTCGTCTCGTGCGCGTGGTCGGCACCGGCGGCGACGGACCCGGCGAGTACGGCCGCATCGATGGTCTCGTGTTCGACGCGACCGACAGTCTGTGGGTCTTCGACGGAGGCAACGGCCGGGCCGACGTGTACGGACCCGACCTGGAGCGCGCGCGCAGCGTATCGCTGGACGGCCTGTTCCGCGACGTTGTCGCGCTCGAGGATGGGAACTTCGCGGTCCTGGGTGGCGGGGCGACCGTGGAAGGCCTGCCCTATCAGATGAGACTGCTGCGCAGGAGCGGCGAGATCGTGCCGTTCGCGCCCGCCGGCAGCGATCGGGCGCTGGGTGGGGCCGGCGCGATCCGCAGCGCGGGCCGGAGTGCGGTCTGGCTGGCGGCGGTGCACAGCTACGCGATCGAACGGTGGAGCACGGCCGGCACGCTGCAGCTCGAGATCCAGCGTGCGCCGCCGTGGTTCGCGCGACCCGATGCCGAACGCACCGCGCGCTTCGCGGAGTCGATCGACGTGCGGCCCGCCATCCTCGATGTACTCGAGGACGCCGAACGCCGGCTGTGGGTCATCGGCGGCGTGCTCGATCCCCGTGCGCCCGATCCCGCGACCGCGGCGGGCAGAACGGACGTGAACATCGATGGCACCTTCGACACGGTCATCGAGATCCTCGACCCGGAAAGCATGACGCTGGTGACATCCGCGCGCTTCGATTTCGCGCCACCCGTCTGGCTGCGCGACGGTCTGCTCTACCGCTTCGTCATCGACATGATGGGAACGCCCGGCATCGAGATCGCTCGAGCTACGCTGTTCGAGTTCTGACTACCGAGCGCGCACACCGCCCGCTAGATTGCCGGCTGCGACTCGCCCATCCCCGTGGGTGGGATCCCCAGCGGTCACGCCGTGTAGGGACCGGTACCGAACCTTCACGCCGGGGTGAGATGAGTCCGAGACGTGCTGTCGCCGCGTTGCGCCGCAGCTGCCTGATCGTGCCCGTGGCGCTGCTCCTTTCCTCCCTGGCGGGCCAGGCCTCGGCCACGACGCACCCCGCTCCGTCCGGCCCGGACGACGCGCGCCGCGCGCTCGAGCTGGGACGCTACCTGCACGCCAGCCTCATCATGCGCGATCATCTGGCCGGCGTGCGCGACTCGACACCGGAAGACCTGCTGCTCGCGGCGCGTGCGGAAGGCGGCTGGGGCAACTGGGAGCGGGTGACTCGCCTGCTGGCGGGCCGCCCGTGGCTGGACACGCTCGGCGGCGGCGCCGGCTGGGACCTGCTCGGCCGGGCCTACAGCGGTCTCGAGCGCTGGACGGACAGCCGCAACGCCTGGCGGAAGTATGTCGCACTCGTGCCGGCAACCGACGCGCGCAACCGGGGCATCGCCGAGCTGAACCGCGCGGCCGCGCACAGCCGTGCCGGAGAATCGGCCGATGCGCTCGCCGCGTTCGCGGCCGCGCGCGGGCTGCTGCCGCCCATCGCGGACTGGATCACGATCGAGGCCGCGGGCGCGGCCGCGACCGCAGCCGACACGGCCGCGGTGCGCACGCTGCTCGCGGCGGCAGACGCCGAAGTGGCGCGCGAGTTCGGCTGGAAGCACCGCGTGAACGGGTTCCGCAAGGCAGGGAGCCCGCGTCTCGCGCTCGCGGCCGCTGAGGCCGCTGCCGCGGAGCCGGGTTCCGCCGGAATGCGGGCGGCCGCGTGGGCCGAGGCCGGGCTGCTGCGCAACACGCTGGGCGATGCAGCCGGGGCGCGTGAGGCGTTCCGCCGCGCCATGTCTGCCGCACCCGGCACGACGGCCGCCGTGGACGCCGCGCGCAACCTCTCCGAGATGGACGGCATCCCCGCGAGTGACCGCCTGCAGATCGGGCGCGTGTTCCTGCGTCACGGCAACCTCGCACGCGGGATCTCCGGCCTGCAGGCGTACATCAATGCAGGCGCCGGCAGCGCGGCCGAGCGCGAACAGCTGCGCTGGGACCTCGGCCAGGCCCAGTTCCGCGCGGCCCGCTACGACGACGCGGAGAAGACGCTGCTCGGCATCGTCTCGCGCGCCTCCGGCAGTTCACCCTCGCTGGCCGCCGATGCGCTCTTCTACGCGGCGCGCTCGCAGTACCGGGACGGTCGGGTCACCCTGGCAAGGCGCACCTTCCTGGATGTGGCCCGCCAGTTCCCCGGCCAGGCCGGCGCTGCACGCGCGCTCTACATCGCGGCCGATCTCGACCACGACGACGGCGAAACGACGCGCGCCGCCGAACGATTCCGCCAGGCGATCGCCACCGGCGCCGACGTCGAAGAAGTCGGCCTCGCGTACATGCGCATCGCCAACATGGCCTACCAGCAGCGCGACTTCGCCGGCGCGCTCCGCGAGTTCGACGGATACCGCAACCGCTATCCGACCGGCCGGCGCTACGTGCAGGCCGCATACTGGGCCGGCCTGTCCGCAGCCCGCCTCGGCGACACCGCGACCGCCCGTCTCCGCTTCGAGGAGGTCCGGCGCATGGATCCCTTCTCGTACTACGGCGGAAGGGCAGCCGACCTGCTGGGCCTGACCTTCTGGGACGTGCCGCTCGGGGCCGCGCCCGCGAGCAGCACGGCAGAGACCGACGCTGTCGCCCGCGACATGGCGCGCATCGATCTGCTCCACACCCTCGGCTGGACGGAAGCCACGCGCTTCGAGATCGAACGGAGCAAGCAGCGCTTCACCGGCTCGACCGGCACGGCCTACAGCTTTGCAGAAGCGCTCAACGAACGCGGCTTCGCCATGTCCGGCATCGCCATCGGCTGGGATCTGTTCCGCCGCGGCGGTGGCTGGAACCCGCGCCTCCTGCGCATCATCTACCCGTTCCCCTTCCAGAACATCCTGATCGAGGAGGCCCGCGAGAGCGGCGTCGATCCGTTCCTCGCCGCCGGCCTCATCCGCCAGGAATCCATGTTCAATCCCGAGGCCGTCAGCCCCGCCGGCGCCGTCGGACTCATGCAGGTCATGCCGGCCACCGGCAGGACCCTCGCCGGTCGCCTCGGCGTCCGGACCTTCGATGAGAACATGCTCAAACACGCGGAATTCAACGCGCACCTCGGCATGGCGTATCTCCACGATCAGCTCGACGCATTCGGCGGGCGGCTGCCCGTCGTGCTCGCCGCGTACAACGCCGGCCCGCACCGCATCACGCGCTGGCGCGAATTCCCCGAGTTCGCCGATGACGAGACGTTCTCCGAGCGGATCCCGTTCGCGGAGACCCGCGACTACGTCAAGATCGTGCAGAACAACGCCCGCATCTACGCGGCCCTCTACGGTCCCCTCGCTCAGGCCGGGCCGGCCCGCTGAATACCCGCCGGCCCCGGCCGCCGCGCCGCGTCGGCCACCGCTCGGCAGGCCCGGAAAAGGCCGCAACCGCGGCGTGCGGCGCGTGAATCCCAATTGTGTAAGTCTCAGTAACGGCACAGTTTTCGGGCGCCGGCGGAGGGTCCTTGAGAACCTGAATTTCTCCTTGACACTGCGAGACGGGGCGGCATACCTTCGATGATCCCTGTGATGGTGTGCTCCCCAACCCTTCGTAGGAGGCAGTTCAATGGCCAGAGGGAAGGTCAAGTGGTTCAATGACGCCAAGGGCTACGGCTTCATTGAGCAACCCGGCGGCGAGGACGTCTTCGTCCACTTCTCTGCAATCACCATGGAGGGCTTCAAGACCCTTGCGGAGGGTGAAGAAGTCGAGTTCGAGGTGAAGCAGACCGACAAGGGACTGCAGGCTGCGAGCGTATCCCGAGCCAGCGCGTGAAGACGCGTTCGGGCCATGGACGGGACGCCCCGGCGCACGAGCGCCGGGGCGTCCGTTTTTTCGGGTGCCGGGGCAGGGTAGATTCAGACCTTTCCGAGCGGGTCTGCCGCGCCGTGGTGATGGGGTGGCGCACCGGCGGGGCCGCCGTGACGTGAACGGGGGTGGGGGTTTCGATGGTGGATGTTCCGCGCAAGACCAGCCCGCGGCTGTTCCTGATCGACGGATATGCGCTGATCTATCGGGCATTCTTCGCGATGATCAGCAGGCCGCTGACGACGACGCGGGGGGAGAACACGTCGGCGGCTTTCGGTTTCGTGCGTTTCCTGCTGAAGGTGCTCGAGGAGTACGAGCCGGACTACCTGGGCGTGGTTCTGGATGCGGGCACGAGCGCCCGCAGCGTGCGCTACCCGGCGTACAAGGCGACGCGGGAGAAGATGCCGGACGATCTGCGCGCCTCGCTGCCGCGCATCCGGGATCTGATCGAGGCTTTTCGCATTCCCGTCCTCGAGGTTCCGGACCACGAAGCGGACGACGTGATCGGCACGCTGGCGCGACGGGCGGCGGCGCAGGGGCTGGAAGCGGTCATTGTTTCCGGTGACAAGGACTTCTACCAGCTGATCGGTCCGGGCATCGCGCTGCTGAACCCGGGCCGCGGTGGCGCGGCGAACGTGGAAGAGGAGTGGGTCGACGAGCGGAACGCGTCGGAGCGGCTGGGCGTCCCGCCCGCGCAGGTCGTGGACTACCTGGCGCTGATCGGCGATTCGTCGGACAACATCCCAGGTGCATCCGGCGTGGGTCCCAAGACGGCGATCAAGCTCCTGGATGCGTACGGTGATGTACCGGGGATCCTGACGCACGCCGGAGAGATCAGCGCGAAGCGCGCGCGTGAGGCGATCCTGGCTGCGGTCGACGATGTTCGGCTGTCCCGCGAGCTGGTCACGATCCAGGATGATGTGCCGATCGAACTGGATCTCGATGCGTTGCGCGTGGTCGAGCCGGACCGGGTCCGGCTGCGTGACCTGTTCGTCGACCTGGAATTCCACTCGCTGGCGCGCGAGCTGGGCGCGCCGGAACAGGTGTCGGCGGCCGCGGACCGCGAGATCCGGCTGGCCGATGCGCCCGCCATCGTCGAAGAGATCGTGGCCGCGGCGCGCGCGGCCGGCCGTGTGGCCGTGCACGTCGAGGGCTCGCACGCGGACGCGATGCGCGGCGAGATCGTCGGCGTTTCGCTCGCCGTGGAAGCGGGGCTGGCGTGGTATCTGCCGTTCGCGCACCGCCGGCCCATCGTCCTGGACCTGGAGGGTACCCACGCGCCGGGTGCAGAGGGCGACGAGGACCGGGGCGAGAATCTGCCGCCGCTCGACTCGACGCCGCTGCGGCCGCTGGTGGCGCTGCTGGAGGACGAAGCGATCGCCAAGGTCGGTCACGACCTGAAGCGCGCCGTGCAGCTGTTGCGCCGGGCCGGCGCCCGACTGGGCGGCATCGCGTTCGACACGCAGATCGCTTCCTACGTCCTCGATGCCGGCCGCCGCGATCACGAACTGGAATCGCTCGCACTGCAGCACCTGAAGCACCGGCGGCGATCGCGCGAGGAGGTGTGCGGCAAGGGACGCGACGAGATCCCTGTCGCGGAGCTGCGGCTGGGTATGGCACGCGACTGGCTGGGCGGGATCCCCGATCTGGTCCTGCGGCTGCACGATCTCTTCGCGGAAATGCTGCCGCCGTCGAACGCCGAGACGCTGTTCCGCGACGTAGAGATGCCGTTGCTGCCCGTGCTGGCGGACATGGAGTACGCCGGCATCCGCATCGACGGCGAGTTCTTCAACCGGTTCGGCAACCGGCTGGCCCGCGATCTCCAGTTGATCGAGGAAGAGATCCACAAGGAGGCCGGCGAGGCGTTCAACATCAACTCGACGCCGCAGCTGCGCACGATCCTCTTCGATACGCTCGGCCTGCCCGTGCTGCGCAAGACGAAGACGGGCCCGTCGACGGACGCTTCGGTTCTCGAGGAACTGGCCGCAGCCGGCCACACGCTGCCCCGGCTGATCCTCGAGTTCAGGCAGCTGGACAAGCTCAAGGGCACCTACGTCGACGCGCTGCCCCTGCAGGTGAACCCGGCCACGGGCCGCATCCATACCGAGTTCAGCCAGACCGTGGCCGCGACGGGCCGGCTGTCGTCCAGCGATCCCAACCTGCAGAACATCCCGATCCGGACCGACGTCGGCGCGGAGATCCGCAACGGCTTCGTGCCCGCCGATGGGTGTCTCTTCCTGAGCGCGGATTATACGCAGATCGAGCTGCGCATTCTGGCACACATGTCGGGTGATCCCGTGATCGTCGAGGCGTTCCGCAAGGGCCTCGATGTGCACCGCCAGACGGCCGCACTCGTGTTCGGCGTCGACATCGAGGCCGTCACGTCGGACATGCGTGCGGCCGCGAAGACGATCAACTTCGCGACGATCTACGGGATCGGTCCGTTCGCGCTCTCCCAGCAGCTGGGCACGAGCGTCGCCGAAGCGAAGACCTTCATCGAGAACTACTTCGCGCGACTCCCCGCCGTGCGCCGCTACCTGGATGAGCAGATCGAGATGGCCAGGCAGCGGGGTTACGTCGAGACGCTGTCCGGACGGCGTCGCTACATCCCGGAAGTGCACGCCAAGAGCTGGAACATCCGCCAGTTCGGTGAGCGGGCGGCGACGAACGCGCCGGTGCAGGGCACGGCGGCCGACATCATCAAGATCGCCATGATCCGCATCCACGCCGCGCTGGCCGAGCGGGCGTCCGGTGCGCGCATGCTCCTGCAGGTCCACGACGAACTCGTGTTCGAGGTGCCCGAGGCGGCCGTCGACGAGACGCGGACGCTGGTCCGCGAACTCATGGAGACGGCGTTCCCGCTCGATGTCCCGCTCGAGGTCGCGACCGGGACCGGGAGGACGTGGTTGGACTGCAAGTAACGGACAGGGAGAGGGAGAGGGAGAGTTTTGG
>JBFFZF010000197.1:0-8815 GCA_041568755.1 Longimicrobiales bacterium | reverse complement strand
TCCCCAACCCCCCATCCTCCTGCCCGCCGTCCTTATCGCGTTCACAGCCTGTTCATCCACTCTCCGATGATGGGAAATCGTTCCCCGCTGACGGCTCGCGCGGCGTGGATGCCGGACTGGAACGTGCCCTCCATGAACGCGACATACAGATCGTTGTCGATCCAGTCGCCGGTGATGACCAGGTTCTCGTAGCCGGTCTCGCCCGCGCGCATGCGGTACTGGTTGGTGTCCGGCAGGGAGAGCGTGCACCGCTCGGATGGCCCGCAGTTGGATCGCCAGTACTGCGAATCGAAGCGGGCTTCACCGGTGCGGTGTTCGGGATCGACGAGCAGCTTCCAGTCGATGACGGGCGGGTTGTCGGGATCCATCGCGTTCGGCATGAGCGTGCACAGCCCGCCCACGCCGTCCTCGCCCGGCGGGTTGCGGTCGACGCCGCGCAGGAAACCGATGAAGTCGTTCTTCGCCGCCGCGGTCATGCGGGTTTCGAAGTCCCGGTCCTCCGGGGGCGGCGGATCGGTGGGCCCGGGCTGCGCGCCGGTGAAGTAACTGACGTCGCGTGCGTCCAGGCCGGGGGGCCAGTCCTCGAACGGCAGCACCTGGCACATGTCGGCCCACGTGTTGTACGGCTCGACGAACAGGCTGAGCAGCGGCTCCGGTCCCTTCCAGCCGAGCGTGTTCAGGTCCTCGGAAAGCCAGAGCTGAGCGGAACACGTCTGGACGGACTTCACGTGATCGACCATCGCGCGCCAGCACGGCGTGCGCGGGTTGTCGATCAGTTCCTTGCAGAGGAAGCGGACCGCGCCGATCGGGATGCCGAAGAGGACCTGGTCGAAGTCACGATCGGCGTGCAGATCGACGTGCTTGCCGACCCAGCCGCTGTAGTACGATTCGAGGTCCACGTCGCGCAGCCGGTCCGCATCGGCCAGCTGCTCGTAACGCGGTTCTGCCGGCCAGCACTCGAGCCCGCGGATCGTGACGAGCGGATCGTAACGGTCGACCCCGGGCGCCAGCCCGGCCTGACGGTTGATGCGGATCCGCTCGATGCGGGTGCCATCCGCGGACAGGTGCAGGGATTCGATCTTGTGGAAGAACTCGAAGCGCACGCCGCGGGCACGCAGCACCTGGTAGAGCGGCGTGAACACGACATCGCCCATGCCCGCGTGCATGCGGTAGTACGCGGCGCCCTTGTACGTCGCGGCCCACCGGGTGAGCACCCGCATGGTCGCGCCCGCGGACACGCGCTGCTTGCCGGGATCGCCGTTCTCGTAGGAGAAGGCGGCGTCGTAGATCGTGCGGACGAGTGTCGTGCCGGCCGTTTCCTTGTGCATGCCGTGGCGGCACAGCCAGGCGCGGAAATCGAGGTGGTCGATCCGATCGAAGCCGTCCTCCAGCAGCAGCCCATCGACGATCATGCCCGTGAACATCGCGAGCAGCGCATCGAGGTCGAGCCACAGGCGGTGCGCGCGCCGGCTGCGGCTGGCCAGCCGTTTGATTGCGGGCCAGATCGCGTTGCGTGCACGGACGTACAGCCGCGCCAGCCACGGCGTGTACCGGCGAATCCAGCCCGTCACCCACGTCGCCGAAAGCATCAGGGCGCGCAGCAGACGGAACGCGATCAGCGTGGTGAGCGGTTCATCGCCGCCGACCGGCGGCTCCGGCGCCGCCTCCCACGCCTTGCCGCGCGGGTACAGACGGCGGGTGAACCGGTAGCCGGCCCGCCACCCGAAGAACAGCGTGACGATTCCTTGCAGGGCCATGGCCACGTACGCCCGCAGCGGCAGCAGTGCGCCGTTCGAGCCGGGCACCGCGCCGTTCCCCGGAAACGCGATGATCCACGGATCCCAGGCGCCCTGAACGAACTCCTCCTCGACGCCGATGTCGCGCGGATGGAAGGCTTGCCGCCAGGTGCGCAGCGGATGCCCGGCCGGGCGGTTCAGCTCGGCGTACACGCTGCGCATCAGGTAGAAGAAGTTCTGGTAGAAGCCGAACAGCACGTGCAGGCCGTGCTCCTCGATGCGGCCGTGGTCGGCCCGCCCGCTCGCGCCCTTGCCCCCCAGACGCCAGCCCATCTGGTAGACCGTGATCTCGTAGCGTGCGCGCAATTCGGGTGTGGACGTCAGCCAGTACAGCGTGGAGAGCGAACCGGGTCCGCCGCCCAGCACGGCCAGCCGTGTCCTGTGACGAGACTCTGCCATGCGCCTCCGCGTCGGGATTCTGCGGTGTTCACGAACGCACGCCGGACGGGTGCGTCGCATTCCGGGAAGATCCAAGATAGGCGGCGCCGGTGGCCCGGACCAGCAACTTGCGAAACCGGCGCCTCACCGATGCGGAACGGCCGGGATCCCCTTCGAGATCCCGGCCGTCTCTGCACGCATGACCTCGTTCAATGGATCTGGCCGCGCACCTCGCCCCCCGGCAGCGCCACCGTGTGCACGTTCACATACGTGTTACCGGCCCGCATCATGGCGAGCAGGCCGGCCACGCCCTGACCGGCGAGGGAGCCGATCACGCGGGCATCCGTGATCGTGCCTTCCGCGAGCACACCGTCGGTACGGCCGGGGACCAGCGTGGCGGGCGGGCCATCCGGGAACAGCCACGCGACGATGCCGCCGTTCGAACCGGCCGGCGCACGATGGATGTGCGCCTGCCGGATGTCCTCGATGTTGGCCACGATCAGCTTGTAGGTGAGCGTGCCGTCGGACTGCAGCTGGAAGATGGCCTGGCCCTGCGCAGTCGACGTGTTCGCCGGGACCTCTTCAGCGCCCGACAGGTGCGTGCGGAAGTTCTTCGCCTGATGACCCGGCGCATGGGTGAACACGGGCACGACCAGCGTCTCGATCTCCGTGGGGGCGGGCCCGGGGTCGGCACAGCTGACTGCGAAAGCCATGATGACGAGACCGCCGATCCAGCGACGTCGCATACCAACCTCTCGGTTCGGGGAGCGATCGGAGACGATCCGATCCGATGGGGAACGCGCCGGACGGTGACCGTGTGACCGCAGCGCGGGCGCGTGGCGCGTGGCAGGATCCGAACGACCCGGGGGCGAGCGGACCCCCACCCCCATCGCGCCGGCGGCGTCCCGGCAGCCGACGATCGATATCAGCCGCGCTGCAGCGCCGATAGCCGGTCGCGGACGGAAGACAGCCACGCCGTCGCACCCGACCCGGCTCCCTCCCAGAGGCGCAGCGCGCGCGTGTAGTGGAACGCGGCGCTGCCCGCGTCGCCGCGCGCCTGCGCCAGCTCGCCCAGCTCGAACGATGCGCGCGCGGTCAGGAAGCCCATCCACGTCGTCGGCGGGACCAGCGATGTGAACAGCGCGTGCGCGCGCGCGCTCTGACCCGCCTGCGCGTACAGCATCGCCAGGTGGAAACGCATGGCCGGCTCAGGCAGCGCCTCCGGCTGGTTCTCCGTGTGGATCGACCAGAGCGTGTACGCCCGGTTCGCTTCGTCGAGCGCCGTTGCGAAGTCGCCCGCGCGCGCGGCCAGCCGCGCCCGCAGATCGGCCTGCAACGAACCGACGTAGTCTTGCGACGTGCCGCCCCTCGGCAATGTGCCGATCGTTTCGATCCACTGCTGCGCGACCGCGCGCTCGCCGCTCGTCGCGTGATGCGCGCCGATCAGCCAGCCGAACCACCAGACGGGCCGCGTCTCGAAGTGCGCGAGTGCCGAGTCCGGCCTGACGTACGCCGCCAGCGCGGCGACCGAGCGCCGCGTCACTGCGTCTTCACCGATCCCGGCCAGGGCCGCGGCCACGATGTGCGCGTGCAGCGTGTTCACCGACTCGGGCCGGAACTCGCCCGCTTCGATCGCGGCGCCGACGCTCGCTGCGTCCCCCCGCGTGATCGCCAGACGCGCCGTCTCGCCCCGGCCCATGGAGGCTGCGCCCGGGTCGTTCGAGGCGCGCAGCGCATCGAGGTACGCCGCGGCCCGGTCCGGCCGGGTCGTGCGCAGTGCGCGCAGGATCGTGATGCGATCGCCAGCGGGCAGCGCGGCCAGATCCGGCAGCAGACTCGCGAACGTCGCGTCGTCCGCCAGATTCGCACGCAGGGCTGCATGCCAGCGACGGCCCAGCGCACCGCTCGTGTCCAGGCGTGCTAAGCGCTCCATCTGCACGCGCTGGTCGGCGCTGTCCGCAAGACTGACCGCCCAGTACGCGCGCGACGCCAGCCCGGTCCGGCTCGTCGAATCCAGCTGCACGACGCGCTCCGCCTGCGCGGCACGGGCTTCGAACGGGTCGAAACCGTACTGCCAGCCGTACACCATCTGGACGTAACCAAGCGAAGTGTGCGCGGCCAGGTCCTGCGGATCGATCTCGAGGATGCGGCGCAGCGCGGCGTCCGCGGCCGCACCGTTCGTCTCGACCGAGGCGCGCATCGCTTCCAGACGGTAGCGCGTGCGCGGATTGAGCGAGTCCGCATGCAGCGCGGCACGATCGAGCAGCGTGAAGAACCCTTCGTACGGCTGACCGCGCGCGAAGCTGCCCCACGACTTGATCACGACCGCGTCGACCAGTGCGAGCACGAACGTGCTGTCCAGCGCAATCGCGCGGTCGATCGCGACGTTGGCTGAATCGAGCTGGCCGCGCCGCAACGCTTCCTTCGCCGCGAGGTAGGCCTTCAGCGCGTCCGGCGAATCCGTCGCATCGAAATCGAGCTCGCCCGGCAGGCTCGCCGGCCGGTTCGCGCCCCACACCCGCGCGAGCACCGCTACCCCCGCTTCGCGAATGACATCCGCCATGGCGTCGCGCGAGCCGCCCACCGCGAACGAGGCGATCGCATCCGCACGTCCGACCTGGTACACGCGCACGCTCAGATCCACACGATCGCCCGAAGCCACCGCGGAGGCGAGCAGGTACCGCTGGGCGCCGACCTCCGTCGCGATCAACGCCGCCTGCGCGGGCTCCGGCGTGATCGCCGGCGCGTCGCTCTCAGGACGCAACGGACGCCACAGCGACCAGGGATCCACGATGCGCAGACCTTCCGTGCCGTCCAGCGCCGTGGCCAGCAGGTCGGCCGCACCTTCCGACCACGCACGGTCGACTTCGCCTGTCGCACGGAACGGGAAAATGGCCAGGCCGACCCGCCCGTCCGGCGCCGCCGCCGGAAAACGCAGCCGGCCCAGGCCCACCGCCGTGAACGCGGCCAGCGTCGAGACCATCAGGAAGATCCCGGCCACCTGCAGCCAGCGGCGCAGCGGCACGCGGCCCGTGCCGGCCGGCGCCCCGGACGGCGTGTCCGGCGTGCGCCGGATGCCTTCCGCCGTCAGCTCGTAGACCCAGGCCAGCACGAAGACGACCGGAAAGCCAGCCAGCGCCAGGATGACCAGCGTGCGGAACGCGATATCGGGCAGGAGCAGACCATCGAAGACCGGCTGCGCCCCCTGCAGCAGCGCGAACACCGCCGCCGCGTACGCCAGCAGCGTACGCACGACACGGCGCCGCTTCAGCTCTTCCAGCAGGGATTGCACCGTCGTGTGCACGGACCGCTCCGTCACGCGCGAACAGGGAACGAGTGCAACCTACTCCGATCCCGCGACACTCGCCACGCGTGCAACCCCGTCCGCCGCGCGGCCGCCCGACGCGTCAGCCAGCACCAGATCCGTCATCCGCGCCAGATGCTGCAGGCAGCTGCGCACATCCCAGCCGGCGCCGACACCCTCGTCGAAGACCTGGAACAGGAAACCATCGACCAGCGTCGTCACGACGTGCGCCACCAGACCCGGCGGGCCCCGCAGCGCCGGCCCCGGGCGAGGCGGCGCCTGGGCCGCTGCGACGAAGGTGGCGAACACGGCGCCGCGGCCCCGCGTCGACCGCTCCAGCCAGCCCCGGGCAACCTCGTTCGCCCGTGCCGACCGCGCGCTTCCCCCCGGCCCCCGCTCCACGAGCGCCCGCCACAACGGCGCGGCATGCATCGCCTCGTACAGCCGCGGCCGCTCGAACGCCCACCCCGCATACGCCTGCGCCAGCTGCCCGAGTCCCGCCCCACCCGCGGCCGGTCGCGCGCCGCGCAGCCGAAGCGCCAGAGCCTCCCACCCGGACGCCGCGACCGCTGCCACCAGACCGCCGGCCGTCCCGAAATAGTGCAGCGGCGCCGTCGCCGTGACCCCGACCCCGGGCGCCTCCGCCACGGCTCGAAGCGTCAGACCCGCCACGCCCTTCGCCTCTACGATCGCCACCGCCGCCGCCCGCATCCGGCCCGCCGTCGCCTCCCGGGTCTCTCCCGTGAACCGGGGCCCTCTCCGGGATCGGCCTCCCCGCGTCCCGCCCGTCCGACCGGTCATGGCCGCACCTCGCTCTCGGTCGATTTCAACATTAGTCAAACTTTACCTGAACAATCCCCGGTTCTGGAGGCTATCTGCTCCTTGCACCGTTCTATTTTATGGTTACTGAAATCAGGGCGCCAGATGCGCGCCCTGAGCCGGCGTTGTCGAGGGCCGTGCCCATGGCCCGCAGGCCCGCGGGCGGAGGCGGCAACCGGCGGCGGACTGACCGGATGTGACTTCCGGACGGCCGATCGTGTTCATGGCACAGGGGGCCGACGATCGCGCCGCGCCGGTCCCGCCGTCCGGTCGGAGCGGACGACATCGGAAGGCACAGCGGCGATTCTCTGGCAAGGAGCAGGCTGATGGTACGGAGGACGATCATGACCGCGGTGGTCTTCGGGCTGGCGGCGGCTGGCGCTCGAGCGCAGACGCCGGTCCAGGCCGATGCGGCGGATCTGCCGCCCAACGCGAAGGCGGGCGAGTGCTACGCCCGGGTGTGGATCGAGCCGCAGTACAACACGATCACCGAGCGTGTGCTCGTTGCGCCGGCGACCGAGGACGTGCGCATCGTCCAGGCGCGGTTCGGCACGGCCACGGAGCGGGTGCTGGTGCAGGAGGCCGCGACGCGGCTGGAGGTCGTGCCCGCGACGTACGAGTGGGCCGAGGAGCGCGTGCTGGTGAAGCCGGCGACGAAGCGGCTGGTGGAGGTCCCGGCGGAGTACGACGAGGTCACCGAGAGGGTGCTGGTGAAGGAGGCGTACACGACGTGGAAGAAGGGCCGCGGCCCGATCCAGAAGATCGATGAGTCGACGGGCGAGATCATGTGTCTGGTCGAGGTGCCGGCCGAATACAAGACGGTCACGACGCGCAAGCTGAAGACGCCTGCGACGACGCGTGAGATCGAGATTCCGGCCGAGTACGAGACGGTCCGCAAGCGCGTGGTGAAGACGCCGGCCACGACCCGCGAGGTCGCGGTGCCGGCGCGCTACGACAACGTGACGGTCACGAAGGAGCTGGAGCCCGCGCGCGAGGTGCGCGAGGCGGTGCCGGCCCGCTACGAGAACGTGACGAAGACCCTGAAGATCTCGGACGGGCGACTCGAGTGGCGTTCGTTCCTGTGAGAGACGAACATGACGAGTACCCGCATCCAGGACTTCCTGCGGGCGATGCGCAGCGCCGGCTTCGACCCGGGTGCGATCGACGGCGTGATCGGCGAGTCCACGATGCGCGCGGTGAATGCCTACCAGCGTGCGAAGGGCCTGCCGGTCGATCGTTACCTGAACATGGAGACCGTGCGTTCGCTGGGTGTGATGTAGCGCGACGCCGTTCTTCGCAGGACGTGGGCGGGAGGGCCGGCAGCGGTCCTCCCGCTTTCGCTTCCCGGGACCGTTTCCCCATCATCCATCCCACCCCCACCCCATCCCCGATCCCGCCATGATCCGTTCCCCCATCCTCCATCCCCACCCCCATCCCCATTCCCGCCGTCACCCGTCCCCCCTTACAACTCGACGAGCGTGATGCCCGGATTGTATCGGTCCGTCCTCAGATCGTCCCGCAGTGCCGGCACGCGCGCCAGCAGCTCCCTCCCCTCCTCCCCGGTCTCCGCCCAGTCTTCGCCCGCCACGAACCCGCGAATCAGGCCGCGCCGGCGCAGCGCGGGCAGGTGACGGCGCACCTCGTCCCGGATCCGACCGCCTCTGCCCGACGAGCCGTAGCCGTGGATCACCCGGACGACGCGCGCGCCGATCGTGCGCGCTCCCATCAGCTCCGCTTCGAGCCGGTGAACGGCGGTGGCCGCGTCCGGCCGGCCCGCCTCCAGATTGACGGTCAGCACGACCGCGCGTTTCAGCCTGCCGCCCGAGCCCGTCACGCGCTGCGGCGACGCGCAGAACGGGCAGCGCGTCACGCTGGCCGCGATGTCGTTGCCGCACACATCACATGCTCGCATCGGCTGCACCCGTTGCTCCGGCCGTTCGCTGCACGGTGCGCGCTGCGTCGCTTCTCGACGCGAATTCCGAAGCGCGCGTTTTGTCATGAATGCTCAACGTTAACGGAGAAGTAACGGAAGCGCACCATCTTTGGTGACGCGCACGGCCTGAGTGTCGGGCCCGGCCGCATGGCACGACGCGGCTGATCGGTGCGCCCCCGGACGGGCATGCGGCGCTTCCCTGTCGCACGTCCGCCGGGGTCCGTGGAGAGATCCGCCGGGAAGCGGATCTCAGGAAGGAGGAGGCGCATGAAGCGATTCGTCACGTACGGCGGCGTCCTGTGCTGCACGGCGCTGCTCGTGACCGGTTGCGAGCAGCAGCAGTATCCCTTCGAGTCGGAGTTTCAGCAGGATCCGATCGAGCAATTCACACCACAGATGACGCACCTGCCCGGGCACATCATCATCAAGCAGGTCGATGACGGTGGCTCGAACGACCAGCCCGGACAGAAGGACCTGACCCGGCTGGACTCCGACTTCGGCATCTTCAACGTCAGCCCGGAGATCGACGTCAGCTGGAACTGGGACGCGGTGGTCGGCTTCTCCGGCAACAACACAGGTGACGCC
>JBFFZF010000196.1:0-8990 GCA_041568755.1 Longimicrobiales bacterium | reverse complement strand
TCGCAGCGCCGGTATCCGCCGGCGCGCCGCCGCGGCCGCCACGCCCGCCGCGCGCGCGCACGGAATCGACCTGGTAGACGATCCAGCGCGAGTCCGCCGAGAACTCGGGGCTGTGCGCGTTCGCGACCTCGATGTCCTTGCCGGTGTCGACCTCGCGTATGCGCAGCACCGGCTGAGCGTCGACGGGCAGCACGTTCGCGTAACGCAGCGTGTACGCGACCCACCGTCCATCGCCGGAGATGCGCGGGTCTTCGATGCTCCGCCAGCGCGCGTAGTCGTCGACGGTCAGCGTCTTCTTCGCGGCGGACGCGCTCGCCCGTGTGGCCTGCGCGTTCGATTGCGCGGTTGCGGGCGAGGCCAGCAGCGCAATGAGGATCACGGCGAGCAGGCAGGACTCCGGACGACGAGTCACGACGCGGGCGGATCGCATGAAAGCCTCGGCACGATGGAGGATGCGCACGGAACGGCACTGGCCCCGGGGGCCGGGCGGACCGGACCCGCGGAAGAAATGGCTGCGCCCCGTCGATCCGGCAAGGCGGCGGAGACGGAAGATCCGCAGGGCAGGGTAGCTGGCTCGATGGTGCCGTAGCGCCTGCGCAACTGCGGGAGACGCCGCACGATCGCCGGCCGGCGTCACGACCCGGACGACTTCCTGAAGATCGTCGACGAGAGCCCGACGACGAGGCTGTCCCAGTTTGGACCCGTGTGGTTTCCAGAACCGGGCCCGATCCCGACGCGCGCCCCGGGAACAGGCCGGTCCGCACGAAGGAGCCAACCCATGGGAAATGTCACGCGTAGGCCTGATCGGCGAACGGCGAACCGTGGCGTCGCTGTCATGGCACTGCTCGTGGCAGGCAGCCTCCTCGGCTGTGCCACGGCCCCCGCCCACCCTGACACGCATCGCCGGATTCGTCCGCCTGTACATCCAGGCCGAAGACCGTCCGCGGATGATCGCTCGTCTGGGACCCTTCGAGCGCCGCACGCTCATGCTCCGGTCGGGAACGCTGCCGCCCGGGGATCGTCGGGCCAGGCTGCTGGTGCTTCCCGTCGGCGCACCGACGATCGTCGCGGGGGTGGATCGAAACTGGAGCACGGTCGTCTCGGAGCCGTACCCCGTCCGGGATCTGCTCGCCCACCGCTGGATCTTCTCGGGCAGCCGGATCGTCGCGGCCCGAGGCGTGTTCCGCGATCAGGACCGGCCCTAGACGCCCGGCGCGCACCGCATACCCCCGCGGATTCCGACTCGCCCCCGCACGGGCGCCGCCCCGGGAAGCCGGTCGCGTGCCGCGGTCAACCTGCCCCCACGCGAAGCGGCCGCGCTCGCGGATCCCGTTTGCCAGCGCCTGAGGGGGTCAATGTGGCCCCACGCGCCGAACCGGAGCCCGCGGGTCCAGTATGCCAGCGCTTGGCGCTGTGAGATCGACCCCGCCCCGCAGCTGGGGCACACGTCACGAAGCTGACGCGGATCGCGCGCTGGATGTACGCGACGGGCTGGCTGGCCGCGAACACGACCGATCGCCCGCGCATCGATCCCGGGTTCCGGCTGGAGCGCTGACGGCGGATTCAGACGTGCTGATCGACCAGGATCGGGTTGCCGTCCGGGTCGATCGCCATCAGGAAGGCCGGTCCGGTCGTGCTCTCGTCGGCCTCTGCCACGAGCGTCACGCCCTGCGCCTTCAATTGACGCTGCAGTTCACGGACGTCCGTGAACGTCGCCAGCTGCTTCGCGTTGTTGTCCCAGCCGGGATTGAACGTCAGCGTGTTCTTCTCGAACATGCCCTGGAACAGGCCGATGATGTGCGGCCCGTTCTTGAGGATCAGCCAGCCTTTCGAGGCATCGCCGCCCGTCGCGCGGAAGCCGAACTTCTCGTAGAAGTCCCGGGACGCGGCGATGTCCCGGACGGCCAGGCTGATGGAGAAGGCACCGAGTTCCATGACGTCCTCGCAGCAAGTGGATAGAAGTGGCAGTGTGAGGATCGAACGCGTGCGCACGGGGTCAGGCTCGTGCAGCAACGGGCGACGATGAGATCGGTCAGCCGCGCTCGGCGGTGAGCCGGGCGAGACGGCGCCGGATCTCGGCGACGCGCGGCTGCAGCACCGGATCGGCCTCGTTCCACAGCTCGAGCAGCTCGGCGTAGCGCAGTGCGGCACTGCGCGTATCGCCCTTCGCCTCGTACAGCTCGGCCAGGCGTTGCAACGCGGGCCCGCGCTCGAAGCGGTCCGTGAAGATGCGATACAGGTCGTGCGTCGCGAAATAGCGCTCGTACGCGACGATCGCGGAGTCCGTCTGGCCGGCGGCGTCCCAGGCACGCGCGATGTCGGCGGTGGCGCACACCTCGCACGAACCCGAGTCGGAGCGTTTCGCCTCCTCGATCGCCTCGGTCGGTCGGCCTTCGGCGATCGCAATGGCTGCGCGCACGGCATGGACGTACGGCCGGTCACGCAGACCCTCTTCGACGAGGGTCTCGTACTCATCGAGGTAGGACCGGGCGCGGCGTGGCAGGCCCGCCGTGGCGTAACCCCAGGCGACATCCAGGTACGGCCGTTCCAGCGGGGGCAGCGCCTCCAGCGGGTCGCGTGCGAGCGCGGCCTCGATGCGGCGCCGCGCGCCGGCCGTGTCGCCCAGCAGCCGGACGTCGACTGCGGCGCGATCGGCCGCGGAGCCGACGATCCGCCCGGTCCGGCCCAGCTGGCGATTCAGACGTGCCGTCTCTGCTTCGTACCGGTCCGCCTCCGCCAGCCGTCCGCGCACGGACGCGAGCTGCTCGAAACGCCTGTTGATCTGTGCCTGGAACCGGAGATCGCTCCTGCGTTCCGCGAGCAGCACGTGCAGTATGGAATCGGCTCGCTCCCAGTCGCCGCGCGCCAGCGCCAGATCCGCGAGCGGCGTGCGCAGGGAGGCCTGCGGCAGGCGTTCGATTCCAGTCCGGAGCGTGGCCGCGGCCTCGTCGTAGCGGCCCAGCACGACCTGGATCTCGGCCAGGTTCATGTAGTGCAGCGCCGAATTCGGGTTGGCCTCGAGCGCGCGGCGCAGCAGCTCTTCTTCCTTCACGTAATCGCGCAGCTCGCCGTACGCCAGGGCGAGATTGTTCAGGGCCTGATGATCGGCCGGCCACTCGGCGAGCAGCGACTCGTACGCTCGAATGGCCGCGTGTGTATCGCCCATCGCGAAGTGGTACGTGCCCTCCGTCATGTAGCGCTCGCGCAGCGTCAGGCGGTCACGGTGGTTCCACGCGCGTGTCACGGCTTCCACACGACGGTCCCCGGCTTCGGCGGCGTTGCCCAGCGCGACGCCCAGCTTGCGCCACGCCATGGCGAACGCCGTGTCGAAGCGGAGCGCTTCCTCGAGCAGCGCGATGCCGCGATCCGCGTTGGCCTCGGACTCGAGGGCGTGCACGGCCTGGGTGTACTTGCGGAGCGCCGGGAGCGACGCGGTCGTGACCTGCGCCAGCGGCTCGCTGCGGTGGATCGTGCGCAACGATTCGCCAATCCGCTCGCGCATCTTCCGCGACAGGCGGTCGACGGCCCGGAGCAGATCGGTCGAGTCCGCGGCGGTCTCCCGGAACGCCGCCATGTCGCGGCCGTCCTCGGCCGACACCAGCCGGACCGCGAGCAGGAACGACGGGCCGGCATTGCCGATCTCGCCGGTGAGCACCGCAGGGATGCCTTCGCGCTGCGCCAGCTCGCGCGCGAGGTCGGGCGTCAGCGCGCCCGCCGGATCCCGCTCCATCCGGACGAGCGCCTCGTGGATCACGGCCCGGTCCGCCGTGCGGACGATGGTGGACTGGGCCAGGTCGATGCGGAACGCCTCGGTCACGACGCTGGCCAGGACGCTGTCGCCCGTGGCACTCTGGAAGTCGGCGACGAGGATGCGGTCGCTCGCCTCGAGATCGCCTTTCGCGACGAGCGAGCCGAAAGGGCCGATTCCGGCCGCACGCAATGCGAGGTAGCCGCCGGTGGACAGCCCGAGTGCAGTGAATGCGGCCGTGCCGCCCAGCAGCGCCCGACGCCACGTCAGCCAGTGCCGCGGACTTCGCCCGGCTGCCCGCGCCGTCGCGGCCATCTGTACGAGCGCGGTGCTCACGATGATCGGCACACCCAGCACGAGCAGCACGAGCGCAGCGGGAAACACCCACGTCGGAAGGCCCAGGTTGTCCGCCAGCAGGTCGATGACCTGAAGCACGCCGAAGGCGAAGGCCGCATACACGCCAAGCACACCGGCGATGCGGCCACCGCGCAGGCGGTTCCACAGGCCGGGTCCGGGCGTGTCCGTCATCGCAACCTCGCCGCGCGGTGTTTCGTCGCCCGGCGCGTGCCGGGCCGCAAGGTCGCAAGGATGGCGCGTCGGACAGGTCGCAGCAAGCGGTGCGGAAGCCGGGCACGGCGGAGTGCTCGCCTGTCCCGCCTGCGCCGCCGGGCGTTTGCGTGCCCGCGGTCCGCCCGACAGGTTTCGCGCGATGGAGAACCCGGGGGAAGCCATGGCTGACGGTGTCGATGTGCGCAACTCCAGGATCGAGGGCCTGGGCGTGTACGCGCGCCGACCGTACGCGGCCGCGCAGCGCATCCGCACCGTGAACGTCATCCGCGAAGTCACGCCGGAAGCGCCGCTGCGTCCCGAGCGGGGCGAACGCCAGGACCACTGCGACTACCCGGACGGCCGCATCGCCCTCATCGGGTTCCCGGACCGCCACCTCAACCACAGTTGCGATCCGAACGCGTTCCTCCGGTACGCAGCAGACGTTTGCGAATTGGTCGCCCGACGCGCCATCGCGGCCGGCGAAGAGATCACCTGCGACTACAACATCAACACCGCGGGCGGCACGGCGTGGCCCTGCGGTTGTGGCGCGGCCCGCTGCTCGGGCACAGTGGCCGGTGATTACTTCGCGCTGCCCGAGGCGATCCGGCGCGAGTACCGCCCGTTGCTGGCCGACTGGTTCGTGCGCCGGCACGCGGAGCGGCTGGGCCCATGAAGATCACGCACCCGGAGAAAGTGCTGTTCCCGGATGCCGGGATCACGAAGGGCGAACTGGCGGCGTACTACGATGCGGTCGCGGACGTCATGGTCCCGCACATCCGCGGCCGTCCCGTCACGATGGAGCGCTACCCGAACGGCATCGGCGAGGACGGCTTCTTCCACAAGAGTGTGACGAAAGGGTTCCCGTCCTGGCTGCGCCGCGTCGAGGTACCGAAGAAGGGCGGGACCGTGCACTACCCGCTGGTGCACGCCAGGCGCGCGCTGCTGTGGATGGCCAACCAGAACTGCATCACGCCGCACGTCTGGGTCTCGCGCGTGCCGGAGCTGGACCGGCCCGACCTGTGCGTGTTCGATCTCGATCCGCTGGTCGAAGAGCCGGCGATCCTGCGCGCCGCCGCGCTCACGCTGCGCGATCTGCTGCTCGAGCTGGGCCTGCCGAGCTGGGTGAAGACGTCGGGCTCGAAGGGCTTCCACATCGTCGTGCCGCTCGACAGGAGCGCGAAAGCCGGTGAGGTGATGCGTTTCGCGAATGGCGTAGCGCACGTCCTGATCGCGCGCGATCCTGAGCACCTCACGCTCGAGTTCAGCAAGGAGGATCGCGGCGGGCGCATCCTCGTCGACACGGGACGCAACGTGCCCGGCGCCACGTTCGCCGCGGTCTACGCCGTGCGCGCGCGGCCGGGCGCGCCCGTGTCCGCGCCGTGCACGTGGGAAGAGATCGAGGCGGGCCGCGTCGGTCCGCGCACTTTCACGCTGCCGGAGATGGCGGAACGCCTCGCGGCGACGGGCGATCTGTGGAAGGACCTGCGCAGGCGGCGCCGTTCGCTGCGCCGGCCGATCGAGCGGCTGCGCGCACGGCTCGAGGAGATCCACGGCGCACGCGCTTCGTGATGCGCTGCGGCCTCAGCGTTCGGGGACGTCGGGTTTCCGTGCGGGGTCCGTAGCGGGCAACCGCTCGCTGCGTCTTGTCGGATCGTCGAGCAGCTGACGGTAGAAGTCACGCTCGGTAGTGACGTGGTCGAGCTGGCGCGACACGTTCTCGAGTTCGGTCTCCGTCACGCTGAGCCGCCGCTCGAGTTCTGCGATCCTGCCGCCCGCCGCGCCCGCTTCGCCCGGCGGTGCGGCCAGGGACACGGCGGCCGTCCGGCAGATCGCGCACCGCTTCTCGTAGAACGGGATCGCGAAGAGCCACAGGCCGCCCGTCACGACGGCCAGGATGATCGTGCCCGCGCCGATCTGCCGCCTCGCCTCGACGGGCCGCTTGCAGAGCGCGCAGTACATGGTCGCCACGGAGCGTCCTTCGCTGGAGAATCGCCGACGCCGTCCGCGCGGCGACGCGGTATCGCAACGATACCCGTCGGCCTGACGGGGAGCAAGCAGGTCGGAGCCCACTGGACCGCCGCGCCCGCCCAATCCGCACGCCGTGCTGGTGACGTACCTCCCGATGAAGGACCCGAAACCGATTTCGAGGAGGCCACCATGCGTGTCGCATATCGCAGTCGCTGGCTGTCCGCCATCGCGCTGGTCACGCTCAGCGCGTGTTCCGGAGACTGCCACGAGGGCTCACTGGACCTCGATCAGAACACCGGCCTGCTGGGTGTATCGCCGCGCCAGGTCAGCATCGACGTGGGTGAGACGGCGATCGTGGTCGCCAGCACCCGCACGCCGAATTCCCGGCCGCGCGTCGTCGTGCGTGATCCATCGATCGCCTCGGCCGACGTGACGCGCACCGGCTCCGGCGCGACATCGCCCGGCGTCGCCGACATCACGATCACTGGACTGCGCCCCGGCCGGACGGTCGTCGAAATCTACGGCGCCGGCGACGCCGCCGGCACGCCGCCCAGGACCGTCGACGTCGAGGTGCGCGCGCCGGCCGCGCCAACCGTCGAGTTATCGCCCACGTCGCTGACCCTGGTCGCAGGCCAGTCCGGCAGCCTGACGTGCGTGGTCCGCCGGGGCGGCGTCGCTGTCAACGAGACGGTCCGGTTCGTCAGTTCGAACACGTTCGTCGCGGACGTCTCCGCGGATGGCACCGTGACGGCGCTCCAGAAGGGCCAGAGCAACATCGTGTGCGTGCTGCCCTCGGGCGAGAGCGCGTTCGCGACCGTGACGGTCATCGAGCCGCCGCCGCCCGGTGTCACGGATATCTCCGGCACCTACACACTCAAGGGCACGAAGACGAGCGACACCTGTCCCGCGGGTGTCTTCCCGGCCACGATCGACAACCCGGGGCCCATCCACGTCACGGCGGGCAACTCGGGCGGCCAGAGCTTCGTCGCGATCCGTTCCGATGCGATTCTGTCCGGCGCCTACGACCCGGTCACGGGCACGTACTCCGCGTCCGGCGAGGTCACCGTGGGCAGCAACGGCGAAGTGCTGCGCGAATCGGTGAGCGGCATGTGGAAGTCGAGCCCCGTCCGGTTCGAAGGCAAACTGATGTTCGAGTTCCTGCGCGGCACGCTGAAGATCTGCGAAGCCTCGTACGACGTGACGTACAGCAAGCGGCCCGCGTCGTCCTGAGGCACCTACGCCGGGTTGCGGACGAGCCTGCCGGAGCGGCGTCGGGTCAGCAGTTCGCGGACCCGCTCCGGCAGGCCTGACGCGTATTCGTCGCGCAGCCGCCAGAGCCGGTGACGCCCGGTCTTCAGGAACCTGCCCTCGAGCAGCAGGACGCCGAACGAGGCCGGATCGGCGCGGGCGATGCGTGCCGGCTGCCCGGTCATTGGCGCCGTCCCGGTGATGCTGCAGCTGTGCACGAGCTCTGGCGCGCGCGGGACCGGGATGCCCGGCAGGCTCGAACCGCCCAGCCCCGCGTTGAACGTTGCGCGATCCGGCATGCGCTCCGCCCACGCGTGCAGCGAGACGTGCACGTCGAGGTTCGAAGACGCGGGGCCCGACTTGACCCAGAACACCCGATCGTCCGTCACGAGGAACGCGAGCCCGGCGATCGGCGTCGGGCCCCTGACGGTGCCGCGCCAGTAGACGTCGATGACGTCGGCCAGCGATCTCGCGTCGGGTCCCGCCTCGCGGGCCGTCGGGAATGTGCGGTGCACGGCCGGCGTCCATGCGCCCGTCAGCTCGACGCGTACGGCCGGCATGAGCGGCGTGAGCGCTGACTCGATTTCCGCGAAGATCGCGTGGCCGTGCATCGGATGACTGGCCTGTCGGTGCGGGGTGTGTGGATGCGAAAGGGCCGCCCGCCGGCGGTCCGGCGAGCGGCCCCCGGGAACACAGTGGAATCAGTTCTTCGTCATCGAGAAACCGGTGACGAGCGCCTCCGTGTTGTGCCCGAAGCGGAGCCCGTACATCCCATCCGTCGTCTTCAGCTTGCCCTCGCCCAGCACATCCGACTTGGGATAGCTGCCGACGGTCGTGCCGTTGATGATGCACTCGACCTTGTCCGCCGTCACACGCAGCGCGATCTCCTGCGTGACCGGCTGGCCGGGGCCGGCCGCCTTGTTCACCGCGTCGTTGGCTTCACCGCGCCGGCCGTTGACCTGGAACGGCGCCGGGCCGAAGCCGCGCACGATGAAGTTGCCGTTGCCGTAGGCGGCGCAGTACAGGAAGCTGTTGTTGTCCGTGCCCATGTCGTTGCCCGCGATCACGATGCCGTACGGATGCGGGTGGTTGTTCAGGTTCATGTACTGCGGCTCCCGGAACGTCGCCTTCACGGTGTAGTTGCCGGTCGCCATGTTGGCCGGGTTCCAGTACGTCACGGCCGGGCCTGTCGTGACGTGCATCGCCGAGCCGTCCATGGCGAGCTTCGCGTTGTTGAGGACCTGGCCCGCCTGCACCTCGTTCGGATCGATCTTGCCGGTCCAGCCCGGGACCGAAATGCCGCCGCCCGCGACGGCCCTGGCCTGGTCCTGGCCCTGAGCGGCCGTCACGAAGGTCAGCATCAGCATGGCGGTCGCCGCGACCGCGGTCGAAAAGGCACGACGCATGGGATTCTCCTTCCTGAAGGGGTAGCTGCCGTCAAGAATAGCGCGACCCGCCCGTTTCTGCACGCCACGCC
>JBFFZF010000195.1:0-9022 GCA_041568755.1 Longimicrobiales bacterium | reverse complement strand
GGCTGACGGAGCGTGCCACGTTCGGCGCGGACACGCTGCCCGCGGGCTCGTACCTGGTGAAGCTGGACCAGCCGTACGGGCGGCTGGCCAAGAACCTGCTCGAGCGACAGGACTACCCGGACGCGGACCTGCGCACGTACGACGACAGCGGCTGGTCTATGGGCTGGGCGTTCGACGTCACGGTCCGGCAGATCGATGACAAGTCGGTCCTCGACGCGAAAACCACGCTGGTCGAGCGCGCGCCGTGGGAAGGCCGTGTGACGGGGACGGGCAGCGCGGGGCTGGCGGTCGCGCATTACGGCTCGACCAACATGATCACGTTCCGTTACCGGCTGCGCGACCTGGCGATGCAGATCACGGAGGAACCGTTCAGCGCGAACGGCGTGGCGTTCCCGGCCGGCTCATTCGTCGTGAGCGGGGACAGCACGCAGCTGCGTACCGCGCGCACGATCGCCGACTCGCTCGGCCTGACGGCCACGGCGCTGGCCCAGCCGGTCACGGTGCGCACGCATCCCGGCGATGCGCCGCGCGTCGCGATCTACTCGCAGTGGAACGGGACGCAGGAGCTGGGCTGGTACCGCCACGCGTTCGACCGCTTCGGCATCCCGTTCGAGCTGATCTACAAGGAGCAGGTCGTGGCCGGTGACCTGCGCGGCAGGTACGACGTGATCGTGATGGCCGCGCAGAACATCTCGCGGACGGCCGTTATGGCGGAGCCGGCCGAGCGGCCGCAGCCGTACCAGCAGAGCGAGAAGTACAGGTTCCTGGGCGTGTACGGCTCGACGGCCGACATGTCGGGCGGCTTCGGCGAGCCGGGCGTGAAGGCATTCGAAACGTTTCTCGAGGGCGGCGGCACGCTCATCGCCGCAGGCAACGCGGTGCGTTTCCCGATCGACTTCGGCTTCGCCCGCACCGTCGACACCGAATCACCGGCCGGCGTGAATGCGCAGAAGCCGCTCCTGCGTGCGAAGATCGCACGCATGGAGCATCCCGTGTTCTACGGCCATGAAGACAGCATCATGCCGATCAAGTACGTGCAGGGCGCCCAGGTCTTCCGCGTGGGCTCGGCCGACGAGGATCGCGTGCTGGCCCGTTACGAAGGCGGCGCCCGGTCCGTGCTGAGCGGGATGATGGAAGGTGCGGACGCGATCACGAACCGCGCGTTCGCCATCGACGTGCCCAACGCGCACATGGGCAACGGCCGCGTGTTCATGTTCGCGAACAACCCCGTGTACCGCTGGCAGAACCACGGCGAGTTCAACATGGTGTTCAACGCGATCCTGAACTGGAACGACCATCCGCGGCCGGCCGAACCGGCCACGGACGGGGACGGCGGCGCTAGTGCGCGGTCGCGTGGTCGGTGAACACGGTCTCGCCCTTGACGAACCACGAGACGCCGAACGCCCACAGCGCGGCGGACTCGAGCCAGAACACGGGCTGCAGTGAGGCGAGCCCGGCCGCGCCGGGCAGCAGCGCGTAGAGCGCGATCAGTGCGATGCACGCGAGCATGATCACGCCGCAGGCCTTGTAGATCCGGTTGCGCAGCCGCTTGCGCGGCGTGGGCGGCTGCGCCGGGTCCGTCTTCGTGAACAGGACGAGCGAGAAGTACGCCAGCACGAGGAAGAGCCCGGTCGCCGCCAGCCAGTGCACGGTCCGGATCGCGCTCGTGTCGCTCGTCGTCGGGAACAGCGCCACGGCGATCGCGAACCCGCACGCCAGGTTGCCCGCCAGGTCATCCCTCCGGTCGTAGCCGCGATAGGCGAACAGGAACCAGCCGATGGCGAACAGCGTGCCGACCATGACATCGCGCATACCGGTGCCGTAGTACGCGCTGATCGACGGCTCGAGGCCGCGGCACCAGCCCATCAGGATGCAGCCGAGGGCCAGGACGGGCGGCAGCAGCACGCCCATGGCGCCGACGGCGCGGCGCAGGGTCAGGTACGAGACGAGTGCGTCTTCCTCGTGCGGGCTTCCGTGCATGGCGCCTCCGTTCCCGGGCGCGCCGGCGCTGTCCGGCTCGTGCCGGCGCGGTGCGATCGTCGTTGTATTCACTCGGCGCCGGGGCGGCGCAAGTGTGACGTTCCGTCCCAACGATCGTTGAGCATCACTTCCGCCACGTGAGAAACCGCCGTTCCGGTTGCGTGCCGGGCGGCGGTTCGTCGCCCTCAAAATCGTCGAAATTCCGACTTTCGCAAGCGGTTGGACTCCCAGAGCAGTGTCGTCGTGTCCCGTTCCGGATACGGGAAGTGCCCGACAGGTCGGCGCAGCGTTGCCGAGCAGGTTTCAGGCGGCTGGTTGCGCGCGCCGCGCGGGTTCGCGGCGCCGCTTCGACTCGTGGCATCCGCTGCCGCGGGTGCATGCGAAAGGACCCACCATGCGCGTTCTGCGTTCTGCCCTGCGCGGGCTGATCATCATCCCGATCGTGGCGGGCTGCTCGGATGATCCGGAACCCCTCGAGCCGGTGAACGAGCCACCCGTCGTCCGTATCCTTCAACCCGCCGGCGGCGCCGCGTTTGTCCCCGGCGCCGTCGTCGACATCGTCTGGGAGGCCACGGACCCCGACGGCGACCCGGTGACGGTCAACCTGGACTTCGTTGCCGATTTCCAGCCTGGCGTCACCGCCATCGCGACGGCCCTGCCGGCCTCCGGCAGCCATCGCTGGACGACGCCGACCACGACGCTCTTCGGCGTCCGTGTGCGAGCCACGGCGACGGATGCCGGCGGCCTGCAGGGCGTAGCTGCATCGGCCGGCCCGAGCGCCATTGTGGCCCACTCCGAACGTGGCTACGTCACGAGCCTGACCTGCCGCGGTTGCCACACGACGAACTACAACGCTGTCCGTAACTCGGGACACCCGTACAAGATCAACAAGGTCGTGAATGCGCGTGCCCCGACGTACCCCGCGTTCGTGCCACCGCCGCCGGGGACGCCGGCGGGCTTCACGTGGAGCACCGTGTCGTACGTGATCGGCGGCTACGGCTACAAGACGCGCTTCATGGATCTGGAGGGCTACATCATCACGAACGGCTTCAACAAGGTGAACGCGCAGTACAACATGCCCCGGCCTGACCTGTCGCTGTCCGTGGCGAACGGCTCCTGGGGCAGCTACGAGGGGGGCGATCCGAAACGCAAGCCTTACACGTGCGGCGGCTGCCATACGACGGGCTGGCAGACCTTCGCCGAGAATGGCGGCCGGAACCAGGACGGGCTGCGCGGCATCCTGGGCACGTGGGAAGAGCCTGGCGTGAGCTGTGAGGCGTGTCACGGCCCGGGCGTCAAACACGTGGCGACGCAGAAGAAGGCGGACATCGACATCGACCGGAACGCGGAGTCCTGCGGCAGCTGCCATTTCAGGGACACGAATCACCGCATCCTGGCCTCGGGCGGGTTCATCCGGCACCACGAGCAGTACGATGAAATGATCGCCGCCGGCCACGCCGAGCAGAGCTGCACCGGCTGTCACGACCCGCACATCGGGACGCGCTACGGCAACGACTCCAGGGGCGGCATCAAGGTGACGTGTGTGAGCTGTCACGCGACGAAGACGAAGAACGCCCACCTCGTGCCGATCGCGTGCGAGAGCTGCCACATGCCGTTCGCGGCGCGCACGGCGGTGTCGCAGCAGACGTATGCCGCGGACATCCGGTCGCACATCATCAAGGTGAATCCGGATCCGGTGGACCGCAGCGCGATGTTCTACACGGAGGATGGCGTGACCTACGCACGCGGATTCCTCACGCTCGACTTCGCGTGCTGGGGCTGTCACAGGAACCCGGACACGGGTATCGGCGGGACGGTCAGCCCGCGCAGCCTGGCGGAGCTGTCCTTCAAGGCGAAGAACATCCACACGAAGCCTTGACCGGGGAAGGCAGCGCGGGATCGAGGATCGCATGACCAGGCTCGGCGCAGGCATCATCCTGGCGGCCGTCGCCCTTCTGGCCGCTTGCCGCGGCCCGGTCATCGAGGCCGCCGACGCGGAGGAGCGGGACGGCATCCTGCTCCTCCGCGCGAGCGGTGAGCCGTTCTCGGGCACGCTCGTTCAGCGCGACAGCGGCGGCGCCATTCTGATCGAAACCCGGTATCGCGACGGGCTCCGTCACGGCATGCGCCGAAGCTGGGACGCGTCCGGCCACCTGCGGCGGCGGGACCGCTTCGAGGCGGGCGAGGCCTCCGGGCTGCGGGAGGAGTGGGACGAGGAGGGCCGGCGCGTGCTCGCGCAGGACATGGCCGAGGGTCGGCCGAACGGGCGCACCGAGACGTGGTACGCGAGCGGGGCGCGACAGAGCGAGGCCGGCTTCCGTGCGGGTGCGCTCGATGGCGAGCGGAGACAGTGGCACGAGAACGGTGCGCTCGCCTCGCGGGAGCCCTACGTGCGCGGGTTCCTCCACGGGACGGCCGAGTACTGGCACGACAACGGCCAGCCTGCGGGACGCTCGGAGTGGGACATGGGGAAGCCGACGGGGTCATTCCATCGCTGGTTCCCGGACGGCACGCGCGAGACCGAGGGCCGGTACGAGGACGGCGAGCTGGTCCTGCTCCGGCTGTGGAACGAACTTGGCGAAGCGCTGCCTTCCGGGTTGTTCCGCGACCCGACGTCCTGAACTTCGCAGTTCCACCCCACCCGGTTGACCCTTCCGGATCGCTTTCTTACGTTGCGTGTGCCGC
Organism: Longimicrobiales bacterium; assembly: GCA_041568755.1. Classification (GTDB taxonomy): domain Bacteria; phylum Gemmatimonadota; class Gemmatimonadetes; order Longimicrobiales; family RSA9; genus JBFFZF01. The sequence continues at coordinate 4,357 of JBFFZF010000195.1, read as the reverse complement.
CAGGGGTATCCCGGGAACCGGGATTGAGACAGTCCCTCGGAACCTGAACCGGTTCAGACCGGCGTAGGGAGCGCGGCGACGGATATCGCGGGCGCCCAACGCACCGTTCTTCGCCGCCTCGGCTTCATGCCGGCGCGGCGATCATTGTTTCCGGCGTGCGAGAGGGGTGCATCCCATGAAGGAACCCACGGAGAATGGCGCGGTGCGCGCCGCGGGCCGGCACCGGGCGCGGCAGACGGAGCCGCTCAGCGCGGCGGATTTCGCCACCGCCTTCCCGAATTCGCGCAAGGTCTTCGTCGAGGGCCGGCACGGCGTGCGCGTGCCGATGCGCGAGATCACGCTTTCCGGCGGCGAGCCGCCGCTGCGCGTCTACGACACGAGCGGCCCGCAGGGCGTGGATGTGCGCGCGGGGCTGGCGAAGCTGCGCCGCGAGTGGGTCCTCGGCCGCGGCGATGTCGAGCCCGTCGATGGTGCGTCGGGTCCACTCCGTGCCCGTTCCGGCAGGACGGTCACGCAGATGCACTACGCGCGGCGCGGCGAGATCACGCCCGAGATGGAATTCATCGCGCTGCGCGAAGGCATGGACGCGGAGTTCGTGCGCAGTGAGGTCGCGCGCGGCCGCGCCATCATCCCGGCCAACATCAACCACCTGGAACTCGAGCCGATGATCATCGGCCGGAACTTCAAGGTCAAGATCAACGCGAACATCGGCAACAGCGCGGTCACGTCGACGATCGAGGAGGAGGTCGAGAAGCTGCGCTGGGCCACGCTGTGGGGCGCGGACACGGTCATGGACCTGTCGACCGGCCGGGACATCCACGAGACGCGCGAGTGGATCCTGCGCAACGCGGCCGTGCCGATCGGGACCGTGCCGATCTACCAGGCGCTCGAGAAGGTCGGCGGCGTGCCCGAGGAGCTGACCTGGGAGATCTACCGCGACACCCTGATCGAGCAGGCCGAGCAGGGCGTGGACTACTTCACGGTGCACGCGGGCGTGCTGCTGCGCTACATCCCGCTCACCGCGGACCGCGTGACGGGCATCGTCTCGCGTGGCGGCTCGATCCTGGCCAAGTGGTGCCTGGCACACCACCAGGAGAACTTCACGTACACGCATTTCCGCGAGATCTGCGAGATCATGCGCGCGTACGACGTGTCGTTCTCGCTGGGCGATGGCCTGCGTCCCGGCGCGATCGCGGATGCGAACGACGAGGCGCAGTTCGCCGAGCTGCGCACGCAGGGCGAGCTGACGCGCATCGCGTGGGAATACGATGTCCAGGTCATGAACGAGGGCCCGGGCCACATCCCGATGCACCTGATCCGGGAGAACATGGAGAAGCAGCTGGAGTGGTGCGACGAGGCGCCGTTCTACACGCTGGGCCCGCTCACGACGGACATCGCGCCCGGCTACGACCACATCACGAGCGCGATCGGCGCGGCGCAGATCGGCTGGTACGGCACCGCCATGCTGTGCTACGTGACGCCCAAGGAGCATCTGGGGCTGCCGGACCGGGATGACGTGAAGGCGGGGGTGATCGCCTACCGCATCGCGGCGCACGCCGCGGACCTGGCGAAGGGCCATCCGCGCGCGCAGGAGTGGGACGACGCGCTGTCGAAGGCCAGGTTCGAGTTCCGCTGGGAGGACCAGTTCAACCTGGCGCTGGATCCCGTGACCGCGCGTGCGTATCACGACCAGACGTTGCCGGCGGAGGGCGCGAAGGTCGCGCACTTCTGCTCGATGTGCGGGCCGAAGTTCTGCTCGATGCGCATCACGCAGGACATCCGCGACTACGCGGCAGCGCAGGACGTGGCGCCGGCGGCCGCGATCGAGGCCGGGCTGCAGGCGAAGGCGAAAGAGTTCCGCGACGCGGGCGGCGAGATCTACGTGCCCCATTCTCCGGGGCCGTGATCGGAGCCCCGGGTCAAGTCTCGACGTCGGGAACAACGACGCGCGCGACGCCGTGGACCTGGCCGTCGCCGAGGCGGTAGCGGACGAGCGCGGTCCACGAGATGCCGGGCTGCGGTCGGCGGCTCACCTTGCCGACGACAATGCGGCAGTCGAGTCGGCCCGTGGCGGGGATCATCGCGCCGAACGCCATGGACAGTCGCGTGGCCCACACGGGTCCTTCCTTGCGGGTCCAGCCGAGCTGGTGGCCGACCGCGATGATCGCCGCGTCGCCGACGATGCGCAGCGCGAGCGGCATCGCGACGAACCCGACGGCTGCGCCGGGCTCGGTGGAGAACACGTAGCTGCGTTCGCCCGTCCGTCGGACGTCGCGCATGACGTAGACGTCCTCATTGGCCTGGGTCCGCATGTACGGGCTGTGCAGCGCCTCGACCAGATCCGGGTCCAGCACCGTCCCGGAGGCGGGATCGGCGAACAGGGCCGCCGGCGCGTACGTCTGTTGCGCGGGATCGTAGAACGGATCTTCGGCGTGCCGCACGACGCGCAGGCTGCCGTCGCCATCGCGCACCGCGTGCGGCGGACCGGCGCGCCCGTTGAAGCGACTTGCCACGGCTTCGCAGTATGCGCCGGCGTGGCGGATCAGCAGCGGATCGCCCGCACGCAGCCCGTCGAGCCGGGTGGCGGGCAGCAGCACATCGCCGGCGAAGCAGAGCGGTCCGGCGACGGCGTCCGGGCCCTCGCGCGGCAGCGCCACGTGGTCGGGGCCGACGATCTCGTGCTCCCAGCGTGCCACGGTGAACTTCACGAGCTGGTCCGTACCGACGTCGATGATGGCCCAGCGCCGGCCGCGCGTGGTGCGCATGGAGACGATGCGCGTGAGCAGCGCCATGGTGTTGCCGACGAGCGCGTTGCCCGGCTCGACCTGGTAACGCAGGTCGGCCCGCAGTCGCGGCCTCAGCGTTGTGACGAGTGAAGACACGGCCGGGAACTCCTGGCCGGCGAGGAACGGGATGCCGAGCCCGCCTCCGAGGTTCAGCGTATCGATCCTGTGCTCCGTTTCCGCCGAGACGATGTCGGCGAGCGCGTGCAGGAAGCCGAGGCCCTCGACGAACGTCTCGACGTTGTCCATCTGCGTGCCGACGTGCATGTGCAGGCCGGAGATCGCGGGCGCGCCGGCCTTCAGCACGCCCACGACGTCCTCGGATGGGATCCCGAACTGGCTGTTGCCGGATCCGTGGGACGTGTACTTCTGAATGTCCGAGGCGTGGCGGTATCCGGGCAGGCCGCCGGGGTTCACGCGCAGGAAGACCGCGCCGGCCACGGACCGGCCGGCCAGCCTGTCGCGCAGCGCGGCCAGCGCATCGGCCGCATCGATGACGACCGTCGCGCCGTGCTCGAGCAGCCAGACGGCCAGCTCGATGTCCATGGCCGGGGTCGTGTAGCTGATGCGCTCCAGCGGGATGCCGGCGTTCAGCGCGGCCAGCATCTCGACGCGCGACGCGATGTCCGCGCCGCAGCCGTGGCGCGCCAGCTCATCGAGAACGACGGGCGACGGGTTCGCCTTCACCGGGTACCGCACGTTGCGCGCGTCCCCGACCAGCCCGACCCATGACTCGAGATTGGCCCGGAGCGTGGCCGGATCGTGGATATACAGCGGCGTGCCGTGCTCGCCTGCGATGGTGCGCAGGTCCAGCGTGTGCGACCAGCCTTCGAACTCCGCGATCGGCGTCTGGTCGGCGATCGTCACCCTGTCTTCCGTCATCGGCTCCTCTGATCGTTCTGGCGGAGGCTGTCTCTGCCGGGGGGGCGGACGGTATCGACGGCCCGGCTCCGCGTCAACGCCAGCATGGCAGCCGCGGAATCCGACGACGCGCGCGGCGGGTCGTGACTTGTCCTGATCGTGTGGGAGTCGCATCGTGGTCCCCATCCTCGGCCATGGGTGATGGAGGAGCGAATGCGCACCAGTGACGACGGCGCCGACACCGTGGACTACGGCATTCCGGCGCCGGGGCATCGGCTGCCGGCCGGCACGCGCGTCGGCGGCGTGCGGCTGCAGGTGAGCGATCTCGAGCGCTCGCTCGCCTGGTATCGTGACATCCTCGGGCTGAACGTCATCGCGCGCAGCGATGGCCGCGCGTCGCTCGGCGCGCTCGAGGCGACGGTGCCGCTCGTCGAGCTGCGTTTCGTGCCGGGCACGCAACCCGTCCCGATGCACGGACGGCTGGGTCTGTACCACTTCGCGATCCTGCTGCCGGATCGCGCATCACTCGGCGCGTTCGTCGCGCATCTGCAGGAGATCGGCGCCCCCGCCGGCGCATCGGACCACTTCGTCAGCGAGGCGCTCTACCTGCGCGATCCGGACGGGCTCGGCATCGAGGTGTACGCGGACCGGCCGCGCAGCGCGTGGCGACAGCGCGATCGCCAGCTCGTCATGGCGACGGAGCCGCTCGACCT
>JBFFZF010000194.1:0-9120 GCA_041568755.1 Longimicrobiales bacterium | reverse complement strand
CGGGATGGGCGCGTACATCGCGCTCTTCGTGCACGTGCCGATCGAGCCGATCGCCGTCGGTCTGACGCTCCTGTTCGTCGTGCTGAACGTGGTGGGCGCCAAGGAGACCACCGGGCTGCAGAAGATGCTGGTGTTCGTCCTCATCGTGATCCTGGGCTACTTCCTGGTGCAGGGTCTGGTCGAGGTCGTGGCGCTGGGTCCGGCTCAGGTGGCGCGCGATCAGTTCACGCCGTTCATGCCGTTCGGGTTGACCGGGCTGCTGAGCACCGTCGGCTTCGTGTTCGTGTCCTACGCGGGGCTCACCAAGGTCGCGAGCGTCGCAGAGGAAGTCAGCCGTCCGGATCGCAACATCCCGCTCGGCATGCTGCTGTCCCTGGCCGTCGCGACGGTCATTTATGTCCTCGGCGTCCTCATCATCGTGGCCGTGCTGGACGCCGAGGCGCTGTGGTCGGATCTCACGCCGGTCGCGACGGCCGCGTCCGCCTTCTTCGACTGGCTGCCGGGCTCGACGGGCCTGGTGCTCATCGTGATCGCGGCCATCGCCGCCTTCGCGTCCACGGCGAACGCCGGCGTGATGGCCTCGTCCCGCTACCTGCTGGCCATGTCCCGCGACGGGCTGCTGTGGAGCTTCTTCGCACGTCTCGGCCGGTTCCACACGCCGACGCTGGCCGTACTGGTCACCGGGCTGGCCATGATCGTGATCGTGCTGGCGCTCGACGTCGAGGGCGTGGCCAAGCTGGCCAGCGCGTTCCAGCTGCTGCTCTTCGCCATGCTGAACTTCGTGGTCATCGTCATGCGCGAGAGCCGCATCGAGTCGTACGACCCGGGTTACCGCTCGCCGTTCTACCCGTGGACGCAGCTGCTCGGCATCGTCATCTACCTCGCGCTCATCGTGCTGCTCGGCTGGCTGCCCAGCGTGTTCACGGCCTCGCTCATCGCGCTCTCGCTGCTCTGGTACCGTTACTACGCGCGAGCGCACGTCGTCCGTACGGGCGCGATCTATCACGTGTTCGAGCGGCTCGGCCGGCAGCGCTTCGTGGGTCTGGACCGCGAGCTGCGCGAGATCATCAAGGAGAAGGGTCTGCGCGACGAGGACCCGTTCGATGAGATCGTCGCCCGCGCTTTCATCCTGGATCCGCCGTCGTGTGGCCGCATGTCGAGCCTGGTCGCCGAGGCCGCGGACAAGCTGCACTCCCGGACGCCGACGACACGCGAGCAGCTGGCCGCCCTGTTCGAGGCCACGCTGGCCACCGGGCTCACGCCGATCGCGCACGGCGCGGCCGTGCTGCACACGCGGCTGCCCGGGTTGCAGCACTCCGAGCTGGCGCTGGCGCGCTGCCGCGACGACATCGAATGGGATGCGCCGAACGGGCCGCCGCCTGATGAGGCCGTCCATGCCGTGTTCTTCCTCGTCAGCGGCAACCACAACCCGGGCTGGCACCTGCGCATTCTGGGCGCGCTGGCCAGCCGCATCGAGGATGAGACGTTCATGGGGCAGTGGCTGGAGGCGTCGAGCGGACCGGCCCTGAAGTCGACGCTGCTGCGCACGGATCGCGTGCTCACGATCGACGTCCGGCCCGGTTCGAAGGCCGCACGTCTGGCCGGGCTCGCGCTGCGCGACATCCGCATGCCGACCGGCTGCCTGGTCGCGCTCATCCGCCGGCACGAGGACCAGGTCGTGCCGCGCGGCGATACCGTGATCCGCGAAGGCGATGAGTTGACGATCATCGGCGAGCCGGACGGACTGCGCCAGTTGCAGCGGGAACTGGTCGACGTGGCCGAGGCGCCGGCCGAGTAGACCGGCGCGTCCGGGTTACGGCAGCACTTCTTCCTGCCCGGGCGCTGGCGCCGGCGTCACACGCACCCAGCCCAGTTCCTCGAGGCGGCCCTCCGCATCGGGCCGGCGGCCTTCGTAGACCGCGATATCGGCTTCATCGCCCTCGCGGAACCGCGTCTCGTCGTCAATCGGCAGCACGTCGTTCTGCCGGCGGATCGTGAGCACGAGCATCGAGTCGCGCAGCTCGGCCACCGGCTCGCCGCTCTCGCCCACCGTCGCCGCGTTCGTGCAGCGCCAGCGCTCGATCGTGATCTCGCCCGCGTTCAGGCGGCGCGACCACAGGTCCACGGGCTGGCCCCGGCCGAACAGCACGAACGCGCCGGCATCGTGCACGTTGTCGGCGGGCAGACCCTGGCTGCCGGGCTGCAGCGCGACGTAGACGCGCGGCGCACGCGTCTCGAGGCGCACGCGGCTGGCCCACAGCACGTTCACTTCTTCGTTGGGCGTGATCGCGATGCAGCCCAGCTTCGAGTCGGGGTCCGCGCTCGCCATGATATTGGGCAGCAGGCCGTGCCCGTTGACGGCCTGGAAGTCCGCGCGCCGCGCGACACGCACACGCTCCGGGTTCGAGTCGATGAACACGATGTCCGGGTGGCTCTCGCGCAGCAGCTGCGCCAGGGCGAGTCCCAGCGCGTTCGCGCCCAGGATCACGTAGCCGTTGTCCGTCGGCCGGCGCACGTCGAGCAGTCGCGCGATCAGCCCGCCGGTCAGCCCGTGCACGGACACGGTCACGGCGATCACCACGAAGACGAGCGCGCGCAGGTCCTCGCCGCCGGGCAGACCGCGCCCGGTCAGGGTGCCCGCGAAGAGCGAGGCGACGGCCGCCGCCACGATGCCGCGCGGTGCCATGGACGCGATGAAGGCGCGCTCCCGCCAGCTCAGCTCGGCGCCGATCGTGCACAGCCACACCTGCACCGGCCGCACGACGAGGATCAGCGCGGCCACGGTAGCGACGGCCGGCCAGCCCAGGGCCTGCACTTCCGCGAGTCGCACGTCCGCCGCGAGCAGCACGAAGAGCAGCGCGATCATCAGGATCGTGAGCTGCTCCTTGAACTCGAGCAGCGTGTGGCTCACGTGCGTGCGCATGTTGCCGACGACCATGCCGGCGGCAACGGCCGCGGCCAGCCCGCTCTCGTGCAGCAGCGCCTCGCTGATCTGGAACAGGGCCATCACCAGCGACAGGACCAGGATGTTCTCGAGCCCTTCGGGCACGATGCGCCGGGAGCGCAGCATCAGTCCCATCAGTCCGCCGCCCGCGACGCCGATCAGTCCGCCGGCGGCCAGCACGTATGCCGGGATCGCGAAGGCGGCCGGTCCGCTCGGCTCCGCGGCGAAGAGGATCTCGAGGGCGACGACGGCGATGATCGCGCCGATCGGATCGATCAGCACGCCTTCGGCCTCGAGGATCGTGTTGACGGAGCGCTTGACGCGCAGCCGGCGCAGCAGCGGCGTGACCACGGTGGGACCGGTCACGATCACGAGCGCGCCGAACAGGACGGCCAGTCGCCAGTTCCAGCCCATGATCAGCCAGGCGGCGAGCGTGCCACCGGCGCCGGTGATGAGCGCGCCCACGGTGACCAGCCGGCGGATGGCCTTGGCTTCCTCGCGGAGTCGGCGCAGCTCGAGGTTGAGACCGCCTTCGAAGAGGATGATCGCGACGGCGAAACCGACGACGATCTGCACGGCCGGGCCCAGCTCATCGGGGTGGATCACGTCGAGGACGTCGGGCCCGAAGATCACGCCCGCCGCGAGCAGCAGCACGATGCCCGGCATCTGGAGGTGACGGGCCAGGACCTGGGCCGTCATGCCGACCGCGAGGGCCAGCCCGAACCCGAGGGCCGGATTGCCGGTGATCGTGGCTTCCAAAACGCTCCCTGTCCCCTTGCCTGCCGCCGGGCCGGGACGCCCGCTGCGACCGGCGCCAAGATAGCACGATCCGGCCCGCGCGAAACAACCGGGCCGCGGCCGATTTGAAAGCCCGCTCGGCGCGCGCTACGTTCGGCGCGTCGCCACGGGTCGCGGCTGCCCTCCACGGTCGGCCCGGACGGCCGGACGCACCACGCGTCCTGCCCGGCAGGTCATCCCTTCCCACCGGAGCGTATGCAGCCGTTTACTGCGGCGTCGCACCACGACGTCCTCGTGCTGCTCGTGCAGCTCGCGGTCCTGCTGCTCTCGGCGCGCGCGCTGGGTGAGCTGGCGCGGCGCACCGGCCAGCCGTCCGTGCTGGGCGAGCTGGCCGCCGGCATCCTGCTCGGTCCGTCGCTGCTCAGCACGCTGGCGCCCGCGCTGGGCGTGTGGATCGTGCCGCAGACGCCCGTGCAGGGCTACCTGCTCGAGGGCGTCGCGCTGCTCGGCGCGATGTTCCTGCTGCTCATCACGGGCCTCGAGACCGACATCGGCCTGATCCGCCGCCACGCGCGCACGGCGATCGGCGTCTCGTGGGGCGGCATCCTGGTCACGTTCTCGACCGGGTTCCTGCTGGGTGCGGGCCTGCCCGATGCCCTGCTGGGCGATCCGGCGCAGCGCCTGGTCTTCTCGCTGTTCGTCGCGACCGCGATGAGCATCTCCGCGATCCCCGTCATCGCGAAGGTCCTCATCGACCTGGATCTGATCCGCCGCGATGTCGGCCAGACGATCATCGCGGCCGGCATGAACGACGACACCGTCGGCTGGATCCTGCTCTCCATCGTCGCGGGCCTCGCCTCGGGCCAGAGCATCGGGGCCGGCCGCATCGCGCTCATCGTCGGCAGCGTGCTCGGGTTCCTGCTGTTCAGCATCACGATCGGGCGCTGGCTCGTGCGGGCGGCGCTGGACTTCGTGCAGGACCGCGTCGTCAGTCCGCACCGCACGCTCACGCTCGTGGTCACGTTCATGTTCGGCTGGGCGGCGATCACGCAGGCGCTGCAGCTCGAGGCCGTGCTCGGCGCTTTCGTCATCGGCATCCTGTTCGGCCAGGTGCCACGCGCGGCGGCCGGCATGCGCGATACGATCGAGGGCATCGCCTTCGGTGTGTTCACGCCGATCTTCTTCGCCGTGGCCGGGCTCAAGGTCGACCTGCACCGTCTGGCCGAGCCGCGGCTGATCGTGATCGCGCTGCTCGTGATCGCCGTCGCCACCGTCGGCAAGGTCGCCGGCACGTACCTGGGCGCACGCTGGATCGGCCGCACGGACCACTGGCGGGCGCTCAGCTTCGGCGCCGCGCTCAATGCGCGCGGCGCGATGGAGATCATCGTCGCCACGATCGGCCTGAACCTGGGCATCCTGTCGCAGGACATGTTCTCGATCATCGTGCTGATGGCGATGGCGACTTCCTTCATGACGCCTTTCGCGCTGCGCTGGATCCTGGCACGCGTCACGCCGGACGCGGAGGAGGCGAGGCGCCTCGAGCAGGAGACGCTGGCCCGGGGCAGCCTCATCGCGGGCCTGCACCGCGTGCTCGTGCCGGTCCGGCAGCGAAAAGAGGAGCCCGGCGATGCGCAGTCCATGGAGGCCACCATCCTCGAGCGGCTGGCGACGCGCACGTCCCTCACGCTTACGCTGCTCACTGTTGCACCGGCCGGCGAGCGTGCCGCCGGCGTCTCGTTCCTGCAGCGCGTCGCCGGACGATTCACGGGGATGCGACCGGTGCGCAAGGTCGTCGAGAGCGCGCATGCGGGAAACGCGATCCTGGACGAGGCGAAGAAGGGGTACGACCTGATCCTGCTGGGCGCCGCGGAACGCGAGACCGGCGCAGCGACGCTGTTTACCCCGCTCATCGATTACGTCGTCGGGCTGAGCGACTGCCCGACGATCGTCGTGCGGGCGCGGCCGTGGCGCGCATCGTGGTCGCCGCGCCGGATCCTGGTGCCGACGAACGGCAGCGTCGCGGCAAGGCGAGCGGCCGAGCTGGCGTTCGCGCTGGCGGGCGGCGAGGAGGACGAGGTGCTGCTGCTGCAGGTCGTGACGTCAGCCGAGACCGAGCACCACCTCGACCTGACCGGCGAGGTGCTCGAGCGTCAGTTGACCATCGCGCACCGCGTCGTCGACGAACTGCGGCAACTGGGCGAGCTGGGCGGCGTGCGCACCCACGGACTCGTGCGCCAGGGCCCGGTCCCGGAAAAGCTCGTGCTCGATGCGGCGCTGGCCAAGGAGGTCGACCTGATCGTGGTCGGCGCCAGTGTGCGGGGCCGGACAGGCCAGCTCTTTCTCGGCGCCCGCGTCGAGCACATCCTCAACCATGCGCCGTGTCCCGTGATTGCGCTGAACATCTGAGTGGAGCGTGCCCGAGTCATGAAGGCTGCCCCCGATCCCGTGCGTACGATCCGCTTCACCCGCGTGCGGCGCTGCGTGGCGCACGCTGTCCTGCTGGCCGGGCCGGCCTTCGCCGCGGCGTGCACAGCTCCAGGCGACAGTCCGGCCGACGACGCGACGGGCGGGCGCGCCGTGCGGATCGTCGTCGTCACACACGGCCAGTCGTCCGACCCGTTCTGGTCGGTCGTCGCGAACGGTGCCCGTGCCGGCGCGACGCGCATGGACGCGCGCGTCGAATACCAGGCACCGCTGCGCTTCGACATGGTCGAGATGAGCGAACTCATCGACGCCGCGCGCGTGTCCCGGCCGGACGGCATGGTCGTGTCGATCCCGGACGCCGACGCCCTGCGTGCGGCAGTCCTGGCTGTGACATCCGCCGGGATCCCGGTCGTGTCCATCAACTCGGGCGATGAAGCGTCGCGCGCGCTGGGCGCGCTGGCCCCCATCGGCCAGCCCGCGTACGACGCCGGCCGCGGCGCCGGCGAGCGACTCGCCGCCGACGGCGTGACGCATGCGCTGTGCGTGAACCACGAGGTCGGCAACCTGGCGCTCGACCGCCGCTGTGATGGTCTGCGTGATGCGCTCGTCGCGGCCGGCGCGCGCGCCGGCGTGCTGGCCGTCGATCTGGCGGACCCGGACGACGCGGAACAGCGGGTCGCGGGCGCGCTGGCCGCGGATCCGTCGGTCGACGGGATGCTGACGCTCGGACCGGCGGCCATCGATCCGGCGCTGGCCGCGCTGCGCGCGTCCGGGCGCGCCGCCGCCGTCCGCTTCGCGACGTTCGACCTGACACCGCGCGCGACCGAAGCGCTGCGCGCCGGTGACCTCGCCTTCGCGATCGACCAGCAGCCGTGGCTGCAGGGCTGGCTGGGCGTGGTGCTGCTGGTCAACTGGCTGGAGACGCGCACCCTGCCCGGCGGCGGCCACGTGATCGCGACCGGCCCGGCCATCGTCACGGGCGAGGACGTCGACGCGATCGAGGCGCTCGTGCAGCGCGGCATCCGCTGAATGGCACGCCGCTCCACGATCGCGCTGGTCCCGGCGGCCGGCGCCCTCGTCGTCTGGATCATCTTCGCGGTCGCGGCGGGTGCCGCGTTCCGCGGCATGGAGGGCACCGCCGCGTGGCTGAACGCGGCCGCACCGCTCGGCATCCTGGCGGTCGCGGTGGCGCTGCTCATGATCGCCGGCGAGTTCGATCTCTCGGTCGGCTCGATCCTGGGCGCCGCCGGGATGACCGTACTGCTGCTCACGCGCCATTTCGGTTGGTCACTGTGGCCCGCGATCGGGGCCGCCTTCGCGCTGTCCGCGCTGCTCGGCGCCGCGAACGGATGGCTGGTCGTGCGCACGCGTCTGCCCTCCTTCATCATCACGCTCGGCACGCTGTTCATCGTGCGCGGCGCGACGATCGGCCTGACGCGCCAGTGGACAGGCCGCACGCAGCTGGGCGGGCTGGATGGCGTTCCGGGCTATGCATCCGCGCAGGCACTGCTGGCCAGTGATCTGCCGGGCGGCCTGCGTGTCTCCGTGCTGTGGTGGCTGGGCGCAGCACTGGCCGGCGCCTGGGTGCTCGGCCGCACACCGGCCGGCAACTGGATCCTGGCGACGGGAGGCGCGCCTGCGGCCGCGCGCAATGCCGGCGTCCCGACGGATCGCGTCAAGGTGTCCCTCTTCATCACCACGGCGCTGGCTGCGTGCCTGGTCGGCGTGATCCAGGCCGTGCGCTTCACGGGCGCGGACGCGCTGCGCGGCGAGTTCCAGGAGTTCCGCGCCATCGTGGCCGTCGTGATCGGCGGCACGCTGCTCACGGGCGGCTACGGCTCGGTGATCGGCGCGGTCTTCGGCGCACTCATCTTCGGGATCGTGCAGCAGGGCACGGTCATGGCCGGCATCGACGCGGACTGGTTCCAGGTCATGCTGGGCGGAATGCTCGTGGTCGCCGTCATCTCCAACGACAGTGTGCGGCGCCGGCTGCTCGCGCGGCCCGCGGCCCCGGCTCCTGCGCCGTCAGACCCGGCCGCTGCCGGGCGCGACGCACGGGACGCCGTCACGGCGGCGCGGGGCCGCACGCCGGATGCGCAGCGCGTGCGCGCGGACGAGACGGGCAACGCCGAGCCCGTGCTTGCCGCGCACGACGTGATCGTGACGTTCAGCGGCGTCCTCGCCCTCGATCGCGTTTCGCTGGCGCTGCACGCCGGCCGCGTGACCTGTCTGCTGGGGGACAACGGCGCCGGCAAATCCACACTCATTCATGTGCTGTCCGGCGTGCTCAGACCCGCGCACGGCGAGGTCCGCTTCGACGGTCGGCCCGTGCAGCTCACTGCGCCGGGCGACGCGATCGAGCTGGGCGTGGCGACCGTCTACCAGAACCTCGCGCTCGCGCCGCTGATGAGCGTTTGGCGCAACGTCGTGCTGGGCGCGGAACCCGTGCGCGGCCGAGGCCCCGGCCGGCGCATCGATCGGGAGGCGGCGAACGCGGCAGCGCGCGCCGGCGTCCGCACACTGGGCATCGGGCTGGAAAATCTCGAACAACCGGTGGGCACGCTGTCGGGCGGTGAGCGTCAGGCTGTGGCGATCGCGCGCGCGCTGCGTGCCGGTGCGCGGGTGCTGATCCTCGATGAGCCGACCGCCGCACTCGGCATGCGGCAGCAGACGCACGTGCTGAACGTCATCGCGAAGGCACGCGACCAGGGCCTGGCCGTGCTGCTGGTCACGCACAACCCGGCCCATGCGTGGCCGGTCGGTGACGCGTTTGTGGTACTGAGACATGGCCGCGTTGCCGCGGTGCGCGAGAGAAACGCGACCGACGCCGCCGACATCGCGCGACTCATGGCTGGCGGCTGATCAGCCCGACCTCGCCCTCGCCGACGACTTCGAGATGGACCCGGTTCTTGCCGGAGGTCTTGGCCACGTACATACACGCGTCGGCCCGCCGCACCATGTCCTGCAACTCGGCGGGCAACGTCAGGAAGGTGATCCCGCCGACGCTCACCGTG
>JBFFZF010000193.1:0-9159 GCA_041568755.1 Longimicrobiales bacterium | reverse complement strand
TGGCGCTCGCGGCCGCATCCTCGGTGGCGGGATCGGGCAGCGCCGCGGCTCAGGCGCCCGGGCCGACGCCCCGGTTCCTGCCGGGCGTCCGCTGGTTCGATGGCCCCGTTGCCGATCCGGCCGAGCCGCGTCTGGGTGTCGGGCTGGTCAGTACGAACGTGCTCGCCACCCAGGGGCCGGAACGCCTTCCGTTCTCGAGGCCGAGCGCCGGTACGGAGATGCAGGCCAGCGCGGCGATCGGCGGGACCGTGCCGCTCTTCCGGCTGCTCGACTGGCCGGGCGGCGGCCTGGTCGTGAGTGCGCAGGCCGGCGTGTTCGCGCGGTTCCGCATCTCGCGGCCCAGTCGCGACGACCTTGGCCAGGACTGGATCGCCGCACTGCCTGTCGAAGCGCGCTGGCGCGACGTCGCCGCACGCGTCCGTCTGACGCACCGCAGCTCGCACCTGGGTGATGAGTTCGCGGAGCAGAGCGGAGCGGACCGCATCGAGGTCGGTGGCGAAGCCGTCGAAGCGCTGTTCGCGTGGTACGCGGCCGATGCGCTGCGCCTGTACGGCGGCGGCGGACGGGTCTTCCACTCGAACACGGACAACACGGACGTGCTGCAGCGCGAGCGTCGGCTCGACCGGTACACGGTGCAGGCGGGCGCGGATCTGGTGTGGACGCCGTGGCGCGACGAGGACTGGAGCGTGATCGGCGGGATCGACTACCAGTCGGCTGAACGCACCGGCTGGGCCGGCGCCATCGCCGCGGCCGGCGGCGTGCGTGTGCGCTCCGGTACGCGCAACGTCCGGCTCATCGCGCGTTATCTCGACGGCAACTCGCCGCTCGGCCAGTTCTTCCTCACGCCCGAGCGCTTCTGGAGTCTCGAGTTCGCGATCGATTTCTGAGCGCAGCGCCCCCACGCAGTACGATGTTCACAAATTCCCCATACAGCGTCAGTTACGGCGATTCAAGCGCGTTTCGCGTTTGCACGGGCACCGCGGACGTGTCATGATGCGCGCCGCAGCATCGTTACGCACATAGAGCAGCATCCCAACGATCCACCTGAACCGTCGGGTCGCGCACTCCCGACGGGTGTCGACAAAGAGAGTTCTGTCATGCTGGCGGCAAGAGCCACGTCTCGCGCGATGGGACGGGGTATGCCGCTTTTTTCGCTGCAGGTGTGGCCTCCCAGCCACGGCTGCTCAGTCACAGACCCTTGACGCCAGGGAGGCGACATGACCAAGGGACGCTCCACGCCCCTCGCGGCGTGGGCCTTCGTCGTGGCCGCGCTCGCTCTGCCCGCCACAGCCGTGGCACAGGGCGTGATCACGGGCCGTGTCACGGACGAAGCAACGAACACGCCCCTCGTCGGAGTGCAGATCTCGATCGAGGGATCGACGGTGGGTTCGCTCACGGGTGCCGACGGCCGGTACCGTCTGGAAGGCGTGTCGCCAGGCACGTACATGCTGCGCGCCGTCTACATCGGTTTCGGTCCGCTCACACGACGCGTGTCCGTCGCGAGCGGCGAGACGGTCACCGTCGACTTCGCTCTGTCCGTCACGGCGATCTCGCTGGACGAGGTCGTCGTGACCGCCACCGGTGAGCAGCGCAAACGCGAGATCGGCAACGCCGTCGCCACGATCGACGCGACGGCGGTCGTCGAGAACGCGCAGATCAACAGCGTCGCGGACCTGCTGCAGGCGCGCACGGCCGGCGTGACGGTATCGAATTCGGCCGGCTCGCCCGGGATGGGGAGCCGCATCCGCATCCGCGGCTCGAACTCGATCTCCCTGTCCAACCAGCCGCTCATCTACGTGGACGGGATCCGCGTGGAGAGCGGTGCCGGCACGACGGTCGGCACGGGCGGCCAGGAGCCGTCCAGGATCGATGACTTCAATCCGGAGGACATCGAATCCATCGAGATCGTGAAGGGACCCGCTGCCGCGACCCTGTACGGGACGGAAGCGGCCAATGGCGTGATCCGCATCACGACCAAGCAGGGGCGGGCAGGGCGGACGGCATGGAATGTCTGGCTCGAGACCGGCATCGTGAACGAGCCCAACGAATACCCGCTCAACTACGCGGGGCTGGATGCGAACTCGTCGAGGTATGGCGAGTTCTGTCTGCTCGATTTCGAGGCGCGCGGACTGTGCAACCAGACGGGCATCAGCCGCTACCAGATCCTCGATGACCCGGTGTACTCGCCGATCGACGACGGGATGCGTCGCCAGTTCGGTGCCAGTGTGACGGGCGGCGGGCAGGGCGTGAACTACTACATCTCGGCGGAGTTCGAGAACGAGGAAGCGCCCTACCAGCTGCCGGGTCCGGACCGCGAGTTGCTTCAGGAGCGCGGCATCCGCATCAACGACCAGGTCGAGCGGCCACAGCAACTCGACCGCATCAACCTGCGCGCCAACCTGAATGCGCAGATCGCCGACAACGCGACGCTCGCGCTGCGCGCCGGTTTCCTGACCAGCGACCTGTCGCTGACGGGCAACGACAACAACTCCTTCGGGTTCCTGCCCAGCGCGTACTTCGGCGGTGCCTTCCCGGACCGCCCCGACGATGGCTGGGGCTTCCAGCGGCCGGCCGAGCTGTTCGGGCGTGACATGTTCCAGAACGTGGAGCGGTTCACGGGCAGCGCGACGGGCACATGGCAGCCGCTCTCCTTCCTGAGCGGTCGCGCGACGCTGGGCCTCGATTACACGAGCCGCAAGGACATCAGCTTCTTCCCGCGCGATCTGGGTGTGCCGGGCCAGAGCAATCTGGGCCGCAAGGACACGGATTTCTTCGACATCTTCCAGTACACGGTCGATGCCGTCGGCTCGGCCGCGTTCAACCTGACCGATCGGATCAGCTCCAAGACGTCGGTCGGGACCCAGTACTTCCGCAATCTGTTCACGGGCACGCAGGCCTGGGGCATCGACATCGTGAACGGCGCGGCATCCATCGGTGCGGCGGCAGAGAATCACTCCAGCGAATCGACGACCGAGACCAAGACGTTCGGCGTCTTCGCCGAGCAGCAGTTCGGGCTCAACGACCGTCTGTTCCTGACGGCGGCCGTACGTGCGGACGACAACAGCGCCTTCGGCAAGGACTTCGACCTCGTGTACTACCCGAAGTTCAGCCTGTCGTGGATCGCGACGGAGGAGCCATTCTTCCCGCAGGCCGGGTTCCTCGACCAGTTCAGGCTCAGGCTGGCCTGGGGCCGGTCCGGGCTGCAGCCGGGCACGACGGCGGCGATCCGCACGCTCGATGCGGACGCCATCACGGATCCCGATGACAACACGGTGAGCGGCGTTTCGATCGGCGAGATCGGCAACGCGCTGCTCGAGCCCGAGCAGTCGTCCGAGATCGAGGTCGGCTTCGATGCCGATCTGTTCGGCGGTCGCGTCGGGCTGGAACTCACGCACTACAACAAGAAGTCCGAGGACGCGCTCATCACCGTCCCGCTCGCGCCGTCTCTCGGCGCCAGCAACTCGCGCTGGGTCAACATCGGCGAGGTGCAGAACCGGGGCTGGGAAGCGTTCGTGAGCGCTGCGCTCGTCGATACCGACGCCATTGCCTGGAACATCGGTGTGGGCGGCTCGATCAACCACAACGAGCTGCTGACGCTCGGTGAGGGCACCGAGCCGATCGGCAGTCAGACCCGTCACGTGCCGGGCTTCCCGCTGGGCGGCCAGTGGGAGCAGCCGATCCTGAGTTACAACGATGATGACGGCAACGGCATCCTCACGGCGGACGAACTGGTCATCGGCGACACGCTCGAGTACATCGGGCCGGGTCTGCCGCAGCAGGAGGCCACGGTCAGCTCGACGGTGACGCTGTTCGACCGGGTCCGCGTGTATGGCCTGCTCAACTACCGCGGCGACTACATCGCGTACAACAACACCGAAAGGTTCCGCTGCCGGTTCCGTCTGTGCGGAGCCCTGATCGATCGTGAGACGCCGATGTGGGACCAGGCGAGGGCGGTGGCATCGCTCTACCACTCGACGCAGACGGTATGGGGCTACATGGAGGACGCGTCGAACTGGAAGCTGCGCGAAGTCTCCGTCTCCTTCTTCGTGCCCGACCAGTGGGCTCAACGGATCCGCGCGAGCCGGGCCACGATCACCCTGACGGGGCGCAACCTGGCCACGTGGACGGACTACACGGGCATGGATCCCGAGATCAACTGGAACGGCGCCAACGACAACTTCGGCACGTCGGAGTTCCTGACGCAGCCTCCGCTGCGTTACTGGGTGCTGCGCGTGAACCTGAACTACTGAGGAAGGAGACCACCATGTTCGGCAAGCAATGGACAGGCCGGGCGGGGGCTCTGCTCCTCGCCACGACCCTCGCGTTCGGGCTGGCCGCCTGCGACACGGGCGAGCTGCTCGAAGTGAATGATCCGGATCTGGTCACACCGGAGAACGTGACCGGCGAGAAGGGCGCATCGCTGCTGTGGGCGGGCGCGCTGGGCAAGTTCGCCGAGGCCTACAGCAGCGGCGGCGGCGGACAGGCCGTTTACGCGGGCATGTTCACCGATGAGTTCCACCTGTCGGGCACGTTCCCGACGCGCAACGAAGTCGATCGCCGGAACGTCGACGAGCGCAACGGCACGATGGAGGGCCAGTTCCGCGCGCTCCAGCGCGCTCGTGTGGCGCTGGAGAACGCCGCGACCACACTGCAGAACGTCGGCGGCGGCAGCGACGCGCGTATCGCCGAGATGCTCAATCTGGCCGGCTTCACCTACATCTTCTTCGGCGAGAACTACTGCTCCGGTGTGCCGTTCGGCGAGACGCCGCCCGAGGGCGACATCGTCCAGGGTGAGCAGAAGACGACCACCGAGACGTTCCAGCTGGCGGTCGAGCGGTTCGACGCGGCCCGCGACGCAACGGCCGGCTCGTCGACCCAGCAGAACCTCGCCCGCATCGGCAAGGCGAGGGCTCTGCTGAACCTGAACATGCCGGATGCCGCCGCGGCCGAGGTCGCGAGCGTGCCGACCGGTTTCACCTATCTGGTCCGCAGCAAAGGCGGCGGCGCGTTCAACCAGCGCAACGCGATCTACGAGCTGAACAGCTCTCAGCGTCGCTGGTCGGTCTCCGACGCTGAAGGCGGCAACGGCATCGCGTTCCGGACGAAGACCGACAAGCGCGTGCCATGGATGCGCCAGGGCAATGCCGTCGGCTTCGACGAGGAGACGCCGCTGTTCGAGCAACTCAAGTTCCCGTCGTGGGACGATGATGTCGTGCTGGCCGATGGCGTCGAGGCGCGGCTCATCGAGGCAGAGGCACTGCTGCGCAAGAAGGATGCGGCCGGCGTGCTGGGCAAGCTCAATGTCCTGCGCGACATGGTCGGTCTGCCGCACCTGACGGACCCCGGGACGGACGCGGCCATGACGAGTCTCTTCTTCGAGGAGAGGGCTCGCTGGCTGTTCGCGACGTCCCACCGCCTGGGCGATCTGCGGCGGCTGGTCCGGCAGTACAACCGGTCCGCAGCCGACGTCTTCCCGTCCGGCTCCTACTTCAAGGGCGGGAGCTACGGCAGCGACGTGAACTTCCCGATCCCGTTCGACGAGAACGAGAACCCGAAGTACGGCGGCGCCTGTCTCGACAGGAACGCCTGACCCTCTGCGTGTCTCCACGCTCTCCGCGCTCTCCGTGGTTCGATTTCAACCGCGGAGAGCGCGGAGGGACGCGGAGAACGGATTGGATTCACTCTGAACGGCGGTGGTCCGCTGCCGCGGTGGTAGACGGCCCGGCCTCACCTTCCGCTGCGTTGCGTTCCACCGTCATCCGTTCGCCGTGATCCGTTCCAATCAAATCCGTTCCGTTTGTTCCCGCCCCGTCCCTCTGCCGTTGCCTTCCTCCGCGTCCCTCCGCGCTCTCCGCGGTTGATGATCTGTTGAACGCGGAGGTGCGCGACGCACGCAGATCCAGAAACGCCGCTCAATCCGTCTTCGTGTAGATGAGAATCACGCCGTCACCGGCGCCCGTGCCGTAGTAGGTGGTGGCGTCGATGCCGCTGAGAACGCGGATCCGCTCGATTTCTGCGGCCGGCATGTCCTCAAGGATGGTGACGTCGTTGATGCGGATGTCGTCGAGGAAGATGGGCATGTCCTCGATCAGCGCGATGGTCGAAGCGCCGCGCCGGCGGACGCGCTGGGGCGTGCCGTAGCCATCCTCCGTGAAGAACGTGTGCTTCACATGGATCTGGAGGGCGTGCCAGATCGTGCGGGCGCCGGATTCCTCGATCATCTCGGCCGTGATGATGTGTTCGCGGCTGCCGTCGGGCGCGTCCGCGGGCCGGGGCCTGAGGCCGCAGGCCGTGACGAGCAGCAGCAGGGCTACGAGGAGGGCCGGGCGTCGGCCGGACGAACAGCTGGCGGGGTCTCGCATCGCTCAATCACGGGTCGGTGGACGCAGTCCATCAGGATACAGAGGCCCGGCCGGTGTGTTCCGGTCGGGCCATTCAGGACAGGAGACGTCTCACGATCAGGGACCAGACGAGCAGGCTGACGAAGACGTACCACGCGCGGAAGGTCTGGTGCCCGCGCCGCGGCACGACGAGTCCGGCGCCTGCCAGCAGGACGTAGTGCCCGACGAAGGGCAGGTATTATGGCGGATCCAGCAGATCGCCGCGCAACGCGGTGATGACGATGTCGGCGAGGGCGAAGACCACGAAGGAGCCGATGATCCAACGGTGATTCACCGCGAAGACTTCCGCCCAGGGCTCGCGGGCCGAGCGGTTGCGCGGATACACGAAGACGCACATCAGGTACAGCGATGTCGCCCAGACGAACACCATGAGGAACGTCTCGAAGCTCCACGCCGGGTGATCCCGCCACAGGAACAGGACCCACCAGTTGAGCACGACGTTGAGCAGTGCGGTCGCGGTCCATGCCAGGTGTGTGGGGTCCAGCGGGATGCTGTCACGTTCGTGAATGGCAATCGGCCAGGCCCGACAGCAGGTGCGTGACGCCGAGCCCGAGCACGATGGAGATCAGGACGGCGATGAACTCGAACTCGCTCACGGCGTGTGCCGGTCGTCAGGTCGTGACCGGCCCGCTGCGACAGCGCGCCGCAGCGGGCATCACGGGTGTGCTCAGGGCCGGCCCGCTTCCCGCCGGTAGCGGATCTGGCCGCCCACGATGGTGAGGTCGACCCGGGTGCCGGGGATCTCGGCGGCCGGGATCGTCATGATGTCGCGCTCGAGGACGGTGATGTCGCCGACCTTGCCGACGGTGATCGAGCCCTTGAGGTCCTCCTCGAATGCGGCGATCGCGTTGTTCAGCGTGTAGGAGCGCAGCGCTTCCTCGCGCGTCATGACCTGATCGCCGTAGAAGACGGAGCCGTCGGCTGTGACGCGGGCCACGGAGGCGTGGAAGCTGGCGATCGGGTCGATGTCCTCGACCGGCACGTCCGTCCCGTTGGCGATGATGGCGCCGGTGTTCATGAGGTCGCGCCAGACGTAGGCGCCGCTCTGTGCGCGCTCGGGCCCGAGCCTGCGCAGCACCCATGGCGCGTCCGAGGTGCAGTGGATGCCCTGCATCGCGGCGATCACGCCCATCTGGCCGAAGCGCGGGATGTCGTCCGGGTGGATGTGCTGGGCGTGTTCGATGCGCCAGCGCAGGTCGGTGCGGTCGGGGTTCTCGTCGAAAACGCGCTCGTAGATGTCGAGGACCTCGCGGTTGGCGCGGTCGCCGATGGCGTGCGTGTTGACCTGGAACCCGTGTTTGATGGCGATGCGCGCCGTCTCCTCGATGTCGGCGGGGTCCTCGAGGTTGAGGCCGGCACTCGACGGCATGTCGAGGTACGGTTCGAGCAGCCATGCGCCGTGCGGACCGAGCGCGCCATCGATCTGACGCTTGATCGAGCGGACGGTCAGGAAATCGTTGCCTTCCATGGGCATGAAGTACTGCGGCAGCCTCGCGTCCATTTCCGCGTTGGATACGCGGCGGACCATGATGTACAGGCGAATGGGCAGTTCACCGCGCTGCTCGAGCGTTTTCAGGAAGTCGATCGTCGCGAAATCGGAGCCGGCGTCCTGGAAGCTGGTCACGCCCTTGGAGAGCGCCTCCTCTCCGGCCAGCTCGACATAGCGTTTCTGCTCGGCGTACACCTCCTCGGGCGAGCGCTGATCGGAGGGCGCGGAGACGCTGCTGACGAGACGCTGCGCCGTCTCGCGCAGCAGGCCGGTCGGATTGCCCCGCGCGTCGTGCACGATCTCGCCGCCCGATGGGTTGGCGGTCCCGCCCGTGATGCGGGCCAGCTCCATGGCACGCGCATTCGCGAAGGCGGCGTGACCGCTCGCATGCGTGAGCAGCACGGGGTTGTCCGGCGAGACGGCACTGAGCGAATGGTGCAGCGGCACGCCGTCGACCGCGTCGGCGGGCACGTTGTCCCACTTCTCCTGGTGCCAGCCGCGCCCGAAGATCCACTCGCCCGGGCGGGCCTGCGCGACGGCGTCACGCACCATCGCGACGATTTCGTCCCAGTTGCGGACCTGTGTCAGATCGAGGATGGTCTTCGCCCGGCCGAGGCCCATGAAGTGGCCGTGGCCCTCGATGAATCCGGGCACCGCGAGGCGGCCCTGCAGGTCCACGACCTCTGTGGCCGCGCCGATGTAGCGCGCGATGTCCTCGTTCGTGCCGACCGCGACGATGAACCCGCCGCGCATCGCGACGGCCTGCGCTTCGGGCAGTGCGTCGTCGACGGTCACCACGCGGCCGTTCGTCAGGACCAGATCGGCGGGCTCGGCGGCCGGTCGCGCTTCGCATGCGGCGGCGGCCAGCGTGGCCATACACAGCGCGGCGGCCAGGGTGGAACGGCGCCGCAGCGGGGGGCACGGTCGAGCGGGTTGCGACGGAGTGTTCATGATTTCTTCCCGGTTGGTCAACGGATGGTGACAAGGTGCGGGCCGGACGGCTCACCGCGCCAGCCCGGTGCGCGGCCGGCGCGCGTCCGTTCGTGACCGGATGCTCTTGCCAGGTGCAGCCGTTGCGGTGAGTCTTTGCGCCATGACCGGATCGTCATCCAGCCGTGCCCTGGACCGTGCGCAGGAGGCCTTCGAGTGGGCGTGGGGCCGGCCGCCGCAGGTCGTGGCCCGGGCACCGGGCCGGGTCAATCTGATCGGGGAGCACGTCGACTACAACGACGGCTTCGTGCTGCCGGTCGCGATCGACCGCGACGTCGT
>JBFFZF010000192.1:0-9290 GCA_041568755.1 Longimicrobiales bacterium | reverse complement strand
GGATCGGGTTCCTGGGCTGGATCGTGTGGGGCCACCACATGTTCATGAGCGGCATGAACCCGATGCTGGGCGGCGCGTTCATGATCACGACGATGATGATCGCGGTGCCGTCGGCCATCAAGACGTTCAACTGGCTGGGCACGCTGTGGCGGGGCAACATCCGGTTCCACTCACCCATGCTGCATGCCGTCTCGTTCGTCGCGCTGTTCGTGATCGGCGGGCTGTCCGGCGTGTTCCTGGCTGCGACCCCGGTCGACATCCCGCTGCACGACACGTACTTCGTGGTCGCACACATCCACTACGTGCTGTTCGGCGGCAGCCTGTTCGCGATCTTCGGGGCGATCACCTTCTGGTTCCCGAAGATGTTCGGCCGGATGATGAACGAGACGGTCAACAAGGTGCACTGGGCACTTACCTTCGTGCTCTTCAACGTGACGTTCTTCCCGATGCACATGCTGGGCACGGGCGGGATGATGCGGCGCCTGTATGATCCGTCGCAGTACCCGCACAACGCGGCCATGCAGGGCACGAACGAGATGATCACGATCGCGGCGCTGGCGCTGGGCGTGGTCCAGTTCATCTTCGCGTTCAACTTCTTCTGGAGCCTGTGGCGCGGAGAGAAGGCCTCGGCCAACCCGTGGGAAGCCGGCTCGCTCGAGTGGACCGCGCCGTCACCGCCGCCGCACGGCAACTGGGGTGGCGTGATCCCGACCGTGCACCGCGGCCCGTACGAATACAGCGCGCCCGAGCACGAGGCGGACTTCTGGCTGCAGACGGAACCGGCTGGCGGCGCGGCCAGACCCACGGCCCACTGAGTCGACGCAACGGAACCTCGAACCTCGAGACGAGGAGCGACCGATCATGAGTCACGCAGCCGCGGCTGCAATGGACCACCAGCGGGCGACGTCCAGCTTCGGCGTCTACAACAAGAAGCTGGGGATGTGGATCTTCCTGCTGTCGGAGGTGATGTTCTTCACCGGCCTGATCGGTGCCTACATCATTCTCCGCTTCGCACACCCGGACCAGTTCGCGGATCCCGGCGTCGTGCTGAACGTGCCGCTCACGGCGCTGAACACGTTCATCCTGATCTGCAGCTCCGTGACGATGGTCAAGGCCTTCGCGGAGATCGAGCGCGGCAACCAGAAGGGTCTGCGCATGTATCTGCTGGCCACGATCGCGCTGGGCATCGTCTTCCTGGGGATCCAGGTTATCGAGTACACCGTCCTCGTGTCCGAGGGCTTCGTCCCGATGGCGGAGTCCTACGCCGCCCACGGCCGGGCCGGCGGCCACGAGGTGCTGGGCGGACCGCTGTACGGCGCGACGTTCTACACGATGACCGGATTCCACGGCACGCACGTGACCCTGGGTGTGCTGTCGCTGATGTTCGTGGCATGGAAGGCGTTCCGCGGCGGGTACACGCAGGCCGACCACCAGGGCGTCGAGATCGTGGGCCTGTACTGGCACTTCGTCGACCTGGTGTGGATCATCCTGTTCACGATCGTCTACCTGATCTAGGGCGGAGGCTGACCATGGAGACCCAGGCGAGCACGGCCGGCGCGGCCCCCGCCGAGCACAAGCAGCCGAACTACTACCTGATCTGGCTGATCCTCTTCATCCTGACGATGGCGGAGGTGGGCGTCGCGTTCATCACCGCGATCCCCAAGCGAACGCTGGTCATCATCCTGATCGGCATGGCGATCTGGAAGGCCGTCCTCGTTGCGATGTACTACATGCACCTGAAGTTCGAGCCCCGCAAACTGTGGCTCATCACGCTGGTGCCGATCCCGCTGGCGATCATCCTGGTCGTCGTTGTTCTGGGTGAGGGCTGGTGAGGGGCGAGCCGGACAAACGGATTCTTTTCACCGCGGAGAGCGCGGAGGGCGCGGAGGAAAAAGCGCTTTGCCCGCGAGCCGATCCTGATCGGGGTGGCCGTGATTCCCGTAGCCGTACGGGCGGGAAAAGAGAAAGCCCTGGAAAGCCACGCCAAGAATAGAAAGAAAACGAAGAAAGAAAGAACAAGAAGAGTCTGAGAAGGAAGTCGCACGACCAGGGAAGCAACAGAGAGGAAGACGAAGACATTCCGGCAGCATGAGCAGAGGCCGGTACGTGAGATCGACACATCGGACAGCGAGCGGGACGGCACACGACGCGACGAAATCCGTCCCTCCGCGTCCTCCGCGCTCTCCGCGGTGAATAGAAATCCGTTCGCGTGTGCCCACGCCGCGAACTAGAATGCAAGCGAAACGGAAAGAGGGACACGCATCATGATGCATGATCTGATGGCGGGCATGTTCTGGGGCGGTGTCGTGATGGCGCTGCCGCCGGTCACGCTCGGCATTGCGGCTCTGGTTCTGGTGATCCGGCAGCGCGTCCGGGCGGGGGAACGGCCGGGCTCGCCCAACGAATAGACTGCAGGCTTCTGACCACCGGCCGCGGCCGCCGCTCGACCGACGACGCGCGGCTCGCGGCAAGGCAGTTTCACGGGAGGCGATGATGAACAGACCCAGCCAGACCATCATCAACGGCGCGATCGCCGGCCTCGTCGGCGGCGCGGTCCTGGCCGCCTGGTTCCTGGTCATCGACCTCGTCCGCTCGGCCCCGTTCGCCACGCCGACGTTCGTCGCCCGCACGCTGCTCGGGGCGCAGGACATGCAGCCCACACTCACACTGCTGGCCATGTACACGGCGCTGCACTTCAGCGTGTTCGTGCTGGTCGGGGCGGCCGTGGCGTGGGCGTTCGAGAAGGCGCACCTGCACGCCTACTGGGTGCTCGGCCTCGTGCTCGGGTTCCTGCTCTTCGACCTGATCTTCTACGCGGGCGTGCTCATCACCGGCACGAACGTGGTCGGTGAGCTGGGCTGGCCGCAGGTGCTGGCCGGCAACCTGTTCGCAGGGCTTGCCGTCGTCGGCTACATCAACGTGACGGGCCCGGAGGAGACCGTGCGGCTGCGCGATGTGCTGCGGCAGCACCGCACGATCCGTGAAGGCCTGATCGCGGGGCTGGCCGGTGCGGTCGTGGTGATGGGCTGGTTCCTCGCGGTCGATCTGGTCCAGGGCCGGCTGATGTTCACGCCCGGCGCGCTGGGCTCGGCGCTGTTCTTCGGCGCGCGCGGTGAGGCCGAGGTCGTCGTGGCGATCGAGACCGTGCTGGGGTACACGGGCGTTCACCTGGCCGCGTTCATGCTGGCGGGTCTGATCGCGTCCGGGCTGGTCGAGGCGGCCCGCCGTGAGCCGCCGCTGCTGCTCGGGCTCGTCCTCTTCTTCGTGACACTCGAGGTGCTGTTCATCGGGCTGATCGCGATCATGGCCAGCTGGCTGCTGAATGCGATCCCGTGGTGGACCATCGTCGCGGGCAACCTGATCGCGGCCGTCGTGATGGGCGGGTACCTGCTCTACGAGCACCCCGAGCTGCGCGAGAACCTGACGCACGAACTCGAAGAGGAGATGGTATGACCAACGATCAGCCGATGTCGCTGATCGGTTTCCACCGGTTCCTGATCGTCACGGCGATCCTGTTCTGCCTGGGATTCGCGGGCTGGGAGTTGTGGGCATGGACGACGACGCGCAGCACGGCCACGCTCGTGCTCGCCATCGTCTTCATCGTACTCGGCATCGGGCTGGGTGCGTACCTCCGCCGTCTGGGCAGGATCCTTGGATACGAACGGGGCGACGAGCGACGCCGAGGCTGACGGGCGACCACGTGCGACGGCCGCACCGAGCCGTCGCGAGATCGCGTTCATGACGGGCGCCGGCGTGCTGCTTGCCGGCGCCCTCGTCTACCTGACCCTGCAGCGACCCGAGCCCCCGTCGTTCATGCCCACACCACCCGCCATCCGCGAGGCCGGCGACACGCTCGTCGGGCCCGTCCTCGTGACCATCGATGCGCGCGCCGAATCGGCGTGGCAGTTCTTCGACTTCTCCCGGTCCGCCGTCGTCGAACGTCCGGACCCGCTCGGCTGGGACCTCGCGTTCCGCAGGTTCCGCATCATCGTGAATGGCGGGCCGGGGTTCGCGGGGGCGGGCGCTGCGCTCGCCCTCGACGACACGACGTTCGATGCCGTGCGCGAGGCGCCCGCCGAGGACGCCGCATGGCGGGCGACCGTCGCGCAGCGCGGCGACTCGACGCATGCGGTCCTGCAGGGCTGGTACCAGTACGGGTTCACCAGCCACATCCTGTCGCCGAAGCCGCGCGTGTACGTCGTGCGCACCGCGGACGGCCGCTGGGCCAAGTTCGAAATCATGGGCTACTACTGTCCGGGCGCGACACCCGGCTGCGTGACGATCCGCTACGTCTATCAGGGCTCGGGCAGCCGCAGCCTCGAGCCCTGAGGCGCAGTTCCCGGCCGCTCAGCCCGGCGGCTCAGCCGGCAGCCACAGCACGGCCCGCGTCCGGCCCTCCGCCGTGCGCCCGGTTTCCATGCTGCCCCCGGCCCGTGCGATGAGGGCGCGGCACAGCATCAGGCCCACGCCGACACCCGAACGCCCCGCGGGCGGCTCGCTGGACGCGGCCGGCCCGCCATCCGTGACCGCCACACGCACGCGCCCGCCCGCGACGCCGACCTCGACATCGATGACGCCCTCGCGTGCGTGCCGGAGCGCGTTGTCGAGGACGATCGCCAGGCACTGGTGCAGCACGAGCCCGTCCAGCCGGTATTCCTCGTGCGCGGTCGCGTCGCAGTGCAGGTGGATGGGCTTGAACTGCGCGGCCGATTCGGCCCGGAACGCATCGACCTCGGCCTCGACGTCACGCGCGAGGTCGATCGTGGTCAACGACGTGCCGCTCATGTCGTCGGGCCGGTCGCGGAAGAAGCGGAGCACACCATCGATCGAGCCCAGGCTGCGACGCAGCCGCAGGTCGACATCGCGCAGCAGCTCGTCTTCTGCCCCGGTTTCCCGGGCAGCCTGCCGGCCGCGCATGTAGTCCACCGCCTGGACCGCCATGGCGAGCGGCGCGCGCAGGTCGTGCGCGACGAGCGACAGGAGCAGCCGGCTGACCTCGCTGCTCACCCTGGCCTCATCCCGCGCGCGCTCGGTCTGCAGCCGCTTCTTCTGCAGGTACAGCGCGAGAAACGTCGATGCCGGCAGGGTCAGCAGCACGAAGATGCGGTTGGGGATCCAGACCACGCCGGGCGAGATGGGCCCGGCGCCGACGAGCGCGACGACGATGAAGCCGACGGTCGCGAGCGCGGCCGTGATCCACGTCAGCCGCGGCGAGTCGCCCACGGAAGTCACGATGATGGGCACGCTGAGCAGGATCCCCACGACGACGCCGGCGGGCGTCACGGCATCGAGCAGCAGGATCGCGACGACCAGCGCGAAGTTGAGGGCCCACACGCGCTGGCGGAGCGGCGCGCGTTCGCCCGTTCCGGCCGTGTGCGCCGCGCTGGAGGCGTGGGTCAGAGGGCCCACCGCTTGCGCTTCTCCCACAGCGTCTTGCGTGAGATGCCCAGCTGGCGGGCGATCGTGTCGAGATCGATGTTCGGGTTGGCCGCGAGTGTGGCCTCGATGTAGCGCCGCTCGACCTGTTCGAGCGGGAGCCCGGGCGCCAGCGCGATGCCTGCGCCGTCCCCGTCCTGTTCAGTGCGGCCGTGTGGCGACGGCACGTCGACGTCGAGCGGGCCGCCGTCGTGGAAGATCAGCGCGCGCTCCAGCACGTTGCGCAGCTCGCGCGCGTTGCCCGGCCAGTCGTGGCGCCGGATCGCGTCGACCGACGCCTGCGCGATCGGCACCGGGGCCCGGCCGAACCCGCGCGACAGCTCCGCCACGAAATGCGCCGCCAGCTCGGGGATGACCGGACCCATCTCGCGCAGCGCAGGCATACGATAGGATGCGACGTCGAGCCGGTAGAGCAGGTCCAGCCGGAACCCGCCGTCGCGCACGCGCGCCTGGAGATCCTCGTTCGTGGCCGCCACGACGCGCGCTTCGACGGTCATCTGCGTCGTCGCCCCGACGCGCCGGATCTGCTGGCTCTCCAGGAAGAGCAGCAGCTTGGCCTGCAGGTCGAGCGGCATCGCGCCGATCTCATCGAGCAGCAGCGTGCCGTGGCTGGCCATCTCGATGAGGCCGCGTTTCCGCTCGGTCGCGCCGGTGAACGAACCCTTCTCGTGACCGAACAGCTCGGACTCGAGCAGGTTGGCGGGCAGCGCCGAGCAGTTGACCTCGATGAACCGGCCGCGCGCGCCGGACAGGTCGTGGATCGCGCGCGCGAGCAGGCTCTTACCCGTGCCGGACTCGCCGGTGATGAGCACACGAGCGTTCGGGATCGTCGCGACCCGCGTGGCGAACCGGCGCGCATCGTCCAGCCGCGCGTGATCGCCCACGAGGTAACGCTCCGCCGACGCGCCCGCCCGCCGGACCATCAGCCGGGAGACCTCTTCGCGCAGCGGACGCTCCCGCACGGCCCGTTCGATGAGTGCGAGCACCGCGTCGATGTTGGCCGGCTTGGCCAGGAAATCGGTCGCGCCCGCGCGGATCCCCTCGACCGCCCGCTCCAGCGAGCCGTGCGCCGTCAGCACCACGACGGGCATGCCCGGGTCCCCCGCCCGGATGTGGCGGACCAGCTCGATGCCGTCGCCGTCCGGCAGCATCAGATCGGTCAACACCGCGTCGACCGGGACCGCCTCCAGCCAGGCCAGCGCGGCGCCCACGCTCCCCGCCACGTGCACCCGCACGCCGCCTCGCCGCCCGAGATTCGCCTCGAGCAGCCGGCCCTCCAGCACGTCGTCCTCGACGACGAGCAACTCGAGCTGCGTCTGTCCTGCTGACAAGCCTGACGACCCGGGGTCCCCGTCGGTGGTGAACATGCGAAGACCAGCCTCTCCAGCCATGGCGCGGAAGGCCCGTCCTCCGTTGGCGCGGGATAACGTGGCAAAGCCCGGACCGTGTTCCGGATCGGGGTTACGAAACGAACCGCCGGTTACGAAACGAACCGCTTTCCGGCCGGCATGAAGTCCATGCTAAGACTATATCAAGAAACGAGTTATGGCGATCCAGGCAGGAGGCACGGAACGTGCTCAGGGGACCGCGGCTCGGCGCATGACCGGGGTGTTGCAGCCCCGCAGCGGATGTAACGCAACACGCGCCGGATCGTGTAACGCTTCCGAGAAAGGCACCCCGGCCGCGAGGCCGGTCCGCAAAGCCCACGGGTCTCCGTACGAGGCGGCCGGGCTACCGAAGAAAGCCTCCGCCGGCACCGCGCCGGCAACCATGTCCGAGGGAGGACACAATGGCACGCTTCGGTTGGCTCGTTCTGGTCGCGCTCATGTTCGCGGGCGCCTGCATGGATGATGCGAAGAACCCCGCAGTCGAACGGGCCGAGAGCCCCCTGGCCCCGGCCGCGATCGCAGCGCCTTCGGTGACCAGCAACTCGACGGTCTGCCGCGCCTACCTGCGCGATCTCGATGACGTCAAGCGGCAGATGGTGCGCGAGCCGATGAACACCGAGCTGGCGAACAGCGCCGAAGCCCTGGGCGCGATCATCACCGACGCCTGCAACTGACCGGTCCCCATATGAACACGAAACTGCTGCGTGCGCGTGCGCTCGCGGCCGTCTGCGGGCTCGTCCTGTGGCCGGCCGCTTCGAGCGCCCAGAAGGCCCTCGTCTATTGCCCGGTCGGGATCGATGAGGTGGGCTGCAACACCGTGGTCAGCGCGCTGTCCGGGACGTTCACCGGCGGCGTGGACCGTGGCTTCAACGGCGCGTCCGGGACCGTCGACCTGGCGTCGGCGGACCTGTACCAGTACGCCGTCATCGTGATCCCGTCTCTGGCCGACGACGGCGCCGCCCAGCCCTACGCGATGCTCCGCGACGCCGCGGTGTCCGCGCGGCTGCGGACGGCGCTCGTCGGCCGCCAGGCGTTCTGGTCCGGCACGCCCGATCAGGGCAATGCGAACCGGGCCGAGAAGGACCACCTGCTGCGCAACCTCGCGTCGTGGGCGGCCGAGAACTTCCTGTTCGTGAACGGCCCCGGCCTCGTCGCGCTGCAGGACGCGTCGACGAACAGCGGCAGCCGTTACGACTGGGTCCAGGGTCTCACCGGCATCCAGATGGTCGCGGACCCGGCCTTCGCCATCTACGGCAGCGTACGCGACCTGACGCCGATCGGCTCGCTGCTGCTGCAGAGCGGCGGCCCGTCGCTGCTCGCGTACGCGAACATGGCCTCGTTCGGCTTCCAGCTCCCGGCCGGCGCGGCCGGCGCCTCGCTCGACGCGGTCGGCAACACCGGCTCGTCGACGGGCGGCCAGGTCGTCCTGATCACGCACCCCGGCGGCAACGTGGGCGAGGCGCGGATCTGGACGGACAAGGACGACTACGCCCCGGGCGAGACCGTCCTGATCGCGGGCTCCGGCTTCCTGCCCGGCGAGACGATCTCGATCCTGCTGCACGAGGACCCGCAGGTCCATGCCGACCGCACGCTCACGGCCGTCGCCGACGCCGAGGGCAACTTCCTGAACGATGAGTTCGCGCCG
Source organism: Longimicrobiales bacterium (assembly GCA_041568755.1). GTDB lineage: Bacteria > Gemmatimonadota > Gemmatimonadetes > Longimicrobiales > RSA9 > JBFFZF01. Next base: position 821 of record JBFFZF010000192.1, on the reverse strand, counting down.
GAAGAGCACGACATCGGCGTGCGGTTCATCGTGACGGCCACCGGCCAGACGTCGGGCCGGTCGGCGCAGACCACGTTCACGGACGGCCGCACGATTACCGGCGTCACATTGAACGGCAGCGCCAGCGTTTCCGTGGCACCGGGGGCCGTCATCACGGCGCTCGTCAGTGTCACGACGGACGTTTCGGGCGGCAATCAGAATTGGCGCAGCACCTCCTGGCGCATTGCGACGACGCCTCCGGGCGCCACGACGTGCGTCAACACACCCAACCACGACGGCAGTGGGAGCTACTCGGAGAGCTTCGCGGTCACGGCGCCCGCGGCGCCCGGCACGTACAACGCGTATTTCATAGCCCACCGGGACGACGCGTGCGCCGCCGCACAGCAGAGCACGACGTTCACCATGGCGGGCGCCGTCGTCGTCAAGACGGCGACCTCGCTGGCCGTCGGTACGGCCACGGGCACCTACGGCGGGACGGCTGCGGTCACGGCGACGCTGTCGCCCGCGGTGGCGGGCAAGACGATCAACTTCACGCTCAACGGCAACCCCGTCGGCTCGGCCGTCACGAACGCGAGCGGTGTCGCTTCCATTGCGGCCGCCAGCCTGACCGGTATCAATGCCGGCGTCTATGCGACGGGCGTGGCCGCATCCTTTGCGGAGGATGGGACGCACCTGGGGTCCGCTGGCTCGAACCAGTTGACCGTCAACCAGGCCGCCCAGACGATCACGTTCCCGGCGGTCGGGCCGTTCACGTTCGGCGACCCGCCGTTCGCGCTCGGCGCCACGGCCTCGTCCGGGCTGGCCGTCAGCTACACCAGTCT
>JBFFZF010000191.1:0-9392 GCA_041568755.1 Longimicrobiales bacterium | reverse complement strand
GCCGCGCGGCCCGGCCAACCCGCCCGCGGCGGCGGCCGCACCCGTCGCGGCGCCGGACCGGCCCGACCCCGACGCGTTCAACGGGGTCTGGCACAGCGAAGAGCTCAACGCCACGTGGACGATCCGGTCCGAGGCCGACCGGCTCGTCCTGGAACGTTGGCGGTTCCCCACGCGTACACTGGACCCGGAACGCGGCGATACGTTGCGCGCCGCAAACTGGCGGCTCGTCTTCGAGCGCGACGCATCGGGCCGCGCCACATCGTTCCGGCTGACCACGGGCCGGGTGCGCAACCTGCTCTTCACGAGGGTCACCGTCCGTTGAATCTCCATACATCAGAACGCCGCCGCCGTGCCGGGCGCGCTGCCGGGCACGGCGCCCGCGTCATCGGCGCAGCCGGCCTGCTGCTTTGCGCGAGCACCGCGGCGCATGCCCAGGCTCGGGACACGCTGCGCGTCGATACGACCGTCTTCCGCGTGGGCGAGATCATGGTCCAGGCGGCGAGGCCGATCACGACCGTCGGCGGCGCGAGCGCGGTCGAGGTGCAGATCGAGACGATGGTGCTGCGCCCCGCGCCGCTTCTCGAGGAAGTCCTGCGCAACCTGCCCATGCTGCACGTGCGCACCAACTCGCGCGGCGAATCCGAGATCTCGGTGCGCGGCTCCGAGTCGCGACAGGTGGCCGTGCTCGTCGATGGCGTGCCGCTCACGCTGGGCTGGGATGCGCGCACCGACGTTTCCGTCGTGCCGGCCACAGCCCCGCAGCAGATCAGCTTCATCCGCGGCCTCTCGTCGATGCTGTACGGGCCGAACGTGCTGGGCGGTGTCGTCGAGGTCGGCGTCGGCCGCGCCGCGCAGATGCCGGAACGCTCGCTCCGGTTCTCTGGCGGGTTCGATCACGTGGGCGGATTCGGTTCTTCTGCGACGGTGACGCTGCCCTTCGACACGGATCACGGCCAGTGGCTGGTCCGGGCCGGTGCCGGGCACCGCACGTCGCCGGGGGCGACGCTCGCGAAGGGCATCGTCGAGCCGCTGCCCGGCGAAGACGATCTGCGCGTGAACACGGACAGCGATCTGACGGACGGGTTCGTCGCGGCCAGTTACCGGGCGGACGGCGGCGCCTGGGTCTCGTTCGCCGGCTCCGGCTACCGCGCGGAGCGTGGCATCGCGGCCGAGCTGGGTGTCAACAACGCCCGGTTCTGGCGCTATCCCGACATCCGCCGCACGATCGCCGTGCTGTCGGCCGGCACGGGTGATCGCAGCTCGCCGTTCGGCGGGCGTGGGGACATCGAGGCCAGCTTCGGGGTCGACCGGGGCCGCTCCGACATCGACGCCTATGACACGCGCGCCTACGGCAATGTCGTCAGCTTCGAGAACGGCGAGAGCCAGACGCTGACGTTTCGCGCACTGGCGGACCAGACGCTGGGCCGGCGTGGCGAGTTGCGCAGCGCGTTCACGTTTGCCGAGATCCGGCACGACGAGTTCCTGCCCGCGGGCGACAACCGCTACGTGCAACGCCTGTGGAGCCTGGGCGGCGAGCTCGGCTGGCGGCTGAGTGAAACGTCGTCGATCGTGCGCGCGTCCCTCGGTGCCGCGCTGGATGGGGCGAGCACACCCGAGAGCGGCAACAAGCCCGCACTCGAGGCGCTCACTGACTGGGGCGCGCGCGCCGGCATCACGGCCGCCTTTCCCGGCAACCGGCTGGCCCTGCACGCCGGGCTCAGCCGTCGCGGTCGCTTCCCATCGCTCCGCGAACTCTATTCGGTGGCGCTGAACCGTTTCGCGCCCAACCCCGGCCTGACCGGTGAGCACCTCACCGCGTTCGAGACCGGTGTGACCGCACGCATCGCGTCAGGAGAGGCGCAGGCCGTCGTGTTCCACCACCGTCTCAACGATGCGATCCAGCGCGTCCGCCTCCCGGATGGCCGCTTCCAGCGCGTGAACCGGAACCAGATCCGCAGCACAGGCCTCGAACTGCTGCTCACGCAGACCTTCGATCGCGTGGGCGTGAGCGGTGACCTCACCCTCCAGTCCGTGGACGTCATCGACCCGGTCGCGGGCGTGACGAACCGGCCCGAGAACCTTCCCGAGCTGTTCGGCTCGCTCAAGGCGCAGGCGCCGATCGCCGCCGGATTCGCGATTTCTGCGAGCGCGAACTACACGGGCCGGCAGTGGTGCATCGATCCGGGCAGCGGCGCCGATCTGCGACTGGACGGCGGGACACGGCTGGACGGCGCGCTCTCCCGCTCGTGGTCGATCCGGTCCGCGGGCGGCTTTTTCGATCGTCTCGAGACGCGCGTCTCCGTCGACAACATCGGGAACACCGCGGTCTTTGATCAGTGCGGACTGCCGCAGCCGGGACGCCTGCTGCGGTTCCAGATCATGGTGAACTGAAAGGGAGAGGGAGAAGGAGAGTTTGAGGGGAAGGGGACAGGGGCAGGGGAAGGGGACAGGGGGGTCTCCCTCCCTTTACCCCTGAAACTCACCCTTCAACTCGCCCGCTCCCTCTCCCTCTCCGTTCCAGCCACCCACGCTGCCAGGCCGGCAACCACGCCCGCGGCATAGGCGGCGGTACCGGCGGGGGAGCGCAGCAGCGCCTCGCGTTCGGGCAGGGTGAGTGCGGTGCCCTCGATGAGGGCGGCCGGATACCAGGTCGGGCGGAGCACGGCGAGATCGGAGCGGTTGACGCCGTGGGGCACCTGGCCGAGCGCGGCGGCGACGGAATCGCGAAGCGCGCGGGCGAGCGGTCGCACGTGATGGTGTGTCCAGAACACGCGCGTCCCGTCGACGGACCAGGGCGGGCGCCCGTCGCCCGGGGCGTTCGCGTGGATCGAGACGAAGACGTGCGCGTCCGCCTGTTCGGCCAGGGCGATGCGGGCGTCGAGTGACACGGGTGCCTCGTCCGTCCGCGTCAGGATCGGGGTTGCGCCACGTGCCGCAAGCTGCCTTGCCACCTCGTTCGCGACGGCCAGTGTCATTGTGCCTTCGTAGAGTCCGGTCGGTCCCGTCGACCCGCCCGGCGGGTGGCCCGCGTCGACGGCCACGACGAGGCCCTTCAGGTCGGGTCCCAGCCCAGGGCGCGGATCATCGCGGATCTCGAGCGTCATCGCGCCGTCCCGCCACGCGGTCCGCCAGCCGAGGGCCGGGCCGTCGAGTTCGACCTCGATGAGCACGCGACCGTCGCCCAGGTCACGCATCGTGGCAGGTCCGGATTCGACCCGGACCGCGGGCCCGACCGTCGCGTCGAACAGCGTCCAGCGCAGGCGGTCCGTCGACCGTTCCACGGCGTCCGGCACCGGCTCGCTCACGTCGATCCGGATGATGCGCCGGTCCTGCCCGCGCCGGGTGCGAAGTTCACCCACCGTGCGGGGTGTGGTGCGTCTGCCGGCCAGCGGTTCCGTGTCGTTGCGCGGCACCCAGACGCCGACGCCGCGCGACAGCCGCAGCCGCACCGCATCATCGGTCTCCGCGTCGACCCGCAGGCGCAGACCGAGGGTCAGCGGCAGCGCCATGGCACCGCCGGGCGTCCAGCGCGAGAAGACCGGACGCGCGAGCGTTGCGCTGTCCAGTGCCGGGTCGGCGAGCCGCCGCAGACGGACCTGAAGGTCGACCGGTCGGACGGTCACGGTCGGGTGGGGCACGGGCTGGACGCGGATGATCGGGACGGATCGCGTGAGGGTGTCGGCGCCCTTGCTGGCGCGCAGCTCGAGGACCGGTGTTGCGCCGTCTGGCACGGGCACGAACGTTGCAAACCCGCCGTTGGCCGCGACGGGGACCGGCAGGCCGTTCACGTGCAGGACAGCCCTGCCGCTCCCGACCGTTCCCCAGACGGAAACCGAGTCGCGCACGGCGATGGGCTCTTCGCCCGGATAACGGACCTCGAGCACCAGCGGACCATCGACGGCCGGCACGGGGTCGGCGCTGTCGCAGGACCCATACAACGGCAGGGCTGTGGAGAGCAGCAACAGGCACACGAAGCGATGGCGAGGCGGCGCGCTGTTTCTGCGCGGGGCGTCGGTCGTGCTGCTCCTGGTTGTTGTGCTGGGCATCGGGGTGTCGATCGATCTCTCGCTGACGTGGATCCGTCACCGCGAACGGACCGCCGGTCTTGCACAAACCGTACCGGCCAGAACCGCGTACATGGAGCTGCGCGCCGCGCAGGGCAAACCGCCGGCGCACATGGAGTGGGTCGCGCTCGATGCCTTGCCCGTCCCGCTGGTCTGCGCCGTGGTCGCTTCGGAGAACACGCTCTTCTTCATGAGTGGCGCCGTCGACTGGTCGAATCAGTGGCGGATGGCGCGTCGCGTGCTGCGTGGCGACGTGTCGCGCGGGAGCAGCAATCTGCCCCAGCAGCTGGCGCGCAACCTCTACCTGGGGCCGGAGCGCACCGTGCGTCGCAAGCTGCGCGAGTACGCGCTGGCCTACCAGGTCTCGCACATGCTTTCCAAGGAGCGTCAGCTCGAGCTGTACCTCAACCTGGTGGAATGGGCCGAAGGTGTCTGGGGTGTCGCCGCGGCGAGTCAGCACTACTTCGGCCGGCCGCCGCACGAACTCCGGCCGACGGAGCTGGTGCTGCTGGCCAACATCCTGCCGGCCCCCAGTCGCGGGCTCGCGTTCCCGCTGGCGCCGCCGCGCCGGGGCAAGCTGCGGCTCATCACCAACGTGCTGTGGCAGCAGGAGATCTTCGACGACGTGACCGCCGCCGCCACGACGGTCCGCCTGGCGCGGATCGGCACGCACATCGATGCGGGGTTGAAGCCGCGCGACGCGGCGGCCGTGGCGATCACGGAGATGGGGGAAGAGGTTCCGCTCGCGGCCTCGCCCCACGATGCGGCCCTCTCCTGGGCGCAGCGCTGTGATCCCGGCCGGCGCACGATCTTCTGACGTGCCCGACCGCAACGTTGCAGGTGCGATCCGGGCCGGCTGGCCCGCGTGGCTCCGGACCGCCGCGGTGCCGGTCGTCGTCGTGCTCTGTTACCTGCCTCTGATATTTCCCGAGTACGCGACCGGCGAGGATTTCCGCCTGCTGGCGGACCACGATCGCGGCGCCACGTTCCGTCCGCTGCTCCTCGCGGAGGGCCGGCCCGTCTTCGCGCTGTGGGCGCGTCTCGTGTTCGGGGGGCTGCACGACATCGCTTCACTGCGCTGGGTGCGGCTCGCCTCGATCCTGATGCTCGGCGCGTTCGCCGCCGTCCTCGCCGCGGCTTTCCGCCGCGCCGGCTGGGGCCGTGTCGAGAGCGGCGCCGCGGGTGTGCTGGCCGTCACGCTGCCGCCGTACCAGCTCTACGTGGCGAACGCCGGGATGGGGGCCATCCTGCCGGCGCTGCTGCTGGCCGCCGGCGCCGCGTTCGCCGGGTTGCGCAGCACGGACGAGGCCCCGCGCGCGGTCCGTTTCCGGCACCAGCTGGCTGGATGGCTGATGCTGGTGATCGCGCTCGCCACGTACCAGTCGGCGGGCCTCGTGTATGTCGTCTTCGCTGCGATCCTGCTCGTGGCGGCCAATCCTTCCCGTGCCGTGTACGCGGCACGCCTGCGCGCGCTTTCCGGCATCGCGGCCGCGGCCTTCTCCGTCGCGTTCGGCCTCTTCCTCGCGGGCCGCAACGCCTACCTGCCGTGGCTGCTGGGCGCACCCCGCGGTGATCTCGAATTCGCACCCCTCGCGAAGGCCGGCTGGTTCGTGCTGTATCCGCTGCCGCACGCCCTCAATCTGTGGAAGCTGCACCCGAACCTGTATCTCGCCCTGGGCCTGTTGATCGCGCTCGTGGCCGGTCTGTTCCTGCACCTGCGCGCGACGGAAGGCCGCTGGCTGCGCGTCACACTGGCGCTGCTGCTGCTCCCGCTCTGTTATGTGCCCAACCTGATCGTGGTCGAGAACCGCTCGAGCTTCCGCACGATGCCCGCGCTCGCCGTCCTGGTTCTCGTGTACTATCTGGTCATCCTGCGCGGCCAGCTCGGGGCGACGCGACCCGCGCTGTACCGCGTGGCGCTCGCCGTGCTGCTCGCCGTCGGACTCTTCAGTGCGGGCACCGGCCCGCTACGCCTCATCGCGCAACCGCAGGTGCGCGAGCTGGCTGCGCTGCGCGCGACGCTGTCCGGCCTGCCGCCCACGTACGCTACGATCGGCGTGACCCCGGCCAGCTTCCGCGATGCGCTCGCGCCCCGCGTGCTGTACGAGGAGTTCGGTTACCCGTCGACCGCGGAGCCCTTCGCCACGGAGAGCACGTACTTCGTGCTGCGCGAACTCAGGCCGGGCGTGGACACCGCGAGCCTGCGCGTCTGGCCCGCGGCGGACGCCGGCCAGCCGCTCGACACGATCATCGACTGGGGCCGGGAGCTGCGCGCCTTCGCCGCAAGCGAGCGGGGCCGCCCGTCGCCGGGCGACCCCGTCCGTTGAAGCCGGTGCGCGGCCGTGCTACGGCCGCGAGGTCCGATCGATCAGTCCTTCGATCGGTCCGCCTTCCCGTCGTCATTCCCCTGCTGCCGGACGGTCGGGTAGCGGATGCCCAGCTGCTCGAGGTACGTGTCGAAGCGCGTCTCGTCGTAGTAGAACGGCTCGAGCCTCGGCTTGAACTCGCGCATGATGTCGGTGTTCAGCCAGATGGCGGGCGGGTCGTTCGGCCCGATGAACGGCGTGTACTTCGTGTCCTTCGTCTGCACATCGCGGAAGTACGCCCACGCCTCGTCCACCAGGCGGGGTGTCATGAAGAACTCGAGGGCCGTCCGCGCCAGCACCTTGGCGCCGGCGGTGGCGCCCTTGTGCGCGATGGGTGTGGCCATGGCGATCGCGTTCGACCAGTTGTGCCCCGGCAGGTCCGGGATGTTCGACGGGAACCGCAGCGTGACGGTGGGCACGACCCACGAGATGTCGCCGATGTCATCGCTGCCGCCGCTCGTGCGGACACGCTGCGGGCCTTCCAGCGAATCCAGCTCGGTCGCCAGACCGGGCGTCGTCGTATTGCCCAGCTCCTGCTGTACCGCGCGCGCGAGCGTCTGGTCCGCCTCGCTCCACTGCGGCAGGCCGACGGTACGGATGTGGCGGTGCATCGTCTCCGCGATGACCCGGTTGAAGTGCCGCGGCCACGCCGTGCCCAGGATGCGGTAGGTCATCTCCGTGTCGGTCATGCGGGAGGCGCCCTCCGCGATGCGGATGCCGATGTCGAAGTTGCGCCGGATGTCCGGGTAGTCCATCTCGCGGAAGTAGTACCAGACGGATGCGCGCGATGGCACCACGTTCGGCTGGTCACCGCCATCGGAGATGACGTAGTGCGAGCGCTGGTCGGGGCGCAGGTGCTCACGCCGGAAGTTCCAGCCGATGTTCATCAGCTCGACCGCGTCCAGCGCGCTGCGCCCGCGCCACGGCGCGCCCGCACCGTGCGCCGACTCGCCCGAAAACCGGAACTCGACCGAGACCAGGCCCGTGCCGCTGGCGGCACCCCATGACACGCCCAGGTTGTTGCCCACGTGCGTGAAGATGACCGCGTCGACATCGCGGAACCGGCCGTCCCGCACGAACCACGCTTTGGCGCCCACCAGCTCTTCGGCCACGCCCGGCCACAGCACCAGCGTCCCCTGGATGCCCTCCCGCTCCATGATCTTCTTGAGCGCGAGCGCGGCCACCACGTTGACCGCCTGCCCGGAGTTGTGGCCTTCGCCGTGTCCCGGCGCCCCCTCGACGAGCGGATCGTGATACGCGACGCCCGGCTTCTGGTTGGCCTTGGGAATGCCGTCGATGTCGCTGCCGAACGCGATCACCGGCCGGCCCGAGCCCCATTTCGCCCACCAGCCGGTCGGCATCCCGGAGATCCCCGTCTCGACCTCGAAGCCGTTGGCCCGCAGCATGTCGACCAGGTACTTCGACGTCTCCACCTCGTGGAACCCCAGCTCTGAAAAGCTGAAGATCTTGTCGACCATCACCTGGGCCAGCTTGCGGTTGGCCTCGACCTCCGCTGTGACCTCGTCCAGCAGGGCGCGGACCCGCCGGTTCTGCTGCTGCGCCTCCACGGGCGCCGCCTGCCAGGCGAGCGCCACGGCCACCGTCAACAGGGCTGCGGCCCGGACTCGTGCGAATGCGTTCATCGGGTTCTCCAGGGATGCGTTTGCCACCGTCCGGGCTGCGCGACCCGGCCCGGCAAGGGATAGCGCGCCGCTCCCCCGCCCGGCAAGCCGAACCCCGCTCCGCCGCGACTGTCAGATTCTGCATCACCGCCCCCGAGGTGACACGATCCGTTGCATCGGCGCGTGTCGCCGCAGCCCCGTGGGCCGGCCCGATCCCAGCGCCCCAACCCAATGTGCGACAATCAGTTGGCCATTTCTGACGGGTGTGGCACGGACCTTGTCTTACCGCCGGCCGCAACCTGGGCAGGGCACTCCCGTGACGGAGGACGTGATGCTGGGATTCAGTTGGCGGAAAATCTGCGCGATCGGACTGATCGCCGTATCGGCCGGATGCGCGAGCGATGATGGGATTGCCGGGCCGGAGCCCGTGGCAACGGACCTGGTGAGCACGCAAGTCATCTCCGGCATGCTCGACCGGACGGGCAGTCTCATCGATCACCTGCTGCCGGCGATCGTGCGGAGCACACCGCTCGTCGCCGACGTGATGGCGACAAAGGCCATCGGTTCCGAGGGCGGCGTCGTGCGCGCGGCCGGCGTCGAGCTGATCGTCCCGAAAGGGGCACTGAGGAAGACGACGACGATCACGCTGTTCGTGCCGGCGGGCCCGTTCGTCCAGGCCCGCTTCTTCCCGCACGGCCTGAAATTCTCGACGGCCGCGTTCCTGGCCTTCGACCTGCGGGGCACGGGCGCAGCCACGGTGCCGGCTGACCAGCTGATCGGCACGTACTTCACGACGCCCATCGCCGAGGGGCTGATCAAGCCGGATGAGCTTTTCCAGCCGTGGGTCGTGAACGGGGTCATGCGGTTCGACATCCGCCATTTCTCCGACTACGCCCCCGCGCGCCGCGGCTACACGGCGGCGGGCGCGAAGGTCGGTCCGGGCACGGACGTCTCCCGCTCGATCGCTACCCGCTGACCAGGCAGGCCCGGGGCGCACGCGTTGCCCCGGGCCCTCTCCTCCGGCGGGCCGCCCCGCCACCGCCCCGTCAAGACCCGTTACATCGGATCGTTACGACTCCCCTGTTTTCACACGTTTCGCGACACCTGGCCCGATTCCGGTCATGCGCTCTAAATCATTCATTCGTAACAAGTTGGCTGGAATGATCCGTCTGGTACGGAACATGACTAGGGATGCTTCCTGCAAGCCGGGCCCAGGGGGGCGCTCACTTGCTCACAGGCGGTCGAGGAGACGGGGATGAGACGGGGACGCAGGGTGGTACTGACGCTGGCCGCAATCGGGCTCGCGGCCGGAGCGTGCGTGGAGCAGCGGGCGCCGATGG
>JBFFZF010000190.1:0-9413 GCA_041568755.1 Longimicrobiales bacterium | reverse complement strand
GCGCGCGGCACAACTCGTGGCCGTCCATGCCGGGCATGACGACATCGCTGATGATGAGATCGGGCAGCAGTGCGACCGCCAGGTCCAGACCTTCGCTGCCGTTGTCCGCCTCGATCACCCGATAACTCTGCTCGAGGCGCTGGCGGATGTACGCGCGCACGTCAGCGCTGTCATCGATGATCAGCACGGTCGTCACATCGCTCTCATCGCCCCGGCCATCCTCCGCGGCTGCGCCGGAGCGGGTATCACTCGCGTCCTCCATGGCGGCGACCGGCGTGACGACTGCGCCTGCCGGCTCGGCCTCGGCGATCTGATCGTCGCCCAGGTGATCCCGTCCGAACGGCATGTGCACGATGAACGTCGCACCGGCACCCGCGGGGCTTTCGACCACGATCCGGCCGCCGTGCAGCTCGACCAGCTCGCGCGCAAGCGACAGCCCGATGCCCGTGCCGGCCTGCGCGCGCTGGTGCCAGGTCCCCGACTGGAAGAAGCGCTCGAACACGTGCTTCAGATCGGCTTCCGGAATGCCGGGGCCCGTGTCCGAGACGGCGATGCGCACGCCGCCAGCACCCGGCTCGCGCTCGACGCGCACCTCGATCGTGCCATCGTCCGGCGTGAACTTGAACGCGTTCGACAGCAGGTTGGCGAGCACCTTCTCGAGCGCGTCCGGATCGAACCAGCACGGAATCGCCGTCCCGGGTGCGGGCAGCCGGTACGCAATGCGCCGCCGCTCCGCGACCGGCGTGAACGCTGCGGCCAGCGAGCGGACGAAAGCCACGACGTCGCCCTCGCGCGCGCGGATGCGCATCTTGCCGGACTCCAGCTTCGCGACATCCAGGACCTGGTTCACCAGCCGCAAGAGCCGGCGCGAGTTGCGCAGCGCCATGTCCAGCTGCCGGGGCGGGTCGCCCTCCAGGCGGTCCCGCAGCCAGCCGCGCAGGTCCTCGAGCGGGCCGATCGTGAGCGTGAGCGGCGTCCGGAACTCGTGCGAGAGGTTCGCGAAGAACCGGGATTTCGCGCGATCCAGCTCCGCCAGCCTGGTGGCCTGGGCCTCGAGTTGTGCATTCTGCGCTTCCAGTTGCGCTTCGTGACTGCGCAGCTGCGCCGTGCGCGCATTCACCAGCTGTGCCAGCTCGTGCTGCCGCGCGTGCAGCCGCCGCTCGCGCCAGCGCACCGCAGCCACCGACAGCAGGCCCAGGGTGAGCGCGACGAAGACGTACCAGGCACGTGTCTCGTAGAAGCGCGGTGCGATCGTCATCGCCATGGACGCGCCCACCTCGTTCCACACGTCCTCGTTGTTGCTCGCGACCACGCGGAAGGCGTAGTCGCCCGGCGGGACGCGCGTGTAGAACGCACTGCGCCGATTCCCGGCCTCGACCCAGTCGTCGTCGTAGCCTTCGAGCCGGTAGCGGAAGCGCACGTTCTCGGGCGCCATGAAGCTCAGCGCAGTGTACACGATTTCCACATCCCGCTCGCTCGCGTCGAGCACGGCCGTCGTGTCACCGACGCGGAGCCGCCGTCCGGCTGTGACGATTTCCTCGATGACGACCGACGGCGGCACCTCGTTGCGCGTGAGTCGCGAGGGATCCACGATGACCGCGCCGTCCTGCGTCGGGAACCACAGCCGGCCATCGGATGCGCGCATCCCGGCGGGCTGGAATCCGCCATTCGCCTCGCGGTTGCGCAGACCGTCCCGCTCCGTGTACGCTGTCGATCGCACGCGCGCCACCTCGCCTCTCGCGAATGCGTCGAGCTGTGTACGACGTACCCAGAAGATGCCGCGGTTCGTGCTCATCCACAGACGGCCCTGTCCGTCTTCCAGAATCTGGTGGATGACTTCGTCGAACAGGCCGTCACGCGCGCGGATCGACGTGATCGTCCGGGCCGTGGCGCCGGCCGTGTCGGACGCCCAGGCCGTCGGGTCGATGCGGGCGAGTCCACGGCCTTCCGTTCCGATCCACAGCCAGCCATCGGCATCCTGATAGAGCGAGCGGATCACATCGCTGGGCAGGCCGTGCGCCGTTCCGATCGACGTGAAGCGTCCGTTCGCGTAGCGGACCAGGCCGCTGCCGCTGGTCCCCAACCACAGGGCGCCATCTCTCGTGTTCCGGAACACCTGCACGTACGCGGTCGGGCCGCCGGCGACGGGCGACCATTCATCGCCTTCGCGCCGGAACAGACCCTGGTCCGTGCCGAGCCAGATCGTGCCGGCCGCGTCTTCGTGCATCGCGTACACGTCGCGATAGCGGACGGGCGGCAGTGCAGCGGAGCTGCAGCTCGGTCCTGCGGCCTGGCAGAGCCATACGCCGTTGTCGAGCGCGCCCATCCAGATGCGTCCGCGCCGGTCCTCGAGCAGGGACAGAATGAAGGAGGGGTAACCCGCATCGGGTGCGAGGCCGATCGGGCGACCGTCCCGCATCAGGCCGAGGCCGCCGCCCCACGTGCCCATCCAGATCAGGCCGCTGCGGTCTTCGAGGATGGGATACACGTTCTCGTGCGGAAGACCCTCGGGCTTGCTGCGCACCGTGAACAGGGCCGGCTTCAGCCGGTGCAGGCCACCGGCGCTCGTCGCGAGCCAGATGCTGCCTTCGTGGTCCAGCAGCACACCGCGGATTTCGTTCGCCGGTGCCGGACCACCACCGTCGGGCAGCGTGAACTCGAGAATACCATCCCGGTATACGCTCGTGCGCGCGACCGCCCACACGCTGCGGCCCTGGGCCCGCAGCAGCGGTCCGCGCGTGATCACGTGTCGTTCGTCGATTTCCGGCGTGAGCGTGCCCGAGGTCCAGCGGAAGATGCCGCTCGCAGCGCGAATCCACATGAACGAGCCCGATGGATCCTCGAGAAACTCGTTCACTGGCTCGACCCATGGCGCCCCGTTTACGAGGATCCGCGTGATGCCGCTGCCGTCGTAGCGGAACCCGCCCGTCGCCGTGCCGATCCACAGCGTCCCGGTTCGATCTTCCCGCAGCGCGACGATGCTGCCCGCGATCGGGCCGTCGAGGCCGGCAATCGTGCGTACGGAGTCGCCGCGCACGCGGAACAGCTCGGCGCGCGCCGTGCCGGCCCACACCGTGCCATCCCGGCCGCTCGTGATCTCGGTGACCGCATTGCGGATCCCGTCCGGCAGCAGCGGCTCGAATCGATCGCCGCGGATCCGGCCCAGACCCTGATCCGTGCCGACCCATACCGTTCCGACCGGATCGACCCAGAACGTCAGTGCGGCGGCGCTCAGGCCGGCGTCCGCCCCGAAGTGCGTAAAGGCACCATCACGGAACCGGACGAGATGATTCTGCGCCGTGCGTAACCAGAGTGTGCCATCGCTCCCTTCGCCGAGCGCAATGATGCGACTGCTCGGCAGGCCCTCGGTGTTGCCGGCGTGGTAGACCGTGAACCGGACGCCATCGAACCGAACGAGCCCGTCGAAAGTCGCGGCCCACAGGTATCCGGACCGGCTCTGCAACAGCGTCGTGATGGCGTTGACCGGGAGCCCGTCCTCCACGGTCCATGACTCGTGAACGTACGCGGGTGCCCCGGGAAGCTCCGGTGCAGGCGGGCGCTGGGCCGGGAGAGCGACGGGGATCACGACGGGAGCGAGGACGGCCCATCTCCGGCCCGTCGTGCGCGCGGCCGGGGGCGGCGCACCGCGGCCGTGGCTGCCACCGCGAGGACGGCAGCGAAGCCCCGATGCCGAACAGGACGGCACGCGATTCGCCGGGCGCAAGATCGAGATCATCGGTCCCGGCCGAAGATCGACTGCACCGGGATGCACCGTCAAGCATCGTGGCCGGGTCCGGTCGCCCCGGCACCGCCGCCACGGCGGGTGGAGGACCACACGCACGGCCCGCGCTCGAGCGCAGGGTTCTGAGAATGCGGATCGACAACGCGGTCCGGGTTACAGGTATGCGGCCCAGTCCGGCCGTCGCGATGGCCCCGTCTCACCCGCCGCCGACTCGTCGGCGAACTGCGCCGCGAGGACCTCATCCGTGCGCGCACCGGGCGCCAGCACCTCCGGCGCGTCCGCCGCGTCGGGGTCGCGCAGCTGCTCTTCGAGCGACGCCGGCGGATGCGAACCGGCCGCCGGTGCGGCGACGTCGTCATTTCCGAACAGCGATTCGTACCAGGCCGTCCCGGTCGCGGATGCGACTCCGGTCTCCGCGTCGAGGGCCTCGAAGAGCGCGGCCAGTTCGCGTGAGGTGCCGCCGGCCGTCGAGGTCGCGGGAGCCGGCGCGAGCGCGGAGCGGAACTCGACGCTCGCGATCGTGCCGTCCGCGGCCAGCACGAGGCGGGCCCAGCCCGGGTCCGTGCTGAGGCCGCCGAACCGCTTTTCGGCGTCGGTCGGCTCGCGGTGCTTCGCGTTTCCGCGCGGCCCGGCGCACGTGGTGTTGATGTACAACGGCCCGCGCGTGCCCTCGGGCGTGCGTGAGACCGCGGGCGGTCGCGCGCCGCGCACGGCGGCCTCGACGACGTGACGGACCAGCCACTCGCCGGCGAGCAGTCTCCCGACTTCGCGGCCGGGGCGGTGCACGACGTACAGGCCGTTCCGGTGGATGTGTCCGGAGAGCACGGCACGCACGGCGTGCTTCGGGTCGGCCACGGTGCGGATGAACCATTCGCGTTCTTTGACGAACGAGCCGTAGTCGGCGTCCATTCCGCGGTCGTCGCTCTTCGGCCGGATCGCGAAGATGGGGTGGCCGTTCCAGGCGTCGACCGTGCCGTCCGGCCGCTTCGTGCCGAAGTGCGTCGGGCCGCGCGCGTCGCGCTTGTTCCTGTAGACTTTCCGACCGAGCAGCACGTCGGGGTCCAGCCAGTCGGGGTACGGCCCGATGGGCGGCGCGTGGATGCCGATCACCTTCGCCTGGCCCCGTGCTTCCGCGAACATCGTGACGAGCCGGCGCTGTTGCGGCGTGAGGCAGCGTCTGGCCTTCGGGCCGGGATCTGCGGCCTCACGCACCTGCCAGAGCATGTACGGCCATTCCTTGCCGCGCGCGATGATCGGGAACAGGACGTCCTCGTCCTCCGCCCAGTCGAGCATCAGTACACGCTGGCGCCCGGGCAGGACGAACGCGTAGTCGAAGAACGGATTGATCGCGAGCAGGTACCACGCGACGGACTCGATCGTGGTATGGGCGGGGCTGCCGGGCTCGTCCATCGTGCGCGTCTGCAACAACATCCTGCCCAGCGCCTTGAGTGCCGAGCCCGTCTGCTCACGCAGCAGCTGCCAGCTGTTCTCCGCCTTCGCCTGATAGGAGAAGGCCCGCTTCGCGCCGTCACCATGGGCGGTGGTCAGGATGCGTTCCTGCTCCTCGACCGGTCGGCGCGCGTGGTCGTGGATGAGCAGTTTCGGTGAGGGCGCGCCTGCGACGGCGAACGGCGGGTACGGGTTGAGACGCCAGTCGTGGTTGCCCAGGATCGTGTAGACGGGCACGCGGTAAGCATCGCCGGATGCGAGCAGATCCTGGAACAGGAACCAGTTGCGGTCCTCCTGATAGAGCCGGTCGCTGGCCAGGCTGCGCGCGGCGGGGATGCCCCAGTGGCCGCGGCCGTAGTCGATGATGTCGCCTGTGATCAGGATGACATCCGTGTCACGCTTCGCGCCATCGTAGGCCTTCGTGAAGCTCGTGTTCCAGTTGTTGTAGGCGACGCGGACGCCGGCCTTGGCCAGGTTGTGTTCGTAGACGTCGGCGCGCACGGAGACGTGCGTGTCCGTCAGATGGCCGACACGCAGCTCGCTCTTTGCAGATCGTTCGACAAACAGCGGATGCAGTACCTCGCTGCGCTTCGACCGGACGCGCGGCCCGGTGCGCGGGTGGAGCGGCCCGTACTCGTACTCGTACTCGTCGAGCAGCAGCTTGCCGTAGCGGGTCCACAGATCGCCCAGCCGCGCGCGCCGCGGCCGTGCGAACTTCTCCAGGAGCAGCGCCATCTCGTCGGAAGGCGCGTCCTCTTTCGTGTCGCGGTTGTTCCAGAAGAGGTGGTAGCGCTCCCCGGTGAGCCGGGCCGACGCCTGCTCGCTGATGCGGATCTCGTGCAACCAGGCCAGGCCCTGCGCGCGGTAGAACTCGCGGACGTGATTCGACAGCGTGACCACGACGCCGTTCTCGCCGTCGGCGTTGCCGCCGAAGGCGATCATCTCGCCGAAGCCGTCGCGGCTCTTCGGCATGGTGAGCGCCGGCTCGGACGCGTCGTTGCGGACGGCGAGATCGGTCTCGGCGAACGTGCCGGCCGCCCCGGCGGCCATGTGGCGCCGGCCGCGATCCGACCAGGGCACGTAGCGGAGGTGGCGCGCGGCCTCCTCCTTGGACAGGAATTTCCGCTCGGAGAGCAGCAGCACTGTCACACAGCGCGTCGCATCGCCCTGCGTCATGGGCGATCCGGTCGCGCCGGCGCGCGGTGCGATGACGGCGGGGAAGCCCAGCGCGGGCCAGAGAATGCGCGCGCGCACATGCGCGCCGGCCGACGGGCCGTCGGCGGCTTCGAACGCGTCCATCTCACGGAAGCCCATCTCGTGGTCGGCGGTGATCGCGTCGTCGATGCGCACGACCTCGCCTGCGGCCGCGTCCGCGTACGGGTCCGGTCCGGGGTCGTCCGTCTGGTCGAGCTCTGCGAACGCGTCGGGGTCCGGCCAGTCCCGGGCGCTCATGCGGCGCCACCCACGAGCCACTCGAAGGGCGCATCGTCGCCGGTGCCGTTCGTGCTCTCGAATCCGGACCAGAAGTCCGCTGCCTCGTCGGGCAACGCGCCATTACCGTCCGCTGCGCCCACGCCACCGCCGGCGTCGAAAGCCGCGGCCTCACCGGCGGAGACCTGCAGCCCGGAGGCGTGCTGGCCGACGTCGATCATGAGCTGGAGCGGGAGCGTCCAGACACGGCCGGTGCTTTCCGCGCCGTAACCGTTCGCATCGCCGAAGGTCTCGCGCGCGCCGCCCGTGCCCTTCTGCCACCCTTTCTCGGAGTCCAGCAGCTGCTTGCGCAGCGTGGCCTGTGCGCCGGACAGGCTGAGCCCTTCGAGGTGTTTGAGGATGCGACTGATGCGGACGCCTTCGTTGGCGATCCAGTGAATCGCGGCATCGCCCATCGCACGCGTCCAGACCTTGCCGTCGCGCGTGAGGATGCGGCCGCGCGCATCCTTGCGGGGCACGCCGGAGTGGTGCAGCGCCACGACTTCCCACTGGTCGTTGAAGACCGGCGAGCCCGAGGAGCCGGGCGAGGTGTCGGTACGGTAGTGGAGGAAGTCGTCGAGCACATCGACGATCTGGTTCTCGCGCAGCGCCAGCTGTTTGCGCTCGCCGCTCGGGTGCTGGATGATCGTGACGTACTCGCCCGCGATGACTTTGCCTTCTTCAGCCGAGAGCCCGTTCCAGCCGAACGGCGCGATCGAGCCGGTCTCGCCCCTGACTGCGACCAGGCTGAAGTCGAGGGCCCGGTCCGTGACGAAGAAGGTCGCCGGATCGAGGGTCAGGAAGATCGAACTGCGCAACCGGCCGTCGACGGCCTCCTGGAAGTCGAACTCGACACGGCTGGTTCCGGCCACAGCGGCGTTCGTGAGCACGTGGTTGTTGGTCAGCAGGAGCCGTGGCGAGACCATGAATCCGGTGCCGAACCCGGCGCGGGAACCGTCGGCCGAACGGACATGCACGCGGCCGACGGTACGGGCGACGCGCAGTCCGACCTCGAGATACCGAACGCTCATGAGATCGCTGCGCCCGAGTATTCGCTCGAGCACGGCGGCCGCCTGTGCCGGCGCCTCGCCCGGTGCCGGCAGCCCTACGCCTTCGTCTTCGATCACCTGCCGCGCGACATGCCGGATGCGTTTGCGCACGCGTTCCGGCGAGTCCGCCTCGAGGATCGCGCCGGCGCGGATCTTCGCTTCCCGTTCCTGCCGGATGCCTTGCCGCTGAGCGAAGCGGTTCTCGGTTCCCTGGATGAGTTCCGCATTGATCATGACAACCTCCGTCGCTCAGGGCGTGGGGCCGGGCGGTGCGGGTGGTGGGGCCGGCGCCACGCCGCCGCCGGACGGGGCGTTGCCGGCACTGACAAAGACATCGGCCTGGGTGACGGCGTCCAGCCGGTTGAACGCGGCGTTGAGTCCGGGGAACGGGGCCAGGTCACTCGCCTGCGTGAAGCCTGCAGCGCTCACGGCCTCCTTCACGACCTGCGTTTCGACCTGCGCCTGACGCCGTACCTGCCGGTCCGCTGCGAGCGCAGCGAACGCGAGCCGGTTCGAGGCTGGACCCGGCAACGCCAGCGGGAGGAGCTGCTCCGTCACCTCCGCCCGGCGTTGCCGCGGCAGACGTGAAATCACGAGCAAGGGGATGAGCCAGTCCATTTTCGCCATCCTTCCGCGCGTTGACGGTTCACGAGTTGAAGAACAGGAAGAACAGCAGCGGCGATATCCCGCCCAGCCCGCCGCCTCGCCGGGACGCGCTGCCGCCGAGGATGCCGGGCTGCAGCAGCAGCAGCGGGAGCAGCGAGCCGAACGCGCCGCCCGTGCCGCTGCCCGCCGGCAGCTGCGCTGCTGCCGTGCTGCCGGTGTGGGTGTGTCCTGTCAGGTCATCGCGCAGCTGACGCTGCGACAGGAGCGTGAAGAGCAGCATCGACGTGTCCTGTCCCTGATCGGTACGCCCGCGCACGGCGAGCATCCGGCGCATGCGGCGCAGGTCCGCGGCCGCGCTGGCCAGTCGCGTCGAGTTGGCGCTGACGGCCCGCTCGAGCGTGCGGAACTGATTGAGCGTGGGAACGGCCGACGGCAGGTTCAGCCGTGCGGCGCCTCTCGGTGTGTGCAGCGTCGCACTGCGCAGGCCGCCGGGCACACGGATCCGTGTACGGCGTCGGGGCCGCCTGCGTTCGTCGACGAACTCCAGGTCGTCGAAGGACTCGAGGTCGTCGTAGCCTTCGAGGTCGTCGTAGGACTCGAAGTCGTCGTAAGCTTCTTCGTAATCAGTCATGATGCGTACCCTCCTCCAGGAGTGTGGCCGGCGCGTTGAGGTTTGCGGATGGCCACGCACAGGCCCAGCCGCCGGAGTGGCCTGGCGACCCATGCGATGAGTGCGTCTCCGTCCGGCTGTCGCGAGCCCGGCACGCCCGCGCCGTGGCATCTCGTACAGCCGCGCTGCTCGCCCAGACAGAGCGGGCAGGCGCCGACGATTGCGGCAACGAACTCGACCGTCGCGGCCGGATCAGTGCGCTCGCTCTCACGCGGGTGATCCGTCATGGAGAGCGCGAGCGCCGCTGCGAGCGGATCGCTGCCGATCGTGGTTTCCAGCTGGTCGGGCGCGATGCCCAGACGCTGCGACAGCATCTCCGCGACCAGCTTCGTCGTTGCTTCCGTCATGGCACCGTCCATTCGCCTGCAATCGATTCGCCGAACCACGCGTCCGTGGACGCGCCTTCGAGATCCAGTTCCGACATCTC
>JBFFZF010000189.1:0-9414 GCA_041568755.1 Longimicrobiales bacterium | reverse complement strand
TACGGCTCGCAGTACGGCAACTCGATCAGCACGATCCTGCTCAACGTGCCCGGCACCGCGTCGGCCGTCGTGACCGCACTGGATGGGCACGCGATGACGAAGCAGGGCCGGGCCGGTCCCGCGCTCGCGACGTCGGCCATCGCGTCGTTCGTGGGCGGCACGCTCTCCATCCTCGGGCTCATCTTCTTCGCGCCGCTGCTCGCGACGTGGGCCATCCGCTTCGGGCCCGCCGAGTACTTCGCGCTCATGGTGCTGGCCTTCGCCGCGCTGTCCGGACTCGCAGGCGACAGTCTGGCGCGCGGGCTGTTCGCCACGGGACTCGGCCTGCTCCTGGCCAGCGTGGGGCTCGACCCGCACAGCGCGATCCCGCGCTTCACCTTCGGTCAGATCCGCCTGCTCGACGGGCTCGACTTCATCACGGTCACGATCGGACTCTTCGCCATCAGCGAAGTGCTCGAGGCGCTGCTCGATGCCGAGAAGGGACGCATGGCAACGACGCCCATCGGACGCGTGATGGTGAAAGGCGCAGAGATCGCCGGCGCGGGCTGGACCATGGTGCGCAGCACCGTGTCCGGGTTCCTCATCGGCGTGCTGCCCGGTGCGGGCGGGACGGTGGCGTCGTTCGTCGCGTACGCCACCGAGAAGCAGATCGCGGAGGACGGCGAGAAGTTCGGGCGCGGCGACATCCGCGGCGTGGCCGCGCCCGAGGCCGCCAACAACGCAGCCGCGAACGGCGCCATGATCCCGCTGCTCACGCTGGGCGTGCCGGGCAGCGCCACGACGGCCGTGCTGCTCGGCGCACTGCTCGGCATGAATGTGACGCCCGGGCCCCGTCTGCTCGAGACGCACCCGGCCGTGTTCTGGGGACTGGTCGCGTCGATGTTCATCGGCAACGCCGTGCTGCTGCTGCTCAACCTGCCGCTGGTCGGACTCTTCGTGAAGGTGCTGCGCCTGCCCCGCTGGTTCCTGATGGCCGGCGTCGCGGCGCTCGCGTTCGTCGCCGTGTACGCGGTCAACACCAGCGCGTTCGATCTCCTGCTCGTGACCGGCTTCGGCGTGGTCGGCCTGCTGCTGCGCCGCTGGCGGATCCCGCTCGCGCCCGTGATCCTGGGCGTCGTCCTGGGGCCGCTCATGGAGAAGAACCTGCGCCGCGCCATGGCGCTGTCCGGCGGCGACGCCGGCGCGCTCGTCTCGAGTCCGCTCGCGGTTTCGCTGTATGCGATCGCCGTGGCCGGACTCGTGCTGCCGCCACTGCTGCGCCGCTACCGGCGCCGGACTGCCGGCGTCTGAACCCGCACACGGGCGGGACATCGCTCAGCGTGCGCCCGCCGGTCCCGGTCCGTCGCGGTTCGATCCGTATCCCTCCCGCACGAAGTCGTCCCAATCCGTCATGGCCTTCGGCCGAGCGCCGCCGCATCCTCGGCGTTGTGCGCGGACCGCGCGCCACGTACCGGTCCGTTCCGCCCGGACCGGCGCGCTGATGGGCGCGGCGCGCAACGCACAAGCGGTTTGCGTGCAACGTGATGCGGAGTTTCGTGCACCCTGGCGCGGCGTCTGCCCTCGGGGTCCGGGCCGCCGGAGGTCGGCGGCTCCCTGCGGGCGGCGCGGCCGGCACGACGACCCGGGGGACGCGATGGATGATCCCTTCGGGGAGCAAGGGTCGTGGAGGAAGTATGCGTGGTGCAGGGATGCGCGCCGTGCTCGGCGCAGTCGCGTTGCTCGCAGCGCTGGCCGGATCCGCGCGCGCGGACGATCTGCCGTGCGTCGACTTCGTCAGTTCGGGCGCGGGCGGACCGCCCATGCTGGGCTGGCTGATCGGGGCGTCCACGGTGACGATCGAGCTGCAGGTCAAGCCGGGCGGCATCGGGACGTCGATCACCGAGACGTTCTCGGTCGGCGTGTACGAGTTCACGGATGGCAGCCGTCTGCGCATCGATTGCCGGGACTACACGCTCTACCCGGTGTGATGCGCTGGATCGGACGTTGACGCGCATCAGGGCCGGGTCGTCCACCGGGGACGGCCCGGCCCGGCGCTCGAAGGAGGACACCGCGATGGACGGGATGTTGTCCGGGGTTGTTCGCGTGATCGTGCTCGCGCTCGTCGCCGGCGCGGCCTGCCAGCCCACGACCGGTGGCGGGGATGCCGCGCTGATCGAGGAACCGCCGCTCGTCATCGGACAGCGGCTGGCGCAGGGCCCGGCTTCACCGGGGGATACGGAGTTCTTCTTCGCGCCCACGAGCCTGTTCGTGCAGGACGACACGATCGTCGTGATCGATACGGGCAACGATCGCGTCGTGTACCTGGACCGGGACCTGCGCTTCCTGGGCGCGGTCGGACGCGAGGGCGAAGGGCCGGGCGAGCTGAGCGCGCCCACGGTCGCGCGCAGCCACGCGGATACGATCGTCATCAGCGAGATGGAGAACGGCCGGTTCACGCTGCTCGTGCGCGATGGCCGGTTCGTGCGCACGCTCGCGGTGCCCGGCCCGTTCGAATCCTTCGCCGTCGCATCCGATGGGGCGCTCATCCTGCCGTCCCGCTCCGGTTCGCACTGGGCGACGCGTGTCACGGAGGCGGGACGCACACCCATCGCGCGACGGGAGGCCACACCCACGGCGTCGACGAGCTACGGTCTCGAGCACGGGCTCACCGAGCCGTGGGTCGCCCTGACGGCCGGCGACACGCTGCACGTGTTCGACGGGGAAACCGGCACGCTGCACAAGTTCTCCCCGGCGGGCCTGCCGGTCGTGAGCCGCCGGCTGCCGGGCGAACTGCTCCAGGCGCTGTTCGCACGGCGCGCCCGATTCGCCGAGGCTTTTCCCGGGCTGCCCAGCGCACGGTACGCCCCGCTCATCAAGAACATGAGCGTCACGCCGGCCGGCGATCTGCTGCTGGTGTTCACCGCCGGTCGCACGGCCGGCCTGCTGATCGATCCGGTACACTACCGGGTCAGGCGGCTCGCCGTGCCCGACACCACCGGGGACTGGATGCTGCCCGTGACCGCACGCGACATCGCGATCGATGGCGACAGGGTCTTCCTGCTCAGCCAGCAGAGCGCGCACGTGTTCGCACTGGACCGTCCGGCCGCGGGCCGATGACATGGTCGCATCCGCTCACGTGCGGGCGCGCCGCTTCACGCGCGTCGTGGCATTGCTTGCCCTTCTGGGCGGGTCCGCGCTCGCGGGTCTGGCGTGGCGTTCGCGAGCCGGTGACGTCCGCAGCGAGCCGCTCCCGATCGGGTTCGTGATCGAGCCCGAGCCCGCGCTCACGCTGGGTCCGCCGGACGCGCCGGTCGTGCGCGTCTTCGGCGACTACGCGTGTCCCGCGTGCCGGACCTTCGATCGCGTGGCCGGCGATGCGTTGCGCGCCCTCGCGCGCGACGGGCGCATCCGCCTCGCCTATTATCATCTGCCGCTCGGCAACACGCGCAGCGCGCGGCTCGCAGCGGCCGCCGTCGTGTGTGCCGCGGCCGCCGACATGGAGCGCGGCTGGACGGCGCACATCGCGCGTTACCGCAATCCCGGGCCGCACACCCCGGCGCCTGCTGAAGCGCCTTGTACGGCAGCGGACGAGGCCCTGCGCCAGGTCGCTCGCGAGCGCGCACAGGCGCACGCCGCAGGCGTACGCAGTGTGCCCGCCATCTTTCTCGGCCAGGACCGGCTGCATGCGGGCTCCTTCGAGGCCCTCGTGCAGTTCCTCACGACGCACGCCACCCGGTCGACCCGTCCACACTGAGCGATCGATGCCGGTCCGTCCGCGCGGAAGCGTGCAGACCCGCCGTGGCCGCGTCGAACGGCATCATGCGCAAGTGCGCGGCAGCTGTGAAGATGCGCATCCGCGGTCCGTGCGGTCCGCCGGTTGCCCTGTCGTCACCACGGGCAATCCACGAGACCGCTGCAGGAGGCGAGCATGCGCAGGCGTATCGGTTGTGTGACACTGGTGCTGGCGTTCGGGCTGGTGCTGACGCGCGCGCAGAAGGCGCGGGCCGCGCCGGCGGACGGCTGTGACGAGACGATCGAGGGCGCGGGCGTGACGGCGGTCCTGATCGCGGACGTCGCGGTCGCGTCGTTCGAGGGGTCGGACGCGTTCCGCATCACGCGTGTCGGGCTGTACGAGCTGGCTGATGGGACGCGCGTCCGGATCGCGTGCGAGGCATGGATCGTCGTCGTGTCGGGCACGCAGTTGTACCTGGTCCCGGCCAGGACGTGATGCGGGCAGGCCGTGGCGCTTGACGGTTCGGGTGCCCTGCCGTCATTTCACCGGGCCGGCGAATCGCGCCGGCCCGGACCGCATCAGGAGCTCGCCCATGTTCCCACCGTGTCGCAGCACCGGCACCGTCCGCCCCGCGTTCCCGCTGTTCGCCGTTGTACTGACATTGCTCATGCCCGAGTCGGGCACGGCACAGCGGTCGTCGGCCGATACCCGTCGGATCGCGGATGCGGCCATCGCGCCGCAAGGCGCGGAGTCCCTCATCCGCGCGTTCGAGTGGCGCAACATCGGACCTGCGAACATGGCCGGCCGTGTGACGGATATCGCGGCAGTCGAAGCGAATCCGGCGATCGTTTACGTGGGCGCGGCGTCGGGTGGCGTGTTCAAGTCGACGAACGCGGGGACGACGTGGGAGGCTATCTTCACGAGTTACGGCTCCGGCAACATCGGTGACCTGGCCGTGTTCCAGCAGAACCCGGACATCGTGTGGGTCGGCACGGGCGAGTCGTGCACGCGCAACAGCGTGGGCTGGGGCGACGGCGTCTACAAGTCGACGGACGGCGGACGCACGTTCACGAACGTGGGCCTGCACGACACGCACCACATCAGCGAGGTGCTGATCCATCCCACGAACCCGGACATCGTGTACGTCGCCGCACAGGGCCACCTGTGGGGGCATACCGGCGAGCGGGGCATCTTCAAGACGACGGACGGCGGCCGGACGTGGCGCAACCTCACGCGCGGCCTGCCGGCGGACGGCCGGACCGGCGCCAGCGATCTGATCATGGACCCCACGAATCCCGACATCCTGTACGCGGGTTTCTGGGAGCGCATCCGCATGCCGCACCGGTTCCTGTCGGGCGGGCCGCAGGGCGGCATCTTCAAGAGCACGGACGGCGGCGAGAGCTGGACGAAGCTGACCAGCGGACTGCCGTCCGGCCCGACGGGCAAGATCGGACTGGCCGTGTTCCGCCGGGATCCGCGCGTGCTCGTCGCCATCGTCGAGCACGGGTTCCAGCCGGATCGGAACAGCCCGGACTACGCAGACATGAGCAAGCTGGGCACGGGCATCTACCGTTCGGAGGACGGTGGCCAGTCGTGGCGCTACATCAACCGGTTCAACAACCGGCCGTTCTACTACAGCCACGTGTGGATCGACCCGAACAACGCACAGCGCGTCTTCGTGTTCTCCGGCAGCGCACAGGTCTCGGAGGACGGCGGACGCACGTTCGCACGCAGCTTCGAGGGCATCTCCGGAGATTTCCACGCGCTCTGGATCGATCCCGCGAACAGCCTGCGGATGTACGTCGGCAACGACAAGGGCTCGTATATTTCGCACGACGGCGGACATCATTTCGTGATGTTCGACAACATGGACCTGGGCCAGTTCTACGCCGTCACCGCCGACATGCGCGATCCGTACTGGGTCTACGGCGGGCTGCAGGACAACGGGAACTGGGGCGGGCCGAGCAACAGCCGTGACTACAACGGCGTGCTCAACGACCACTGGTTCAAGTTCCACTCGGGCGACGGGTTCCACACCACGGTCGACCCGAACGACTGGCGCATCGTCTACACGGAATCGCAGGGCGGCAACATCCGCCGTCTGGACGCCGTGTTCCGCCAGCAGGGCGAATCCATCACGCCTTCCCCGCAGAACATCCTGAACCTGGATCGCGTGCTGCCCTCGTTCAGCGGGCCGCAGAACCGGCTGCCCGCACCCGCGTTCCGCTTCAACTGGTCATCGCCGCTCATCCTGTCGCCGCACGACTCGCGCGTCGTGTACTTCGGCGGCAACTACCTCTTCCAGAGCTCGGACCGGGGCGAGACCTGGCGCATCATCAGTCCCGACCTGTCCAACGCGGACACCGCGCACATCAATCCGGAGAGCGGCGGTCTGACACGCGATGTGACGAGCGCGGAGACGCACGCCACGACGATCTCCGTCTCCGAGTCGCCGCTCATCCCGGGCGTGATCTGGGTGGGCACCGATGACGGCAACGTCCAGCTGACTCGGGACGGGGGGACGACCTGGGCGAACGTGCGCGCCAACGTGCCGACCGCTTCGCCCGCTGCGGCACGGACGCGCACCGCGGCGGCGGGCGGCGTGCCGGCCGGCACCTGGGTCAGCCGCGTGGCCGCATCGCACTACGATGCGGCCCGCGCGTACGTCACGTTCGATGGGCACCGGCGCGATGACTTCCGGCCGCACGTGTACCGGACGACCGACTGGGGCCGGACCTGGACGAACATCGCCGGGGACCTGCCCGCCGACGAACCGGTCTACGTGATCGTCGAGGACCGCAGGAACCCCGACCTGCTGTTCGTCGGCACCGAATTCGGTGCCTACATGACGATCGACGGCGGGACCCGCTGGCACCGCATCAACCGCAACCTGCCGACGGTGTCCGTCCACGACCTGGTCATCCATCCGCGCGACAACGACCTGATCGCGGCGACGCACGGCAGGAGCATCTGGATCCTCGATGACATCTCGCCGCTCCAGCAGCTCACGCGCGAGGTGATGACGAGCGATGTGTTCCTGTTCCGCAACCGGGTCGCGACACGCTGGATGGGCGTGAGCCGCGGCGCCACGCGCGGCCACATGCTGTTCCAGGGACGGAACCCGCTCACCATCGCGCACGAGGGGCCGGCCAACTCGCCCAGCGAACTGGAGAACGCCGCAACGATCAGTTTCTGGCTGAAGGACGCGCCCACAGGCAACATCTCGATCGAGATCGCCCCGCTCACCGGGCCGGAACGGTTCAGCGCGCAGATCCCGGCCACGCAGGGCGTGAACCGGTACTTCTGGAACATGCGCTTCGAGCCGACCGGCGGCCGCGGCGTCGCGCAGGCCGGCGGCGGTCGTGGCGGCGGTCGTGGTGGCGGGGGCGGCGGAGAAGGCGGGTTCCCCGGCCCGCGCGGCCCGCAGGCGGACGCGGGCACGTACCGGGTCACGCTGACCGTGAACGGCCGCGCGCATACGGGCACGGTCACGATCCGGAACGACCCGGAGGCGGGCGCGCTCAGCGCCGGTCGCTGAACCCGGGCCGCCCGTGGCGGCTCAGAAGGAAGCGGACAGCTGGATGGACAGCAGGTCCTGGCGGCGGCGCGCACCCGTCGTGAAGCGCGTGTGCTGCCAGTCCAGCTTGACGAGCATCTCGCGCGTCAGCCGGTAGCCCACGGCGCTTTCGATGCGCCAGAGATCGTCATCCCACCGGAAGCGCCGACCGCCCGGCGTTTCGCCGGTGAGGAACGCCATCTGGTCGAGCCGTGCGGCGACGTACCAGCCCGGGGCGGGCGCGTAGCGCGCTTCCACGTAAGAACTCCACACGCCCAGATCGGCCTCGATGCCCGGCACTTCCCACTCGCTCGCGTAGGCCTCCGCGAACACGCGCGTGCGCCCACGGCTGAACTCGAGGTCCAACCCGACGAGTCGCTGGTCGTAGTCTTCCGGGTTGTCGATGACACGCGCGGTCGATGTCGGCGCGACGCCGATGTAGGGCCCGCGGCCGCCCGACACGCCGATGCGCAGGCCCGGCGTGGGCTCGGCGCCGATGCGGGCCAGCAGCTGCAGCCCGTCCTGCGTGCTGGAGCGCGGATTCGACATGGAGGCCGGCGTCACGCCGATCGAGTACTCGAACGCGCCGACCTCGCCGAGCAGCTCCCACTGCATGTTCCAGCACGCGTCGTACAGCACGGGGATGCCGCGCTGATTGGCCGCCCGGCTGGTCTGCAACGCTTCGATCGTGTCGAAACCGGTGCCGTCGATCGTCAGAAAATGACTCCAGACCAGCGGCACGCCGACCAGCGGGTTCACGTTGAAGTACGTGCTGCGCTGACCGAAGTTGCCGATGAGGGACGGGGCCAGGCCCAGGCGTGCGTTCAGCCAGTCGCGTCCGCCGATCTCGTTGATGACGACATAAGCGCCGTTGATGAACGGCGTGCTGTACCGCCCGTCGAACATGACCTCGCCGAAGAACCCGATACGATCCGTCATCCACGTCCGGGCGAAGCCGCGCAGGCGGAACTCGTTGTACGGGTTGCCACGGAACGTCCGGTTGAGTCCGTAGCGGTCCGGGTTCGACTTGGCTACCAGGTCGACCTGTCCGGAGAAGACCGTCTGGGCCGGCACGCGGGCCGCCGTCGCGAGCGTGAGCAGCAGGACGGCAGCAGCAGCAGCAGCGTGCGGGTGCACGCGGTCGTGCAGCGCAGCCTGGACGGGCGCGCGCTCGACGAGGTCGGAGATCTCCATGATGAACGAGGTCCCGGCTTCCGACGTGGCGACGCGGATCGTGCCGTCCTGCCGTTCGATGATGTTCTTGACGATCGCCAGCCCGAGGCCCGTCCCGCCCCTGCTGCCGGTCACGAACGGTTCGAACAGCGTGTCGCGGATCGCGGGCGGGATGCCCGGGCCGTTGTCGGACACCGCGATGCGCAGGGAGCCGTCGACGCGCGACGTGCGAATCGTGATGTCGCCGTCCCGTCCGATCGCCGTGGCGGCGTTGCCGATGAGGTTGTGCAGCACGCGATTCATGCGCTGGACATCGAGCGGCCACTCGCCATCGTAGCCGTGCGCGACGGCCAGCCGGATGTCACGCTGGCGCAGACCGGGCGCCAGGCCGCGGACGATGTCATCGATCATGGCCGGGACGGAGACGGGCAGCCGGACCAGGTGTTTCTCGCCGCGCGTGAACTCGAGGATCTCGTTCATCATCGCGCGCAGGCGGTCCAGCTCGGTGCGCATGATGGCGAGCGACTCGTTGCGGGCGGCCGGGTCGGTCTCCTCCTGCGCCAGCTGGACGTGGCCCATGAGTACGGTGATGGGCTGGGCGAAGTCGTGCACGATGGCACCGGCCGCCCGGCCGATCGCGGACAGACGTTCACTGCGGATCAGCTGTTCGCGAGCATCGCGCAATGACGTGCGCATGTTCTCGAAACCGAGCGCGAGCGCACCGATCTCGTCGACGCTGACGGCGGCGACCGGCTGATCCAGATCGCCGTCGCCCATGCGGCGCGCATCGGCCAGCAGACGATGGACGGGGCGGATCACGCTGCGCGAGAGCAGCCAGCTCGACAGCGCGGCCAGCAGCAGACCGATGAACGCCAGCGCGAGGATCGTCGCGCGCAGCCGTCGCACCGGCGCGAGTGCCCCGTGCAGCGAACGCAGATTGATGACCTCACCGACGACCTCGCCGGCCGCGTTC
>JBFFZF010000188.1:0-9453 GCA_041568755.1 Longimicrobiales bacterium | reverse complement strand
TTGCCGTCGGCATGGCCACGAACATCCCGCCGCACAACCTGCGCGAGATCGGCGCGGCGCTGCGCCTGCTGCTCGAGAACGAGGACTGCACGGTCGACGACCTGCTCGAGCACGTGCCGGGCCCCGATTTCCCGACCGGCGCGTTCATCCTGGGCCGTGACGGCATCCGCGATGCGTACACGACGGGACGGGGCCGGATCGTGATGCGGGCGGCCGTGCACAAGGAGGCGTTGCGCGGCGGCAAGGAGCAGATCGTGGTCACGGGGCTGCCGTACGGCGTGTCCAAGACGCGGGTCATCGAGCAGATCGCGAAGCTGGCGCGCGCGAACCAGCTGCCGGACGCGGCCGACCTGCGTGACGAGACGGACCGCGACGGTATCCGCCTGGTCATCGAACTCAAGCGCGGCGCCCGCGTGGCTCCCATGCTCGCCCTGCTCTACAAGCAGACGCACCTGCAGGCCACGTTCGGTGCGATCATGCTGGCGCTGGATCACGGTGTGCCGCGCGAGATGCCGCTCAAGGAGATGCTCGAGCGGTTCCGCGATCACCGGCTCGAGGTCATCCGCCGGCGCTCGCAGCACGATCTGGCGGAGGCCGAGGCGAGGGCGCACATCGTCGATGGGCTGCTGATCGCGCTGGACAACATCGAGGAAGTCATCGAGATCATCCGCACGTCGGAGGACCAGGACGCGGCCTCGACACGGCTGCAGGACGCGTTCTCGCTGTCCGCGGAGCAGGCGAAGGCGATCCTGGCGATGCGGCTGGGCCGGCTCACGGCACTCGAGACCTCGGAGCTGCACGATGAGTTGAAGGAACTGAAGAAACAGATCCGCTCGCTGGGCGCGATCCTGAAGAGCCCGAAGCGTCAGCGCGAGGTGCTGCTCGCCGAACTCGACGAGGTGGTCGAGACGTTCGGCGATGACCGGCGCACGACCATCCTGGACGACGTCGACGAGCACGAGGTCGAAGACCTGGAGGCGGAGGAGCAGGTCGTCATCTCGTTGAGCCACGCCGGCTACGTGAAGCGCGTGCCCATGGCGCTGTACCGCCGGCGCGTTGCGCGCGGGACGGCGCAGTCGGGGATGAGCCGGTACGAGGATGACTTCCTCGAGCACGTGTTCGTGGCCAGCAGCACGGACACGCTGATCTTCTTCTCGCAGCAGGGCCAGGCCTACGCGCTCGCGGTGCACGACGTGCCCGAGGCCGGTCCCAGCAGCCGCGGCCGCGCGCTGCCCCAGGTCCTGACCATGGACAAGGGCACGCGCATCGCCGCGCTGGTCGCAGTCAGCACGTTCGACGAAGACCAGTCGCTCGTGTTCCTCACGCGCAGCGGTTCCATCAAGCGGACCGCGCTGGACCAGTTCGCCAACATCCGGGCGGGCGGCATCGCCGCGATCAAGCTGGCGAAAAAGGACTCCGTGCTCGACGTGCAGCAGCTCGAGGCGGGGACGGACGTCGTGATCGCGACACGGCAGGGCCGGGCCATCCGGTTCCCGGAAGCGGAGGTCCCGGTCATGGGCCGCGTGACCATGGGCGTGCGCGGCATCCGGCTGCGCAAGGGCGATGGCGTCATCGGGATGGTCGTCGTGCGGCGCGATGCGACGCTCTGCACCGTCACCGAGATGGGCTACGCGAAGCGGACCGAGCTGTCCGAGTACCCGGTCCAGAAGCGTGGCGGACTGGGCACGATCACGCTCGATGTCAGCGAGCGCACGGGCCCGCTCGTCGCGGCCAAGGAGATCCTCGACGGCGATGAACTGATGATCATCGCGGCGAGCGGGGCCGCGACACGGCTGCGCGCGCCCGACGTACCGATCCAGGGACGGGCGACGCAGGGCAAGCGCGTGATCGAGCTGGAGGGCGCGGACCGCGTCGTCGAAGTCGCGCGCGTGGCCGAGGAAAAGGACGACGACAACGGCGGTGGGAACGGCGAGGAACCTCCAGCGCCGGCGTCAGCGCCGGCCGCCGGCCGCGCTCAGGCCGCAGCCACGCCGTCCGGCCGCGGGACGCAACTGGACCTGATGGGTGACTGATTCGGGGGACGCCGTCAGGCGCTGAGCACGCGCCGGGTCGACAAGGTGTCGTGCGGCAGGCTGACCAGGAAGTGGTTCAGCGCGCTGTTGAACTCCTCGGGCTCCTCGAGGTTCGGCAGGTGGCCGGCCCCGGGGATGAGCTCGAGCCGTGCGCCACGGATGCCGCGCGCCAGCCACTCGCCCTGACCGCGGTTCGTGATCACGTCGTGCTCGCCCCACAGCACGAGCACGGGCACGTCGATGGTGCGCAGCAGCGGCTCCGCGTCCGCGCGCTCCGCCATGCCGAGCAGTGCGCGCGCCATCGTCTCCGCTGCGGTCTCCTCCATCATCGCACGCACCATCGCCACGACACCGGGCTTCTTGCGCATCGTGGCCGGTGAGAGGAGGCGGGGCAGCATCGGCGTGACGACAGCGCCCGTCCCCAGGGCTAGCGCCTGCTGCGCGAGGGCGCGACGGGCATCCCGGGCTTCCGTCGAATCCGCGCCGGCACGCGTGTCACTCAGAACGAGCGCGCGCACGCGGTCTTCGTGGCGACGCCAGAACTCGAAGGCGATGTACCCGCCCATCGACAGGCCGCACAGCACGGTCCGCTCGATGCCCAGTCGATCGAGCAGCGCAGCCAGATCGTCTGCGAGCAGGTCCATGCGATACACGCCGGCGTCGCCCGGCTCGCTGGCGCCGAAGCCGCGCAGGTCCGGCGCGATGCCGCGCCAGCCCGCCGGCAACGCCGCGAGCTGCGGGCCCCACATCGCCGAATTCAGAGGGAACCCGTGGACGAACAGCACGGCATCGCCGATGCCGCGCTCACGCCATTCGATTTCGAACCCGTCCAGAAGCAGACCCATCCCGACGTATCCTTCGTACGCTGCGCATCCTGCGCGGGATCAACGGAATCACAACCCGAGCGAGGAGCGGATGATCGGATCGATCCGCTCCGGACTCCACGGCGGGTTGAACGTGAGTTCGACCTCAGCCGACTCCACGCCTTCGACCGCCTCGATCGCGGCCTTCGCGTCTTCGACGATCTGGCCCGCCACCGGGCAGTAGGGCGAGGTCAGGGAGATCGAGACGCGGACGTGCGTGTCCACGACCTCGATGCCGTAGACCAGGCCCAGCACCACCAGATCCAGGTCGAGCTCGGGGTCCTTGACCTTCCGGAGCGCTTTCCGGATCTCCTTCTCTGTCGGCATGTCGCGTCCTCCGCTGCAGTGTTGCGAGGCCCGTGCCAGCCCGGCTTTCGGGTCGTGGCGCCCCGGCCCGGTCGGGCGGATCCGGGCCCCCGCGCCGGCGTCAAGCCGCGGGGTCGATCCCGCAACTCGAACCGGTGCCATGGCTTGCGACCGACGGCCCGGCCGGTCCCGCGTTGACACCAACAGCCCGCGTTCTCAGCTTGGGGCCACCAAACCCGAAGCCAGGGAGGCCGGCGTGCCCAGCCGTGTGACGATCGAATACTGCCGAATGTGAAACTATTACCCTCGCGCCTCCAGTCTGGAGGCCCGGCTCAGGAAGGAGTACCCCGGAATCGAGGTCGAACTCGTGGCCTCGGGCGGCGGCGCCTTCGAGGTGACGGTCGATGACCGGCTCATCTACTCGAAGAAGCAGACGCGCCGGCACGCGGAATGGGAGGAGATCCGCGATCTGATGAGCGCCATTTGAGCGACGCCCCGACGATCCGCCGGATCGCGGTCAACACCGGCGGTGGCGACGCGCCCGGTCTGAATGCGGTCATCCGCGCCGTCGTCCTGTCCGCGCGCCGCCGCGACTGGGAGGTCTGGGGCATCCGCAAGGGCTACGGTGGCCTGCTGGACGACGATGACGTGATCCGGCTCGACCTCGAGGCGGTCCGCGGGATCACGCACCTCGGCGGCACCATCCTCGGCACGACGAACCGCGGCAATCCGTTCGAGTGGCCGGTCCGTCTGTCCGATGGCTCGACCGTGCTGGCCGACCGGTCCGACGATGTGGTCCGTTCGTTCCGTGAGCACGACTTCGACGCGCTGATCGCGATCGGCGGCGACGGCTCGCTGCGCATCGCCAACGAGCTGTCCCTCAAGGGCCTGCCCGTCGTGGGCGTGCCCAAGACGATCGACAACGACCTCGCCGTCACGCAGGTCACGTTCGGGTTCCACACGGCCGTGCAGACCGCGTCGGAGGCCGTCGACAAACTGCACTCGACGGCCGAGAGCCATGAGCGCGTCATGGTCGTCGAGGTCATGGGTCGGCACGCCGGCTGGATCGCGCTGCACGCGGGACTGAGCGGCAGCGCCGATGTGATCCTGATCCCGGAGATTCCGTACGACCTCGACCGCGTGTGCGAGAAGATCGATCAGCGTTACAAGGCGGGCAGGACCTTCGCCATCGTCGTCGTCGCCGAGGGCGCGCGCCCGCGCGACGGTGAGGCGGCGTTCGTCGCCCAGGCCGGGGGCGGCGCGGCCGCGCGTTATGGCGGCATCGCCGACCGGCTTGCCGCGGAGATCGCGGAGCGGACCGGCCACGAGACACGCTCGCTCGTGCTCGGCCATTTGCAGCGCGGCGGTTCGCCCACCGCGTACGATCGGCTCATCGCGCTGCGCTTCGGCGCCGCGGCGGTGCGCTGCGTCGCCGACGGCCGCTTCGGCCACATGGTTGCACTCGACCCGCCCGAGATCCGCGCGGTCCCGCTCGAGGACGCCATCCGCAGCGTGAAGTACGTGCCACTCGATTCCGACACGATCCTGACCGCCCGCGCCCTCGGTACGTCCCTCGGTGACTAAGGAGAATGCCTTGCCGTCCCACCGACGCACCCGTGCCCGCTTCCTGTACACCTGCGCGCTCTGCCTGACCAGCGCATGGCCTGCCGGCGCGGGCGCGCAGACGTTCGAACTGAGCGTCGCGTCCATCATGCGCGGCCCGGAGCTGGTCGGGCAGGCGCCGAACATCACGGGCTGGAGCGATGACGGCCGCTGGGTCTACTTCCGCTGGCTGCCGGGCGGCGAGGCGTGGGACGCGCAGCCTTCGCTGTACCGGGTGGCCGCGACGGGCGGCCAGCCGGAGAAACTCGACGACGCGGCGGCCGACTCGATCGGCGTGCTGCTCGCGAACGGTCCGCTTTCGCGCGACGGCCGGATGCGCGCCGTCTCGCACGATGGCGACCTGCACGTCATTGACCGGCGCACGCGCGCAGTTCGCAGGATGACGCACACACGCGCCGTCGAATCGAACCCGGTCTTCGATCGGGACGGCACGGCCCTCTACTACCTGTCGGACAACCAGCTCTTCGAGCTGACACTCGCGTCAGGCGCGCTCCGCCAGGTCACCGACATCCGCTCGGGCACACCGCCATCGGAACCGACCCCCGCGACCGGCCAGCGCGGATTCCTCGAGCAGCAGCAGCGCGAGCTGTTCGAGCACATCCGCCGCCAGCGCGAGCGCCAGGAAGAGCAACGCGCGCGCACGCGGGAGCGCGAGTCCCTGCACCCGCTCAAACCGACGTGGATCCAGCGCGAAGAGCGCGTGTTCGACCTGGCCATCGAGCCGACGGGCGCGTACGCCGTCATCACCGCAGGCCGGACCGGCGCCCAGGCCGGCCGCCGCACCGTGATCCCGTACTGGGTCACGGAGTCCGGGTACACCGAGCCGCGCGAGGTCAGGACGAAGGTGGGTGATGAGCAGGGACCGGGCGGTCGCATCGGCATCGTCGCGCTCGACGACGGCGAGGTGCGCTGGCTGGACGTCGCGCAGGCTACTTCGCCTGGCGATACGGCAGCCGGGCGGCGCGAGCTCAGCGCGCGGTTCCTCGGCTGGAACGACACGGGCACGCACGGTCTGATCGGCGCGAACAGCGCGGACTTCAAGGATGCGTGGCTGTGGTCGTTCGACGGCGCCAGCGGCGACCTGACCCTGCTGCATCACCTGCACGACGATGCATGGGTCGCCGGACCGTGCGCGTTCTGGTTCGGCTGCTCCGGCTGGCTGCCCGACGGCCGGACCGCGTGGTTCACCAGCGAGCGTGACGGCTACAATCACCTGTACACGGTGGCCGCGGACGGCACGGGGCAGCGCCAGCTCACGCGCGGCGACTTCGAGGTCCATCGCGTCGAGATCGCACCGCAGAAGGACCGGCT
The DNA here is from genome assembly GCA_041568755.1 of Longimicrobiales bacterium. Taxonomy (GTDB): domain Bacteria; phylum Gemmatimonadota; class Gemmatimonadetes; order Longimicrobiales; family RSA9; genus JBFFZF01. The sequence continues at coordinate 3,317 of JBFFZF010000188.1, read as the reverse complement.
CTACCTCACGACCAACGAGGGCTCGCCGCACGAAGTGCACTTCTGGCACATGAGCTTCGACGGCAGCGGCAAGGTCCGCATCACGGACATGCCCGGCCGCCAGGACGTGACCGTCTCGCCGGACGGCCGCCGGATCGCATTCGTCCACTCGTTCGCGAACACGCCACCCGAGCTGTACCTCGGCGAGAACCGCGCGGGCCGGCCGGCCACACGCGTGACCACGACGCCCACGGAGGAGTGGCGCGCGTTCAGATGGATCGCGCCGGCGATCGTGCACATCGATGCCGAGGACGGCACGCGCGTGCCCGCCCGTATCTACCGCCCCGCCGACCTGGGCGCACAGCCCAACGGCGCGGCGGTCATCTTCGTGCACGGCGCCGGTTACCTGCAGAATGTCCACAACTGGTGGTCGACCTACTACCGCGAGTACATGTTCCATCACCTGCTCGCGTCGCTGGGCTACATCGTGCTCGACATCGACTACCGCGGCTCCGCGGGCTACGGCCGTGACTGGCGCACGGCCATCTACCGGCACATGGGCGGCAAGGACCTGTCCGACCAGGTCGACGGGTCACGCTGGCTCCAGCGCAACCACGGCATCGACCCGGAGCGCGTCGGCATCTACGGCGGCAGCTACGGCGGATTCATCACGCTCATGGCGCTGTTCACCGCGCCCGACCGGTTCGGCGCGGGCGCGGCGCTGCGCAGCGTGACCGACTGGGCCCACTACAATCACGGGTACACGGGCCGCATCCTGAACCTGCCGCAGGATGACACGCTCGCGTACCGGCGCAGTTCACCGATCTACTTCGCCGAAGGCCTCGACGACCCGCTCCTCATCGCGCACGGCATGGTCGACACGAACGTGCACTTCTCCGATGTCGTGCGGCTGGCACAGCGGTTGATCGAGCTGGGCAAGCGGAACTGGGAGATGGCCGTCTACCCTGTCGAGGACCACGGCTTCGTCGAGCCCAGCTCATGGACTGACGAGTACCGGCGCATCCTCGAGCTGTTCGAGCGGCACCTCAACCCGCGCGGCGATCCGGCACGCGTGCGGTGACCGATGCTGGCGCGGGTCGACCCGTGGGCAGCGGCATCACGATCCGCACGGAGCTGCGTGCCGGTGACATAGGCGCGATCATCGCGCTGCACGGAACGGCGTACGAGGAAGACGCCGGCTTCGACCGCTCGTTCGAGGCCTACGTCGCCGCCGGCGTCGGCGATTTCTTCATCTCCTTCGACCCGGACCGGGACCGCGTCTGGATCGTCGAGGAGGATGGCCGCTTCGCCGGGTCCATCGCACTGAAGGGCCGGGCCCCCGACGAGGCCCAGCTGCGCTACTTCCTGCTCGACGGCTCCGTGCGCGGCCAGGGCCTCGGCCGCAGACTCATGGATCTGCTGCTCGCCTTCGCGCGCGAACGCGGCTACCGCCGCATCTGGCTGCTGACCGACGAGGAGCACACGCCCGCCGCCACCCATCTGTACCGGTCGTTCGGGTTCCGCCGCACCGGTGAGACGCGGCTGGACCGGTGGGGCAACAGCCGGGCCGAGCAGCGCTGGGAACTCGAGCTGACGTCGTGAATCAGACGCCGTGGATCCGCCCGGCCTCCGGCGGCTGCTGGCGCGCGCGCGACGACGTCTCGAACGCGTGCAGGAAGCGCGTGAAGCCTTCGTCGTAATCCCCGATGCCGTTCTGACCCGTCACCCGCATGCGCAGGTCGTAGAGCGTGCGCATCGCGTCCGCGATCAGGGGGACCAGCAGGCCCGGCGCGGGACGCAGGCGCAGGAACTGCTTTTCGAGTTCGTCACGCAGGCGCAGGTCCCGGACGATCCGGTCGAACGCCGCCTCGTCCTCGCCGGACAGGACGCGGATGTTCCGGTGCAGCCGCTCGCACAGCGCCGACTGCACCATCATCGGCTCGCCGGACGCGGTCAGCGCCAGGTAGGCGAGCGCCTGCGCGTCGAGTTCGCGGTAATAGCCCTTCCGGTGGGCAAACTCGTGCGCGACGATGTGCGGCGCGAACACACCGGTATCCTGGAAGATGGCGATGTCACCCGAGAGGATGTCGGCCACGCCGAGCGCGAACGGAAAGACGAGCGCGACGAGCGAGAAGTTCCGCACCTCTTTGCTCGTCTCGATGCGCTGGTCCGTGATGCCCGCGATGTAATCGATGAGGTGGTCATCGACGCGATGCGCCAGCTCGGCGAGCGGCAGCGCATCCTCCGTGTAGCCATCATTGAGACGCTCCGCCAGGATGCGCAGTTCGTTCTGGCGCGCCGCGCTCGGGACCGGTGGAAGGTGTCTCACATCCGCGCCGAACTCCGGCAGAAACGCGATGCGGCGAACGCCGAGGCGCTCGTACCAGTCCTGCGCGGCGCTGCCCGCGTACAGCACCATGGCCGCCGCCTGCAGGACCATGCCCGGCAGCGTCGTGCCCAGTACGATGCGCGTGAGCAGCGGCGCGGCGATGGCCACGTCCGTGAGCGAAACGGGCAGATACGTCGCTTCGTTCGGGATGCGGATCGTTCTCATGTCCTCGAACCCCGTCCTGTGCGCGGATGCACGGTCCCGGACGTATACCGCCCCGCTCACGCTCCCGGCAAGCCAACCTCGCCGCCGGCCGCCGCGCGCGCGGCCACGGTTGGACCCCGGGGCCATGGCCATGTGTATTCCGGCCGATCCTGCAGCCGGACGATCGGATCGTCGTCGGGAGATGGCATGCGTCGGTGCACAGGTTGGCGGCCCACGGGATCGCGCGGGCGGGCGGGCGTGGCGGTACTCGCCATCGCGCTCGCCTCAGGCACCGCCGCGTGTCCGGTCGCTGCGGCAGGCGCGGTCCAGAGCGAGGCGACGGTCGAGGTACCGCCGGCCCATCGCACCCGCGTCTACCTCGGCATGTGGAGCACGCATCTCCGGGACCTGAACCGCGGACTCGTTTCGAACTCGCTGCTCGGCGTTTCGTACCGCGGCTGGTTCGGCGCCACGTTCATCAATTCGTTCGGTGACCGGGCGGTCACGGTCGGCATGCAGAGGAACTTCTCGTTCTCGAGCGATCGGCCCGTCGCGACCGGACTGGGCTACCGCGCCGGCTTCATCACAGGCTACGACGAGCGGTTCTTCGGCATTGGCGACAAGCTTCCGGCGCTCCCCTTCGTTCAGCTGCTGGGAGTCGTCGACTGGCGTAACGTGGGCGTCGAACTCGGGTACGCGGGCATCGTGGCGTCCGTCACGCTGAACTGGCGCCTCTGACGACGGATCACCCGTCCGGAATGCCCCGCCAACGCTCCGGAGGAAGAGGCATGTCGAATGTCGCGAT
>JBFFZF010000187.1:0-9456 GCA_041568755.1 Longimicrobiales bacterium | reverse complement strand
CCGCGAACCGTGATCACACCGCGAACCATCAGTAGTATTTCCGCAGATCCATGCCGGCGTACAGACTCGCCACCTGCTCGGCGTAGCCGTTGAACATCAGCGTCGGCCGCCTGCGGAACTCGCCGATGCGGCGCTCGTTCCTCTGCGTCCAGCGCGGGTGATCGACTTCGGGGTTCACGTTCGAGTAGAAACCGTACTCGCGCGGGTTCTGCACGACCCACGTCGGCACCGGCTGCTCCTCCACGAAGCGGATGCGCACGATCGACTTGATGCTCTTGAATCCGTACTTCCACGGCACGATGAGGCGCAGCGGCGCCCCGTTCTGGTTGGGCAGATCCTTGCCGTACAACCCCGTCACCAGCAGCGTCAGGTCGTGCATCGCCTCGTCCATGCGCAGCCCCTCGATGTACGGCCAGTCGAGGATGTTCGTGCGCTGATACGGCATCTGGGACGGGTCGACCAGCGTCGTGAACTCGACGTACTTCGCGCGCGATGTCGGCTCCGCCTTCGCGATCACGTTGCGCAGCGGGAAGCCGCGCCACGGGATGACCATCGACCACGCCTCGACGCAGCGCAACCGGTACACGCGATCCTCCAGTGTGTACGGCTTGACGAAGTCCTCGAGCTGGTAGTCGCCCGGCTTCGCGCAGTGCCCATCGACGGCGATCGTCCACGGCCGCGTGCGGAAGTTCTTCGCGTTCTTCGATGGATCGTCCTTGCCCGTGCCGAACTCGTAGAAGTTGTTGTACGTCGTGATGTCCTCGTACGGCGTGAGCTTCTCCTCCTGCTGGCCCGTCCGCACGAGTCCCGCCGCCCCGGTGCCCTCCGCCAGCACGCCGGCCGTCCCGGCCGCGACCGCGCCCAGGAAGGCGCGCCGGTTCAGGTAAGCGGACTCCGGCGTGATCTCGGAAGACGCGACGTCGGACGGCTTGCGGACGCGGATCAGCATGACGGACCTCCCATTCGGCTTCGCTGGCAGGGCGGTGAGGCCGCCTCGCCCGGGCAAGAGCTTAAAGTACCCCGGGCCGGGCCTTGTTCCCATGAGACACTCGGGGCGCCCCGTTGAAACACCGGTCCGGTCCGGGTCGCGGGCGCGGTCGGGCGTTTTCAACATTTCTTTGGGCTGTCCTGCATCTGGTTTGTCGACAGTTGCTTACAACGTCGATTCGGCGCGGGGCATGCCGTTTGCGTAAGGAATCGGGACGCCGCACCGGTCCGTTCCCCGGCCGGTGCATCGAGGCGAACAGGCGGGCGGGCTGGACCGGACCCGGCCGCCACACCAGAACGGAAGCACCGGGATACAGGAGGCAGATCGATGTCACGGAGACCAGGTTCGGCACCTTTCCGCGCATTCACGCTGGTCGCGCTGGCCCTGCTCGCCGGCTGCGGATACGCGAAGCGGAAGGACGTGGACGCGCAGCTGTCGCAGCTGCGGACGGAGATGCAGACGGGCGACCAGGCGGTCCAGGCCAACCTGGACGGCAAGGTCGACGCGTTGAACGGCCGGGTCGGCACGCTGGAGCAGCGTGCGCAGGCGCTGGAGCGCGAGCTGCAGACGATGCGCTCGGAGTTCAATGCGAGCATTCAGCGGTTGGAGGGGATGCTGGCGTTCAACGTGCCGGTCCACTTCGGCTTCAACGAGAGCGCGGTTCGCCAGCAGGACGAGGCGGTGCTGCGCCGGTTCGCGACGGTCGTGAAGGACTACTACCCGAACGCGATCGTGACAGTCGAGGGCTTCACGGATCCGTCCGGCAGCCGGGCGTACAATCTGGAATTGGGCCGGAAGCGTGCGCAGGCCGTGAAGGGCTATCTGACGACGCAGGGCCTGATGGCTGAGCATGTCAAGGTGGTGAGCTACGGTGAGGCGGTGGACCGTCAGGTGGTCCCGGGCGCCGCTGGCCCCGGTGATGAGGGCATGCAGAACCGGCGCGTTTCGCTGGTGATCGACTACAGTGGCACGGCGCTGATCGCGAATCGTCCGATCACGAACTGACGGGCCACATCGACAGACACGGCGCACGCGTCGCTGCGAGCGATGTCGTGCGTGGGGAAAAGCCCCGGTGCGCCCCCGCACCGGGGCTTTTTCCGTCCGGGTCTTCCGCGCGGCAGGCCGGTCGCTGATCTTGTGCGCCGATGATCGAATCGATTGCGATGGCGCGGCGGAACGCGGGGCGGGTGCTGGGCACATCCACGGCGGTGGCCGTGTTCGTGGCCTTCGCCCACGGGCTGAATGACGCGTACGCCGCGTTCCTGCATCCGCTTCTGCCGCGCATCATGCGCAGGCTGGACCTGTCCATCTCGCTGGCGGCCGTGCTGACCACATCGCTGGCGCTGGCGTCGTCGCTGATCCAGCCGGCGCTGGGCTACGTAGCGGATCGGTATGGCCGCCGTGCGTTCGTCGTGCTGGGCCCGGTCTTTTCGGGCGTGTTCATGTCGCTGATCGGGGCGGCGCCCAGCTTCATCGTGCTGATCATGTTCCTGACGCTGGCCGGCCTGGGCAGTGCGGCGTTCCATCCGCCGGGCGCGTCGATGGCCGCGCGCGTTACGGAGGGCGGCGGCAGTGGCGTGCGGCTGTCGCTGTTCTCGTTCGGCGGAGCCGCGGGCTACGCGGCCGGCCCGCTGATCGCGGTCGGGTTCGTCGCGGCCGTCGGCATCGAACGGCTCTGGCTGGCCATGATCCCGGCGCTGCTCATCGCGCCGGTAATGCTCGCGGTGCTGCCGGCCGGCAAAGGCGGCCCGGCGGCGCAGCCGGTCCCGGGCCCGCGCGAGGTGCTGGGCCTGCTGGGCGGGCCGCTGGGCCTGCTGTTCGGGATCAGCGCGATCACCACGTTCGTGCAGCGCGTCTTCCTGACCATGCAGCCTATCGCCACGGCCGCGGCCGGCGGCTCGGAGGCGCTCGGCGCGGTCACGCTGAGCGTGTACCTGGCCGGGCAGGCGGTGGGCAGCCTGCTGGGCGGGTACCTGACGGACCGCATCGATCGCCGTCACCTGCTGGTGGGCGTGACGCTGGTCGCGTTGCCGACGCACCTGCTGGCACTGGCGCTGCCGACCGGGAGTGTACTGGCCCTGGTGAGCGCTGCCGCCGCGGGCTGCGCGACGATGGCCGTGCTGCCGCCGATCATCATCCAGGCGCAGGAGCTGATGCCGGGCGGCGCCGCGCTGAGTTCCGGGATCGTGATGGGGCTTGCGTGGGCGACGGGTTCCGTGGGCGTCCTGGGCGCGGGCGTGATGGGTGATCTGTGGGGCGCGCGCACCGCGGCGCTCGTGTGCACGCCGGTGGTCCTGGCGGCGACCGCGCTGGCGCTGCACCCGTCGCTGCGGCGGGCGGCGCAGCGCGCGGGCTGAGCTCAGGCCGGTCCGAGCAGCCGCGTCACGTCGCGGATCGCGCGCTCGCGCTGGCTGGCGGCCGCGACGAAATCGCGTGTGAGCGCGGCCAGCCGGACGCCGACGCGGGCGTCGATGCCGGCCGATTCCCCGACCTGGCCGAGCATCGCGACGGCGTCGACCAGCTGACGCGTCCCTGTTGCCGCCGCCTCACGGCAGCGCTCGACGATCGCGGCGGTCCGTGCGGCAGCTGGCGGGTCCGCGTCAGCGCCGTCGTGGTCCTCGAGGACGGCCACGGTCTCCTCGAGGCGGGCCACCTCGAGCGCGGTCGCGGCGGCGGCCACGACCAGGTCCGAGATGCAGTCGCGCAGGCCGCCGGGGTCGCCGTCGCGCTGGACGCTGCGCGCGAGCGGCCGCGCGATGCGGCCGACATCGCCGAGCAGGCCGCGCGCGCGCGCGTCGGGCAGGGCGGCGAGCGCATCGACGAGCGTGCTCTCGGTGCTGGCCGGCAGCGCCACGTCATTGGCCGGGGGCACGAGCACACGATCACGCATGGCGCGCTGCGCGATGAGCAGCAGCGTGCCGGCGAGCAGCGGGCTCAGCCACAGGTACGTGGGCGCGGCGACGAGCCCGGCCATGCCCCCGGCCAGCACGATCGCGCCGAGCATGACGAAGAAGTGCGCGGGCATGGCGGACCAGGCCCGCTCCGGCGGGACGGCGCGCGCGGGGATGCCGCGCTCCTCGAGGCCACTCACGATGCGCACCGCGAGCGATGGCGGCACGCGATACAGCGCGAGCGCACCGCTGGCGGCGGCACGGCCGTCTGGCGTTTCCATGCGATCCCCCACCAGGTCGTTGAGGCGGTCGGCGATGGCGGCGCGTTCGGAGCGCGTGCGCACCGGTCTCACGAAGACGAGCGAGCGCCCACCCGGGTCCCCGCCGCACGCCGCACACACGCCCGCCCGCAACGCATCGGCCTCGCCGCACAGCGGGCACGAAGGCATGCGCTGGCTCACCGGCCCTCTCCGCGTTCCAGCCGGCGCAGGATCTCGCGCGCGTTGGCGGTCCAGCCGTCGCGCACATCGTACTGTTCGAGGAAGGCGTCCAGGTGCGCGCGTGCCAGGTCCGGCTGGTCCAGCACGTAGTAGGACATGCCCGCGTGGTAGAGCGCCATGTAGTTCCACGGCTGGAACTCCACGACGAGGCGCATGATCGGGCCGGCGGAGCGGTCATCGCCCATGTCGGCGATGGGGTGGCCAACGTTGAAGACGATGCCGGCCGCGTTGTTCTGATCGCCTTGGCGCAGCGCGAGCAGCGTCATGCGCGCGTCCTCGATGCGGCCGGCGATCGCGAGGCAGGCGGCCGCGTAGCCGCTGCCCTCCCAGCCTTCCGGCGCCGGGTCACTCCGCAGGCGCATGCCGACCTCGAGATCGTTGCACGACGGCCGGACGCGCGTGAACCAGTCAGCGGCGGGCGAGCCGCCGAAGGCCTGTGTGACAGTGATGGGCGGTTCGAACGGCACGTAGACGGGCGATCTGGCGCGCGCGATGAGCGCGGCGCAGATCGCGACCCAGCCCCAGCCGGCGATGTAGTAGGCGCGGTTCATCGCGTTGACGCTCCGTTGCATGCTCCGGTTGCAGGGCAGGGCATTGGCCATGGCCCGATCCGGATGACGCCGGATCGGATCCGCCTTGCACACGGCCGGGGAGTCTGGCGGGGTCCGACGGTCCGGTCGTGCAAGGACTGTTCCCCGCGAGCCGCAACGCGGGGTGCGCCGGTCCGGCGCAGGCGTGCACGCGATCCCCGCGCCGGTCCGCCGGCCGGGCTGGTCCGGCCAAAGCGTTCCGGGGCAGGCACTTCGGTGCCGTCGCGCGCCAGCGCGGCCGGGGCGTTCGGCATCTCGACCGCGGCCCCCGACCCTGCCCGGGTCCCGGCGCCGCCCCTAGGTTGCGCACGCGCCGCCACGCGGTCACCCACGCGAAAGGCACGAACCGTTGCAACGCGCCAAGACGACGCGGACCGACCCCGCAGCCGCCGCGACCGGCCTCTGTCCGAACTGCCGCCAGCCCGCGCCAGGCCGGTTCTGCGCGGCGTGCGGCCAGCGCCAGTCGCTGGGGCCCGTCTCGGTGCGACGCTTCGTGGCGGAGGCGCTCGACGAGCAGCTGTCGATCAACGGCACGCTGCCGCGCACGCTCGCGTTCACGCTGTTCCGGCCGGGCTGGCTGACGGCCGAGTACCTGCGGGGCCGGATCGCGTCCTACGTTCCGCCGTTCCGGCTGTACCTGGTCGCCAGCGTCCTGTTCTTCCTGTGCCTGTCGGTGGTCACGCGGAACAGTGCCGCCTCGGCGCGCCTCATGATCGATGGACAGGGCGTCACGATCGGGGCCCGCGCCGGTGCGGACAGCGCCGCGAGCCGGCCGGCTGCAGAGGCGGGTGTGCCGGCCACCGCAGACACGGCGGATGCGGCTGCTCGCCCGGGCATCGACACCGGCTTCGCCACACTGGACAGCATCATCGAGGAGCGGGTGGCCCGATTGTCCGGCATGGATGGCGCCGAGGTGGCCGTGACGATCATGAATCAGCTGATCGAGAATGTGCCGACAGCCATGTTCGTTCTGCTGCCGCTGTTCGCGCTTCTGCTCAAGGCGCTGTACGTGCGGCGTACGCGCTACTACATGGAGCACTTCATCTTCGCGCTGCACTACCACGCGTTCGCGTTCCTGATGTTCACGGCGCTGCTGTTCATACCGGACGCGCTCGGTGGGTTCTTCGTGCTGTGGATTTTCCTCTATCTGTGGCTGGCGATGAAGCGCGTGTACGGGCAGGGGCTGTTCCGGACCACGCTCAAGTTCGGGCTGCTCGTCGGCGCCTACACGATCGTGGTGACGGCGGCCCTGCTGGGTGTCGGTCTCCTGGCCGTACTCGCGCTGTAGTGGCGGTCGCCAGCGTCGCGATGCCGGGGCGGACTTGTTGACGGCGGCGGCCGGGTTCATGATGCAGGTGTGACGAAGAAGAAGAAGCGACGGCGAACCCGTCACGAGGAGGCGTGGACCGCCCTCGCGGAGGCGCTGGGCGGCGAACCCGTGGAGAACAGGCGCGGCCGGCTGAAGATGGTGCGCTTCCCGGCGGAGCCGTGGACGATCGTGCTGGACCACCACACGCCCGGCGGGGACAGTTCGTCGGGCCGCACACGCGTCCGTGCGACGTTCCGCATGCGCGACGATTTCCGCTTCCGCGTGTTCCGGCGCAACCTGTTGACCGACGTGGGCAAGGTATTCGGCATGCAGGACATCGAGGTTGGAATGCCGCAACTGGACCGCGACTACATCGTGCAGAGCAGCAGTCCGGGCAAGGTCCAGGCGCTGCTCATCGCGCGCGATGTCGCGAAGCCGCTCGAAGCGCTGCGCGCCGGACGGTTCGAGGTCCGCAAGGTACGGCGTCTGACCCGGCAGGACGCATCGTTGCGCGAGTTGATCTACCATCGGGAAGGGCTGGCGTACGATGCGGACACGCTGCGCCTGATGGTCGGGCTCGTGCAGGCCGCGTTGAAGCACATGGTGCGACTCGGCGCGGCGGTGCGCGAGCCGGCCGGGATCAGGGCCTGAACCTGCGTCGCGCCCGCGAGAGAGAGGAGCCCGTGCGTCTCGACACGCTGCCCCGTTTCCGGTTGAGCCGGCTGCCCACGCCCCTGCAGGAGGCCGTGCGGCTGCGCGAGGCGCTGGGCGGCCGTCGCAAGAGCCCGCGCATCTTCTTCAAGCGCGACGACCTGACCGATCTGGCGCTGGGCGGGAACAAGGCCAGGAAACTCGAGTTCCTCGTCGGCGAGGCCAAGCTGCAGCAGGCGACGGCGCTGGTCACGACCGGCGGTGTGCAGTCGAACCACGCGCGCATGACCGCGGCGGCGGCGCGCATGGCCGGCATGAAGGCCGCGCTCGTGCTCACCACAGCGGACCCGCAGCCCGAGGTCCAGGGCAACCTGCTGCTCGACCACCTGCTGGGCGCGGACGTGCACCTGATCCACGCCGGCACGTCGCAGTCCGGTGCAGCGAAGACGGAAGAAGAGGAGAAAGTCGAAGCCGTCATGCAGGGGTTGCGCGACGCGGGCGAAGTCCCGTTCCTGATCGAGCTGGGCGGCTCGAGTGCGATCGGTGTGCTGGGGTACGTCGATGCCTCACGCGAGCTGTGCGGCCAGCTCGCGGACGCCGGGCTGAAGCCCGCGCGGCTGTACTACGCGAGCGGGTCGAGAGGCACGCAGGCCGGGCTCGAGCTGGGCGTGCGCATGTACGAGGGCGGCTACCGCTGCGTCGGCATCGCCGTGAGCGGCGGTGAGGTGGACAAGCTGCCGCACGCCGTGCGCATCGCGAACGAAGCGGCCGCGCTGATCGGCGCAGCGCCGCGTTTGTCCGCGGCCGAACTGCGCACCGATCAGGACTTCTACGGCGAGGGCTACGCGATCCCGACGAGGGAATGTGTCGAGGCGATCCGGCTGGTCGCACGCACCGAAGGCATCCTCCTGGACCCGGTGTACACGGGCAAGGCGATGGCCGGCCTGGTCGCACACATCCGCAGCGGCGAGGTTGGCGCCGGGCAGACCGTCGTCTTCCTGCACACCGGCGGCGTGCCCGGCTTCTTCGCGCAGGCCAGGAACATCGTGAACAGCTGAACCGGGCGCACGACATGGATGATCGACGACGCGAAACCACGAACGCGGGTCACGAACACGCGCAGCCGGTGACTCGACGCGCCTTCCTGCACGGCCTGGCCGCGGCGGGGCTCGTCGGACCGTTCGGCGCGTCGACGGATCGTGCGGCGGGACAGCGCGCCCGACAGGCCGGGCAGACGCCATCCATCGACGCGAGCCGGCTGAACCGGCTGCTCACCGAGCTGAGCGCGTTCGGGCGGAACGCGGACGGCGGGATCGACCGCGTGGCGTACAGCCAGGCCGATCTGGACGCACGCGCCTGGGTCATGCAGCGCATGCGCGAAGCCGCACTCGATGTCCGGATCGACGCGGCCGGCAACATCATCGGCCGGCGGGCCGGGACCCAGCCGGCCCTGCCACCGATCATGATGGGCTCGCACATCGACTCGGTGCCCGGCGGCGGCAACTACGACGGGCAGGTCGGCTCGATGGCGGCGATCGAAGTCGCGCTCACGTTGAACGGCGCGCGCACGCAGACGCGGCATCCGCTCGAGTTCGTGATCTTCCAGAACGAGGAGAACGGCAAGGTCGGCAGCCGCGCGATGCGCGGCGAGGACCCGGCCATGTACCTCGATCTGGGGACGCACGCCGGCATCACGATCCGCGAGGGCATCCAGCGGATCGGCGGCGATCCGGCGCGCCTGGAAACCGCCCGCCGCGCGCCCGGCTCGATCGCCGCGTTCCTGGAGCTGCATGTCGAACAGGGCGCCGTGCTCGACGCCCGAGGCATCCAGATCGGCATTGTCGAAGGCATCGTCGGGATCAAGCGCTGGGCCGTGACGGTGCAGGGCTTCGCGAACCACGCGGGCACGACGCCCATGGACCGGCGCCAGGATGCGGTGCTGGCCGCGGCGCGCTTCACCGACGCGGTCAACCGGATCGCCGTGGCGGAGCCCGGCCGGCACGTCGCGACGGTCGGCACGATCAGCGCCGAGCCCGGCGCCCCCAACGTCATTGCCGGGGTGGCCCGGCTCACCCTCGAGATGCGCGACCTCGATCTCGACCGCGTCGACCGGCTGTTCGCTTCGATGCGCGCGGAGAGCGAGCGCATCGGCACGGCTACCGGCACGACGTTCTCCTTCGACGAGATCTACCGTACGCTGCCGGCGCGCGCCGACGAGCGCATGCAGGCGCGCATCGAAGAAGAAGCGACCCGGCTGGGCTTCACGACGCTGCGCCTGCCCAGCGGCGCGGGCCACGACGCGCAGGAGATCGCCCGCCTCGCGCCCATGGGCATGATCTTCGTGCCCAGCGTCGACGGCATCAGTCATTCGTCCCGAGAGTATTCGCGGCCCGGCGACATTGCGCGCGGGGCGCAATTGCTCGTGGCGTCCGTGCTGCGCGCGGACAGGGAGAGGGAGAGGGAGCGTTTGAGGGGAAGGGATCAGGGGGAAGGGATCAGGGTCGAGGGGGGAGGCGGGCGAGGGTGG
>JBFFZF010000186.1:0-9508 GCA_041568755.1 Longimicrobiales bacterium | reverse complement strand
AGGACGGGGTCCACATCCTCGATCCCGCGCAGATCGAGATCCTGAGCGGGCCCGAGGAGCGCAGGGACGGGATCTGGCGGCTGCGCTCGCGCACGGGCGAGGCACTCACCATCGGACCTGGCGAGTTCATCCTGGCATGGATTCCGGAGGAGGGGCTGCTCATCCGCCAGGTCACGGGCGCCGCAGCCCCACTCGGCGATCTGGAACTGCAGACCGAAGAGGGCTACTGGCCTCAGATTCTCAACGGCGGGACCCGGCGCTATTCCGTGCCGCTGACGCTCGAGCCCAACACTGCGGCCGGCGATCTCCCGAACATCCCGCTCGACCTCGGTAACGTCGCCATCGCGATGGACTTCTGCAAAGGAGAGGGGCTGCCACCGACGTTCCAGAACATCGTCTTGTGCAATCTGGGAGCGAGCGGCGGAGTCGGCAACGACTACGTGAAGCTCAAAGGCAATGTCTCCGAACTCAAGTTCTCGGGCTTTCTGGCCATGGGTGGTAACGTCGACTTCGCGTTGAATATCGACCCGGGCCGTATCACTTACGATCCGTCGATTTATTACCCTTGCAATGAGTATCCGTCCGCCTGTGGCTATACCGGGTTCTGTTTCGTCGGGACGCAGGTTCTGATCGGGCTATGGCCTCCGCTCTGGGCGACATGCAGACGTGAGTACACTGGCCAGGGCTTTGTCACGGTCCCTCCATCATTGGGCGAATCCGGCGTGTTCGTCCACCCCATGATCACGGCGGATTTGACCGTGAGTTTCAAGGGATCTGCGAGTCTCGAGATCACCGTCCCGATACCCAACGCGTCATTCAAGAGAAGATTTACAATCGCCGGTGACACGATCGGCGAGGTCGAGCTGGGGCTGTTCATCGTTGTGAGTCTGGAGCTGAAAACCACTGCAACCGCACACGCCTTCGTCGACAAGGATATTGCCTTCTCTGTGGCTTTCGACACGACGACGAAGCGCTGGCAGACGAACGCGACGGTGGCGCGAGATACCAGTGCAATGGCGTTAACCTTCGATGACCCCGAAGTCGGGATCACTGTGAGCTTTGTACCCCGGGTGATTGTCAAGTTCTCGATCATCCCGCTACCCGATTTCATGCCTGACTCGTTGAAGGGTAAGGTCGCGGTTGGAGCAGAGCTGAGTCCGGCGCTTGGAGCCACGTACTCGGAGACGCCATCGACCAACTGGCACGTGGATGTGGACGGGAAAATCAGTGTCGACGTCAGCGCCGGGATCGAGCTGCCGCTCAACTGGAAGAAGATTGAGATCGGCGGGGGTCCCAACTGGAAGTACGACTTGTACAAGCTGGACGTGGCCGACCTTTGGGGCCGTGGCGATGTGCAGGTAGACGTGCTGGTGAGCGGTGTTGATGCCGACGACGCCTTCACGCTGAGCGCGATCCGGGTGGATCCTGATTCGGACCCCGTTCACGCGAACTCGTTGCAGTCCGACATCCCCATCTCCGGTGGCCGAGGCGGACTCAGCCTCCTCAGCAGGACGTTGAATCCAGGGGCCCACTGCACTCGGGGCCCGAGGGGCTGGCCGGTCCCGCCGCCGCCCGCATACAGCGACTGTGACCTGGCTGCCGAGCCGCACTACCTGAGCCTCGATGGCGTCGCCCCGAACTGCAGGGTGGGCGGCATGAACCCACGTGTCGTGACACCGAGCTCTACCGCAAGGGAGCAGTTCATGGTCACGTGTCAGCCCGCCGACGCGAGCACCTCGCTGCGCGTCAACACCTCGACAAGCGGCGGTGGCGCGGCGTTCACCGTCGTCATCGACGGCGTTTCCGCCGCCGCGATTCCAGCCAACGGGTCCGTGCTCGTGACCGGCCTCGATCCCGGCACGCTGTCCGTCGGTCTGGACGACGTTGCGTCGTGCACGGTGCTGTCGGCAAACCCGGCCGACGTGGATGCCGCGGCGGGCGATACGGCGAGCATCACGTTCGACGTGGACTGTGCGTCCGTGGCAGGCCCGCGTGGCTGGCTGCAGATCGTGACCAGAACGAGCGGCCCGGATCCCGATCCCAACGGCTATATCGTACAAGTCGACGGCCGGCGAATGGGCCCCGCCATGCCGAACGGCACCAGCGTCCTGTTTCCTCTGCAGGCGAAACACGACGAGTACGAGCTGCTGCTCACGGATGTCGAGCCGAACTGTGCGGTCGTCGGTGAGAACCCTCGATTTGTGTCGATCCGGGACATGGCGACCACACAAGAGCAATTCGACGTACTGTGCAGGGGGCCCGAGAACGCGGGTGATCTCTCGGTCATCGTTCTTACGGTGGGCGACCTCGCGCCTGCAGGGTACAGGATCCGGGCGGGTCGCGTCGAGGCGCCTGTCGGCGCGCGCGATACGGTATTCCTGACCGGACTTCCCGAGGGCGATCTGCGCGTGGCGCTGCTCGCAGTTCCCGCCGAATGCGCCGTGACCGATCCGAATCCCCAGGACGCGACGATCGTCCGCAACACGACAGCCGAGATCCTGTTCCGCGTGTTTTGCACGCCCGGTGGCGTGGGGTCCAGTTCGCTCGTGGGGATCACGACGCTGGAATCCCTCCTCGGGACGTCACGGGTCGCCAGCATGTCCGCGGTCCCCTCGATGACCGCGTGCTGGATGAATGCGGAGGGTCGACCCGAGAACCGCAGCCGCATCCTCGAAGGTCACCTCGCCCGCATGTTCGCACTCTGCTTCCTGCCGCAGGCGATCACGGAGCACAGGTTCGAGGTCGGCTTCCAGCGGGGGCTCGAAGGCAGGGGGACCTTCACGCGCACCATGGCCCTCGACGGCCAGGGTGGTGGAGGCGTGGTCGGCGAGATCGAGATGGACGTGAACTGGAACGGCATCCGCGGGGTTTTCCGCGGCCTCCTTGCCGGCACCGTGGCGAGGAAGGCGAACCCCGAGAACGGTCTGCCTGCGTTCGAGGACATCCTGGTCGCGAACGTAACGGCAGTCGGCCAGGGCGCGTTCCAGGGTCTGATCCTGACCCTGGAGATGAGCGGAAAGCTACAGGGCCCGCTGGCCTGGACGGGCACCGTGAGGCCAGCGACGAGTCGCTGAAGCCCTCGATTCGGCCAGCACGAGAGCGGGGCGCCGACCGGACCGACATCATCGGTCGTCGCCCCGCTCACGCATCGGTCCTCATTACAGGAACGCGGCCGTCGCGACGCGGTCTCCTCGAACGCCGAAGTCTCGGCGAATTGCTCGGCGAAGCTCTCAGCTGCAGGGCGATCGAGCGCGGAGCGGAACTCGACCCTCGCGATCGTGCCATCGGCCGCCAGCACGAGCCGTGGCCAGCTGCGGCCCAGCAGCATGTCAGGGTCCAGCCAGCCGGGGTACGGTCCGATGGGCGGCGCGTGGATGCCGATCACCTTCGCCTGGCCCCATGCTTCCGGGAACATCGTGATGAGCCGGCGCTGCTGGGGCGACGGCGCGTGAGCTGCCCGTCCCGAAGCCGAAGAAGCCGAAGACGTCCAGGAAGACGACCCGCCGGAAGCGCTGAACCGCGCGGGTCTCGGCGAGAACCCGCGGTGGGTCTCGATCCAGCGCTGCGAGTCAGTCGCCGGTCACGGGTCGGCCGCTCGTGTCCCCATCTTCCGCCCTCCGCACCTGCTCCTGCGACCTGCGGATCGCCGCGACGCTCGACAGTGCCGATACGAGGTACGGCACCATCACGGTCAGGCCCATGCGCACCAGGCGTGAGCCGCTGACATCGCCCGCCAGAATCGCGTCGCTGTGATTGATCGCGATCAGGATGGCGCCGACGACGACGGCGAACTTCAACGCCCGCCGGACCACCGGGCGAGTGAACGCAAGCCTCACCGAGTCGTGCAGGGTGTACATTCCCGCGGGGTTCTCCATCGACGATGGGAACTCCGGATGGCCCGGAACGGGCTCCGGTCGCGCCACGCTCACACGCTCTCGAGATACCGGTGGATCATGCCCACTGCGGCCGAGCCCTCGCCGATCGCGGACGCGACCCGCTTCGTGGAGCCGGCCCGGATGTCGCCTGCCGCGAAGATGCCGGGCACGCTCGTCTCCAGCAGGAACGGATCCCGGTCCAGCGGCCAGCCCGGCGGCCGGCTGCCGTTGCGCAGCAGGTCCGTCCCCGTCAGCACGAACCCGCGCTTGTCCGTCGCGACCAGCCCCGACACGACCTCCGAATGCGGTGCGGTGCCGATGAACACGAACAGGTGCGTGATGGGCAGCGTCGTATGCTGCTGCGCGCCATCGTCGACCGTGGTGCAGACCTCGACCCGCTCGAGCATGCGCTCGCCATGGACACCCGCGACCCGCGTGTTCGTGAGGACCTCGATGTTCGTGCTCGCCTCGATGCGGTCGACGAGGTAGCTCGACATCGACCTGCGCAGGTCGTCGCCGCGCACGAGGACGTGCACCCGTTCGGCGTGCCGCGCGAGCATGAGCACCGCCTGGCCGGCCGAGTTTCCGCCGCCCACGACGCCGACGTGTCTGCCTGCGGCCGAGGTGGCTTCGGACAGCGCGGCGCCGTAGAACACGCCCGCCCCGACGAGCGCGTCGATGCCCGGCCCCTCCAGCTTGCGCACGGCCATGCCCGTCGATATGAGGACGGCGAAGCAGCTCAACTCCGTTCCATCATCCAGCGTCACGATACGGTACGGATCGCGGACCGCGATGGATGCGACGCGACGCGGGGACACGACCTCCGCACCGAAGCGCCTCGCCTGCGACGTCGCGCGCCGGGCCAGGTCCATGCCCGAGATGCCGCTCGGAAAGCCGAGGTAGTTCTCGATGCTGCTGCTGGTCCCGGCCTGCCCTCCGGGCACCTCGGTGTCGAGCAGCAGCGTGCGCAGACCTTCCGATGCGCTGTACACCGACGCGGCGAGGCCGCTCGGTCCGCCGCCCACGATGATCAGGTCGTAGAACGGCGACTGCGCTTTCGTCTGCAGCCCGATCCGCTCGGCCAGCTCGGCCATGTCGGGCTCCAGCAGCGGTGTGCCGTCCGGGAAGAAGATGATCGGCAGTTTCGCGAGGCCGGGCGACAGCTCCTCCGCCAGCGTGCGCGTCGCAGCGTCCGTCTCCAGGTCGATCCAGCGGTACGGCACCTGGTTGCGCGAGAGGAAATCCTTCACGTCGTGGCATGCCGGAGACCAGGATGTGCCGGCCACGCGCACCCCGCCGAACGGCGGGCGGTAGTGCGCCGACCAGTCGCCGAGCAGGTCGTCGAGCACGGGATACAGGTGCTCCTCGGGCGGGTCCCACGGCTTCATCAGGTAGTAGTCGAGCCCCACATTGTTGATTCCGGCGATCGCGGCCTGCGTGTCGGCGTACGCCGTGAGCAGCACGCGCCGCGCGTCGGGGTGCAGGCGGCGGGCCTCGACCAGGAATTCGGTCCCGCTCATCATCGGCATGCGCTCGTCCACCAGGAACAGGGCGACGGACTGATCCCGCTCCTTGAGCCGCCGCGTGGTCTCCAGAGCCTGGCGCGCCGATCCCGCCTTCATGATGCGGTAATCCGAACGGAAGTGATTGCGGAGATCGCGCTCCACGGCATTGAGCACGTCGGGCTCGTCGTCGACGGTCATGATCACGGCTTTCGCCATCGCCTCATCCCTCCTCGTGTGTCGTGTCCACCGCGGCCTCGACGTCCTCGGGCTCCGTGTCCACGGGGAGCCGGACTACGAAGCGTGTACGGCCCGGCTCGGATTCGACCTCGATCGTCCCGTGGTGTCTGCGGACGATGATGTCCCAGCTCGTGTGCAGACCCAGTCCCGTACCCTGACCGGGCGGCTTGGTCGTGAAGAACGGATCGAAGATCTTGCGCCGGATCGATTCGGGTATGCCCGGCCCGCTGTCCTCGATCTCGACGACGATCCAGCCGTTCGCGCGCGCGGTCCGGATGATGAGCCGGCCCTGACCCTCCATCGCGTACGCGGCGTTGTCGATCAGGTTGGTCCACACCTGGTTCAGCTCAGTGCCCCGCGCCTCGATGCGCGGCAGGTCGTGTGCGAAGTGCTGCTCGACCGCGATGCCGCGCTTCAGCTTGCTGCGCAGGATGACCAGCGTCTGGCGCAGGCCGTCGTTCACATCCACGGCCTGGACACCGGCCTGGCCGACGTAGGAGTAGACCTTGAGCGCCGAGACGATCTCGGAGACACGCCCCGCGCCGTGCCGGATTTCCTCGAGCAGGCCAAACACGGGCTGCGCATAGCTCAGCCACTGCAGCACCGGCGCGACGTGATCGTCGGTGAACCGGCGCGCGACACGGTCCAGCTCCTTCGCATCGAAGCCGAGGTCCACGAGCGCCGGTGCGATCGACCAGCCCTCGTCCACGCCGGCCGCCTCGAGCCAGTCCTCGATCTGTGCCTCCAGATCGCTCCGCTCGAGCGGATCCAGATTGCAGCCGCACCCGGCCGTATCGCGCGCGCGCGCATCCAGTTCGCCCAGCGCCGTGCTTTCGTCGTCGGAGAGCCGGATCGTGCGCAGCGCCAGCTCGGCGTTGCGCAGTCCGCCGAACGCGGTCTGCAGCTGTTCGGCTGCGCGCTGCGCTGCCGCCGCAGGGTTGTTCAGCTCGTGGGCCACGCCTGCGGCCAGCGTCCCGAGCGTGGCCATCTTCTCGGTCTGCAGCAGCGCGCGCTCGGCCAGCTTCTGCTCCGTCAGGTCGGAGCCGTACACGAAGACGTTGCGCCCCTCGCCGCTGGGCGGCGTGTGTGTGAACATCATGTGCCGCTCCCCGACCTTCGCCTCGTGCATCACGCCATCGGACGACTCCGCGATACGCTTCCACATCGCCGGTGTGATGCCGGGACACAGCTCCAGCCACGAAACGCCGGTCAGGTCCTCGCGATCGAACAGGCGGCGGGCGGCGGCATTCGCCAGGATCACGCACGCATCGCGGTTCAGACGGCAGACCGGGCCCGGATTCATGTCGGGGAAGCGCGCCATCTCGGCCAGTTCGGCGGCCTGCTGTGCGACCTGGCGCTCCGCGTGCCGGACCCGTGTCACGTCGTTGCCGTAGACGAACACCTGGATACCGCGAGGCCCGAGCGCGTAGGTGAACACGACCACGCGGTGGCCGACCTCGACTTCGAATTCGATCGGCACGCGCGCGTCGAGGATCGTGGTCCACTTCGCATCGTCCATCTCGGGGCAGAGTGACAGCCACGAAGCCCCTGCGCGCGCGTCCGGTCCGAAGAGGGAACGGCCCGCCCGGTTCACGAACAGGACCGTCCCCTCCCGGTCCAGCCGGAGCACCGGTCCCGGGTTCATTTCCGGGAACTCGGCGAGCGACCGATCGTCGATCAGCCGCCGCTCGGCCGCGGCGGGATCCGGCTCGATCGACATGTCACGCACTCTTCAGCGCGTTGACTGCCTCATCCGTGGTCCAGACGGCGCTCGCGATCATGCGGAAGTTGAGCAGGGCCGCCGCGTAGAAGTCGCCGCCGGGCAGCTGCGCGCCGGCCGTGGCATCCTTCACCACGCAGACCTCGAAGCCCTGCTCCGTCAGCTCGCGCAGGTGCGCCTCCACGCACAGGTTCGCCGACATCCCGCCGAGGATGACCTTGTCGATGCCGCGTTTGCGCAGCTGCAGGACAAGATCGTTCGATTCGGGTCCATAGACCTTGTGCGGGCTGGTGACCACGACATCGTCGCGGTCGATCAGCGCCTTGAGCGGCTCGTGCCAGTCCGCGCCCGATCCGCCGAAGCCCGTCGTCGTCAGCGCTCCCTTCCGGTCGAACATGCCGACCGCATGCATCATCTTCTCGATGGCGCCGCCGAACTGCCAGCCGTGATCGTGCGGATAGTAGTAGTGCGGAGACACGAAGACCGGCACGCGTGCGGCGTGCGCAGCCTCGAGCAGCTGCCGGAGGTGCTCGACGGTATTGTTCGCCTTGACGCTCTCGCCGACGACGCCCCAGACCACGCCGTCCTCCGAGAGGAAGTCCTTCTGCGGGTCCGTGATCACGACCGCCGTCCGGCCCTGGTCGATCGCGAAGCCGGGGTTGGGCAGGATCTCGTTGTACGTCTGTGTTGCGCTCATCTGGACCTCCATCGGGATGTGTGGGAACCGCACGGCTTCACCGGGACGGACGCGGGGGTCCATCCAGCAGACGCGCCACCTCGCCGCACAGGCGGAGCGCGTTGAACGGCTTGACGAGGACGACAGCGGGCGGCATCAGCCCGTTCGCGCGGACGACGGAATCCTCCACCGGCTCGTCCGAGAGCACGACCAGCGGCACGACGCGCGCCCGCGCGTCCCGCGCGAGCGTGCGCCAGATCGACAGGGCTTCCGCGTCCGCGGAGCCGGCGTCGAGCACGCACAGGTCCGGCCCCGTCGCGTCGAGCCCGGCGCGCAGGCTCACGCCATCCATGGCCTCCAGCACCCGCAGCCCGTCGCGCTCCAGGCACTCGCGCACGTACGCGCGCAGGTCCGTCTCGACCGCGACGACGAGCACCGTGCGGGCTGTACCGGAGCCGGAAGCTGCCTCGTCGGGCCGGCTCTGCTTCCGCGGCTCCGGCTCGAGGATCGAGACTTCGAGGCGGACCCGGTCCGACGCGTTCGATGTCGCGCCGCCCGCGGCCGGGTGCTTGCGCGCTCGATGCATGTCGTCCTTCATGGGCCTCGCCGTCCGGGCTGGGGTCACGACCATGGACGGTCCAGTCTGCGTTCGAGGCACGAAGACCGGGTATCCGTGAGGTTGCGGCCGGCAGGGGAAATCGTTGCATGCAACGAGAGTCCCGGCCGCGTGCAACCAGAGTGCAAATCCAGGGCGGCCCGCCATTGGTGAGGCCTCGGGCGGGACCGGGAGGTCAGCCGGGCGGGTCCACGCTCCACGACGAGGGCGGTACGCCGTGCAACTCGCGGAACGAGCGGGAGAAGTAGGAGACGCTGTTGAAGCCCACCGCGTACGCGATCTCCGCGATGGTCCCGGCGCGGCCCTCGAGCAGCTGGGTCGCCCGTTCGAGCCGCAGCCGGCGGATCAGGTCCGTCGGCGTCTCGCCGATCAGCGCGCGGATGCGGCGATACGTGTGCGAGCGGTCCTGACCGAGCCGGTTCGCCAGGCCTGCGACGCCGAAGGACGCATCCGCGAGATTCGCCTCGATGATGGAGCGCACCCGCTCGATGTACGCTTCGTCCTCGGACGTGACCTCGACCGGCCGCGCGTGAATCTCGACTTTCCCGGCGAATCTCTCCTGCAGCCGGCGGCGCGAGGCGATGAGATTCGCGACCCGGGCCTCCAGCTCGCGCATCTCGAACGGCTTCACGATGTAGTCGTCCGCGCCCGTGTCGAGGCCGGCGACGCGGTCCTCCGTCGCGGCCTTGCCCGTGAGCAGGATGACGGGCAGGAAGTCCGTCTCGCGGCGTGCGCGCAGCGCGCGGCACAACTCGTGGCCGTCCATGCCGGGCATGACGACATCGCTGATGATGAGATCGGGCAGCAGTGCGACCGCCAGGTCCAGACCTTCGCTGCCGTTGTCCGCCTCGATCACCCGATAACTCTGCTCGAGGCGCT
>JBFFZF010000185.1:0-9772 GCA_041568755.1 Longimicrobiales bacterium | reverse complement strand
GGGTGCTGCGCGAGAAGAGTGAGGCCTCGACCATCAGCAGCGCCTCGTCGGGGTGCCCCGCCGCGCTCTGCAGATCCGCCAGCTCGTGGAGCGTGGCCGAGAAGGCGGGATCCGCCACCCCGCGCTCGTCCTCGACGGCGCGCAGCTGGCGCTCGAGCCGGGCCTCGCGCAGCCGATCGGAGCGGGAGCGCTCGGCCTGCGGGACCAGCAGGCCGGCCTGCGCGCAGGCGACCAGGCCGGCGGTCGCGGCGGCCACGGCCCAGCGGAGCAGGCGGAACCCGGAAGAGACCTCTACCCTGCGGCCCACCCCATGCAGCCTATCGCGCAGACGGCCAGGCGCTGGACCGCCGCAGCCGCGATGCTCGCGTTCGCGGCCTGCGCCAGCGCGCCGAGTCCGCTTCCGCCGGGCCCGCCCCGGCTCACACTGGGACCGATCGCGTGCGTCCGCCAGTCGTTACACAGAATCAGATCTTCGTTCTCCGCGCCCTCCGCGCTCTCCGCGGTTGAAATGATCCGTTCCTGGTCGTCGCCGGATCACTCGGCCCGCAACGCGATGAGCGGATCCACGCGCGTCGCGCGCAGCGCCGGCAGCAGGCTGGCCAGCATGCCGGTCAGACCGAGCGCGATGGGCACGGACGCGAACGCGAGCGGATGGTACGGCGAGACGCCGTACAGGAAGAACGAGAGCAGGCGCGTCACGGAGGCCGCCACGACCAGGCCGATGAGGATGCCGGTGCCCGTCACGAACGCGCCGCGCCGCAGGACCAGGCCGAGCACACTGCCGCGGTGCGCGCCCAGCGCCATGCGGATGCCCAGCTCCTGCGTGCGCTGCGCGACGGAGTACGCCATCACACCGTAGACGCCCACGGCGGAGAGCAGGAACGCGATGATGCCCAGACCGCCCAGCACCTTGGCCATCGCGAGTGAGCCGCTGATCTCGTCGTTCGTGATCTCTGCCATGGTGCTGAGCCCGTACACGGGCTGCTCGGGATCGAGCGCGCGCACGGTCTCGCGGATCGATTCGGACAGCGAACTGATCGTACCGGACCCGCGCACGACGTAGACCAGCGTGCGCAGTTCGGCGCCCTGCTGCGCGGCCAGATAAGCGACCCGCGGCGCCTCATCGTCCGGGCCCCACTCGCGCGTGTCAGCCACGACGCCGACGATCTCGTGGTCCACATCGGCGAAGCGGATGCGCTGGCCGATGGGGTTGCGGCCTGCCCAGTGGCTGGCCGCCATGCGTTCGTTGATGACCACGACGGGCGGCGCATCGCGGGCGTCACTCCGCTCGATCGTGCGCCCGGCGCTCAACCCGATGCCCATCGTCTCGAGGTAGCCAGGCAGCACCCAGCGTACGTTGACGATCGGCTCCCGGCCCGGCTCCGGCGGCGGCTCCTCCGGGATCGTGTAGTAGCGGCTGCTGCCGCTGCGCATGGGCAGGCCATGCACCGCGCCGACCGTCTCGACGCCCGGCAGCGCGGCCAGCCGATCCGCGAGCTGCGTCTGGAACGCGTCCATGCTCTCCACGCCCGGGTACTTCGTGGCGGGCAGCGTTACGGCAGCGGTCACGACATCGGTCCGGAACCCGAGCGGCGCGGTGCGCAGCTTCACGAACGCCTGCACGAGCAGCACGGACGCGATCAGCAGGACGAGCGACAGGCTGATCTCGGCGATGACGAGCGCACTGCGCAGCCGGCTGCCGTGGCCGCCGGTGTTGCCGCGATTCGCGTCAGTGAGCAGGCCGCGCAGGTCGAGCCGCGTCCCGCGCAGCGCCGGCGCGATGCCGAAGACCAGGCCGGCCAGGGCGGAGATCCCTGCCGTGAAGGCGACGACGCGGCTGTTCAGCGTGACGCCGTCGACGCCGGACATGCCGGGCGGGAACAGGCCGCGGATCCAGCGGATCCCGACCACGGAGAGTAAGAGGCCGATCGCGCCACCGACGAGCGCCAGGACCAGGCTCTCGGTCAGCAGCTGACGCAGGATCCGGCCCTTGCCGGCGCCGACCGCGGTGCGCAGTGCGACCTCGCGCTCGCGGCCCGCCGCGCGCGCGAGGAGCAGGTTCGCGACGTTCGCGCACGCGATGAGCAGCACGAACAGCACGGCCGTGCCCGCGATGAGGCTGCCCTGCCGGAACCCCTCGTCGAACCACTCCTCCTGCAGCCGGATCACGGTCGCGCCGTTGCCGGCGTTCTCCGGGAACGCCGCCGCCATGCGGGTCTGCAGCGCGTTCAGCTCGGCCGTCGCACGCTCCAGGTCCGCGCCGACGCGGATCCGGCCGAGCACCGCCAGGAATCGCGAGGACCGCGACTCCTCGCCGGTGAAACGGAGCGGGAGCCACACATCGCGCTCCCGTCCGAAACCGACGCGCGGCGGCATCACGCCGATGACTTCGTACGGCTCGCCATCCAGGTTCACCACGCGCCCGACGATGCCCGGGTCCGCGCCGAAGCTGCGTTGCCAGACCGCGTCCCCGAGGACGACGACGCGGGGGCCGTCGATGCGCTCCTCCTCGAGCGTGAACCCCCGGCCCAGCACGGGCTGCTTGCGCAGCACATCGAAGAAGTTCGCGGTCACGCGCGTGCCCTCGAGCCGCTCGGGCCGATCGGCGCCCGACAGATTCACGCCGGCGCCCGTATAGGCGGCCAGCTCGAGCGTCCGGCTCTCCGTGCGCCAGTCGGCGTAGTCCGGCGCGGACGTGCTCGTGCTCGTCCAGCCGCGCTCCCGGTTGTTGGTCCACACCATGACCAGGTTGTCCGCCTCCTCGAAGTCGAGCGGGCGGAACATGAACACGTCGATCGCGCTGAAGATCGACGCGTTCGCGCCGATGCCGAGCCCGAGCGACACGATGGCCGCGGCCGTGATGAGCGGGCTCTTGATCAGCGAGCGGACGGCGAAGCGGATGTCCTGGCGGAGGCGGTCCATGCTGTTCCTGATCGGTTGCGGCGATTCGGTGGAACGGGTGCGTTCCCGGCCCCGGGCCGGCCGCGAGCATCGCGGCTGCTGCTGCCTCCCCTACGTCGCGGGGATCTCCGGTGTTTCCCGGAGACGGTGTCGGGGATCGGTTGATCAGCCGGTCGCCGCAATGCGCGGCCGGGGCCGGCAGCGCTGCCAGCGCCCGAGCGCGGTCCCGTCACGCAGCGCGGACCAGACGTTGGGCGGCGAGAAGGGCATGCGGTCCATGCGCACGCCGACGGCGTCGAAGATGGCGTTCGCGATGGCCGGGATCGAGGGGTGCAGCGGGCCCTCGCCCGCCTCCTTCGCGCCGTACGGTCCTTCCGGATCGATGCTCTCGATGATGAGGGCTTCGAGTTCCGGCGTGTCGAGGGATGTGGGGATGCGGTAGTCGAGCAGCGAGGGCGCGTTGTGCAGGCCGGCCCGGCCCTGGTCCGCCGTCTTGAAGATCTGCTCTTCCATGAGCGCTTCCGCGTAGCCCATGTACGCGGAGCCCTCCATCTGGCCCTCGACCAGCACGGGGTTCAGCGCGCGTCCGCAGTCGTGCGCGATCCAGATCTTCGCGACGGTCACGACGCCGGTCTCGACATCGACGTCGACCTCCGCGACGTGCGCGGTGAACGAGTAGGCCGGCGAGGCGCCGATCGTGCCGCCGCGATACTCGCCGTGCACATCCTTCGGTGTGTCGTACCAGCCGACGGCGGACAGCGGCCCCGTCGTGGCCTCGGCCAGGTTGAAGGCCTCGGACACGGGCATGCGCCGGTCGCGCGCCTCGACGTCCAGCGCCCAGCCACCGGCCAGACGGACCCGGTCCGGCGGCACGTCCCAGGCGGCGGCGACGGCCGCGCCCACCCGCTCGCGCAGCTGACGTGCGGCGTGCAGGCACGCGTTGCCGACCATGAACGTCTCGCGCGACGAGTAGGCGCCCAGGTCGACCGGGACCAGATCCGTGTCGGCGGAAACGACGCGCACGTACTCGAGCGGCACGCCCAGCTCCTCGGCGGCGATCGCGGCCACGACGCTGTCCGAGCCCTGCCCGATCTCCGAGGCGCCGCTCAGCACCATCACGCGGCCCGACCGCTCGACCATGATCTGCACCGCGGCCTGCGGCATGTCGTTCGGGTAGATCGGGTAGTTCGTGCCGGATATGTAGCAGGACCCGGCCACGCCCACACCACGTCCGTAGGGCAGCTGGCGGAACTTGCGCCGCCATTCGCTGGCCCGCTCGACGGCGTCCAGACACTCGAGGAACCCGTTCGACGTGACGCGCAGCTCGTTGACCGTGCGCGTGCGCTCGCCCAGGAAGTTGCGGCGGCGCAGCGCGATCGGATCCATGCCGATCGTCTCGGCCAGTTTGTCCAGCTGGACCTCGAACGCGAAGCGCGGCTGCACGCTGCCGTGGCCGCGCTTGGGGCCGCACGTCGGCTTGTTCGTGTACACGCGCGTCGCATCGAACCGGTACGTCGGGAACGTGTACGGCGCCGTCAGCAGCTGGCCGCTGTAGTACGTCGTGACCAGCCCGAACGAGGCGTAGGCACCGCCGTCGATCAGGATCCGGCCATCGACGGCACGGATCGTGCCCTCCCGGTCCGCCCCCAGCCGGTAGCGCATGAGCATCGGGTGGCGGCCGCGGTGCGCGTAGAAGACTTCCTCGCGCGTATACAGGATCTTGACCGGCCGGCCGCTCTTCTGCGACAGCTTCGCCACGCAGAACTCGAGGTCGAACGGCTCCGACTTGCCGCCGAACGCGCCCCCGACGGCCGGCTGCACGACGCGCACGCGCGCCACGTCCAGGTCCAGCACACGGGCCAGCTCGCGCTGCAGGTAGTGCGGCACCTGCGTCGAGGACCAGACCGTCAGCCGGCCGCGCGGATCGGCCCAGCCGATCGCGCAATGCGGCTCAATGGGGGCGTGCGTCGTGCCCTCGAAGTAGTACTCGCCCTCGATGACCACGTCGCTCGTGGCCAGGCCCGCATCGACATCGCCGAAGGCCAGGTTCACGTGCTTGGTGATGTTGCCGTTCCGGCCCGGCCTGGCCGGCTCGTGGATGGCGGGGGCGTCCGGGCGGAGCGCGGCCTCGGGGTCGAAGACCGGCTCGAGCACCTCGTAGTCCACGCGGATCAGGTCGAGCGCCCGGATCGCGGTCTCCTCATCGACCGCGGCGACGGCCGCGACCCCATCGCCGATGTAGTGGACCCGATCCACGCACAGCGCCGTCTCGTCCCGCGTCCACGGGATGATCGAGTACGGCACCGGCATGTCCCGGCCCGTCACCACGGCATGCACGCCATCCAGCGCCTCGGCGGCCGCCGTGTCGATCCCCAGGATGCGGGCGTGCGGGTGCGGCGAGCGCAGGATCTTCGCGTGCAGCATGCCGGGCAGCGCGATGTCGTCGGTATAGACGGCCGTGCCGGCCACCCGGGCGGCGCCATCCACCTTGCGCAGCCGCCGGCCGATGACGGCGAACTCCCGCGCGAGCAGCGCCTCGAGTTCGTCGCCCGCGGCCGCGTCGCGTGCCTGCCGTTCGCGCAGCTCTTCCGGTCTCATGGCTCAAGGGTAAAGCCGGGCGGCCGGCCGGGCAACGACGGGCGGCACCGCCCTTCCACCAGGTCGCGCACGCGCGGCGAAGCACGCGACGGACCCCGGGGCCGGCACCGGGCACACTTGCTTGACGCGTCCGAAAGCCCGTTCCTAGAATACCCGCCGTTCATCGTCCCGCTGGCCTGTCGAGCCGGCACGTGCGGCGCGTGTCGCTGCGCGGAAACCCCCGGGGACCCTGCGGAGCCGTCGCGCCGTCGGGCACCGGATGGATGGCCGGGAGGGCGTTTGCGCACGGTTTCGCTGTTCATCTTCCTGTTCGCGTTCTGGCTGCTGCTTTCAGGTCATTACGACCTGACCAAGTTCGTCGACCGCTACCTCATCGCCTGCGGCTTCGTCGTCAGCGCCTTCGTGACCTGGCTGGCGCACCGCCGGTTCCGCATCCTCGATGAGGAGGGGCACCCCGTCCATCTGGTGCCCCGCCTGCTCAGCTACGGACCCTGGCTGCTCTGGCAGATCGTGCTGTCCAACTGGGATGTGTTCAAGCGTGTGTGGAGCCCGCGGCTGGACATCGCGCCCCGCATGGTGCACGTGCCCGTCGATACGAAGTCCGATCTCGGCACGGTCATCTACGCCAACTCGATCACGCTCACGCCGGGCACGGTCACGATCAGCGTGGACAACGGCGCCGGCCAGCTGCTCGTCCACTGCCTGCACCAGGGCGCCAGCGATGACCTGCTGACCGGCAACATGCTCGCCCACGTGAGACGTTTCGAGGGCGGCGCCGCGTGAACATGCCGTGGGTCATGCTGGGTGCAGGGCTGGCCATCCTGTTCGGCATCTTCCTGCTGCTGCTGCGCGCGTTCCGCGGGCCGACGCCCTTCGACCGCATCCTCGCGACCAACGCGATGGGCACGAAGACGGTGATCTTCGTCGCCCTGCTCGGCTTCATCAGCGAACGGCCCGAGTTTCTCGACACCGCGCTGGCCTACGCGATCATCAACTTCGTGTCGACGATCGCGATCCTGAAGTTCATCGAACTGCGGCGCATCGGCTGACATGCAGCCCCTCTTCGATGTGATCGCGACGGTCTTCCTGGGCCTGGGCTGCCTGCTCGCCGTGACGGGCGCGCTGGGCGTCCTGCGCATGCCCGACTTCTACTCGAGGCTGCACCCCGCCGGCAAGACCGACAGCCTGGCCCTCACGCTCATCGTCGTCGGCCTGCTGTTCCAGACGCCGCGCTACCCGGGCATCGGCAGCGGCGCGGCCATCCGGCTCATCCTCATCGCCGGCTTCATATTCCTGACCTCGCCCGTGGCCACGCACGCCATCGCCAAGGCCGCCATGCTCGCCGGACTCCGGCCCTGGCAGAAACCGGACGAGCCGCATGCCTAGCTTCGAGCTGATCAACCTGATCCTGCTGTTCATGATCACGCTGGTCGCGATCGCCGTCGTCGTGGTGCGCAACCTCCTCGCGGTCGGCATGCTGATGTCCATCTACAGCTTCCTGATGGCGCTGATCTGGACGAACATGGACTCGATGGACGTCGCGTTCACCGAGGCCGCCGTGGGTGCCGGCATCTCGACGATCCTGTTCATCGGCGCGCTGGTGCACGTGGGCACCGAGGAGAAGGAGCACGACGCGGTCCACTGGCCCGCGCTGCTCGTCACGCTGCTGACCGCGGGCGCGCTGCTCTATGGCACCGTCGGCATGCCGAACTTCGAGGACCCGCAGTCGCCGGCCAACGGCAACCGCGTCTCGATCGGCTACATCCAGCAGAACGTGGAGAAGGCGCCGGGCTCGCCGGGCCACGCCGCGCTCGCCGCCACGCAGGACCACGCGCAGGAGGACACGCACGCGGCGCCCGCCGCCGACGCATACCCGGGCGAGGCGGGCGGGTACGCGTCGAGCGACTACTTCCATGGCCACGCGGCCAACTTCGTGACGGCAGTGATCGTCAGCTACCGCGCGTTCGACACAATGTTCGAGACGGCCGTCATCTTCATCGCCGGCCTGGCCCTCATCATGTTCCTGCGCCGCCCGGAGCCCGGGCCATGAGTGATCAGGCGATCCTGCGCGTGGCGGCCAAGCTGATGGCCCCGTTCATCCTGGTCTTCGGCCTGTACGTCATCTTCCACGGCGATATCTCGCCGGGCGGCGGGTTCCAGGGCGGCGTGATCGTGGCGTCCGCGTTCATCCTCTACGGTCTGGTCTGGGGCGGCGCGCAGATGCGGCGCGTCATCCCGCGCCGCGTCTCGGACGCGCTGCTGGCCTTCGGTGTGCTGCTGTTCGCCGGCACCGGCACGTTCTCGCTGCTGGCAGGGTTCCGCTTCCTCGACCACACACCGCTCAAGCCGGGCGATCCGGGCAGCGCGGAGGTCATCGGCATGACCATGGTCGAGTACGGCGTCGGCTTCACCGTGTCCATGGTGATGATCACGATCTTCAACGAGATCTCCGAGGGCACGGCCCCGGACGACGCCGGCGAAGGGAACGACTGACGTGTCGGTCACCGCGCACTACAACTACTGGATCGCGATCCTGCTGATGATGATCGGGCTGTACCCGGTCATCGCGAAGCCGAACCTGGTCAAGAAGGTCGTCGGCCTCAGCCTGTTCCAGACCGGCATCTTCCTGTTCTACATCTCGATCGGGAAGGTCGCGGGCGGCACCGCGCCGCTGCACTGGGACGCGGTCGGACGCGATCCGCTGCGCTACACGAACGCGCTGCCCACGGCCCTGATCCTGACCGCGATCGTCGTGTCGGTCAGCACGACGGCGGTCGCGCTCGCCGTCGTCGTCAGCATCAAGCGGGCCTACGGCACCGTCGAGATGCCGGACATCGAGAACGCGGACCGGGAATGACGAGCCACCTCCCGGTCCTCATCATCGTCGTCCCCCTGCTGGCGGGCCTGATCACGCCGTTCACGCGGCGTCTGGCCGGGCCGGCGCCGTGGGCCGTGGCCACGCTGACCAGCTGGGCGGTGCTGGCCATCGCCATCACGCTGCTCCGCCAGGTCCTGGCCCTGCCGCCCGCCGAAGCCACGATCAGCTACCCGATGGGCAGCTGGGCCGTGCCGTGGGGCATCGAGTACCGTGTCGACGCGCTCAACGGCTTCGTGCTCGTCATTGTCGCGGCCATCGGAGCGGCGGTCACGTTCGGTGCGCGCCAGAGCATCATGGCGGAGATCCCGGCGGATCGGCACCACTTCTTCTACTCGGCCTGGCTGCTGTGCATGACCGGGCTGATGGGCATCGCGGTGACGGGCGATGCCTTCAACGCGTACGTGCTGCTCGAGATCTCGTCGCTGTCGACGTACGCGCTCGTCGCCATGGGCAAGGACCGCGACCGGCGCGCCCTGTCCGCCACCATGAACTACATCGTGCTGGGCACGATCGGCGCCAGCTTCATCCTGGTCGGCATCGGCTACCTGTACATGGTGACCGGCACGCTCAACATGGGCGACATGGCGCAGCAGCTGCGCGCGCTGCAGGCGCTCTGGGCCCAGGGTGATCTGGTGTACCGGCGCACGGTCATCACGGCGTTCGCCTTCCTGATGACCGGGTTCGCCATCAAGCTGGCGCTGTTCCCGCTGCACTCGTGGCTGCCGGACGCGTACACGTACGCGCCATCACCGGTCTCCGCGCTGCTGTCCGCCACGGCGACGAAGGTGGGCGCGTACATCACGTACCGCTTCATGTTCACGATCCTGGGTGCGTCGTTCGCATTCGTCCTGGTTCCCACGGGTCTGATCCTGCTGGTGTGCGGCATCGCGGCCGTGCTGGCCGGCTCGTGGGTCGCGCTCCGCCAGATCAATGTGAAGCGCATCCTCGCCTATTCCAGTGTCGCCCAGATCGGCTACATCGCGATCGGGCTGGGTCTGGCCAATCCGGCAGGGCTGCAGGGCTCGATCGTGCACCTGTTCAACCACGCGCTGACCAAGGGCGGGCTGTTCATGGCGCTGGCCGCGGTGGCGTTCCGGCGCGGCGGTACGGATCTCCAGCACGTGCGCGGCATGGGCCGGCGCATGCCGTTCACGATGACGGCGTTCCTGGTGGGCGGCTTCGGCCTGATCGGCGTGCCACTCACGTCCGGCTTCATCAGCAAGTGGTACCTGCTGAGCGGCGCCCTGGACGCGGCGGCCTGGTCGGCGGCGGTCGCGGTCATCGTCGGCTCGCTGCTCGCCGTGGGCTACGTCTGGCGCGTCGTCGAAGTGATCTGGTTCCAGCACCCGATCGAGCCGGCCGATGACGTGCGCGAAGCGCCGGCGTCCATCCTCG
>JBFFZF010000184.1:0-9884 GCA_041568755.1 Longimicrobiales bacterium | reverse complement strand
GCCCCGTGACGTCGCGGGCTTCGAGCTCCAGGGGTGCGTATCCCATTGCATCCTCCGTGTTGGGGGTTTTACGTTTCCCGTGCGTCTTGAAAGTATGACTTGTCATCCATTCTACAGTCAAGCTTTCCCGCTGGGAAACCAAGCGTCAGGGCGCGTGCGCTGGCGGAAGGCCGCCAACGGGGAGAGAGAGCCGGGCGCCGCCACGCCGAGGGCCGCCCGGTAGGCCTGCACGAGCGCGGGTGAGGCCGAAAGGGCCTCGGCTTCGTCGGCGGCGGCGCGGGCGGCGAGGGACAGGCTGCCGAGCGCCGCTTCGAGGTGGATGGGTTCGACCGGGGCCGGGAGCGTGATCTCGAAGCCGAGGAAGGCGCCGGCGGCGGCGGGCCGCGCGAGCGGCAGGGCGGCGGCCGTGCGCAGGAACAGCGCGGCGAGCGCGGCGCGGGACTCGGGACCGGGGTCCGCCGGGAGATCGGCGCCGACGTCCCAGCGGATGCGGACGCTCGCGCCGCGGGTCTCGAGGACGGCCTGGCGGACGGCGCCCGTGTCGGTATCGAGGTCGACGCGGGGCAGGGGGGTTCCGGCGCCGTGCAGGCGCCAGCCGCGCTCGGGCAGGGCCAGCATGGCCGCTGCGACGGCGTCGGGTCGCCGGACATTGGCGTCGGAGCCGGGCGAGCGCGTGTCGCCGGGGCGCGCTTCGAGCGCAGCCGCGTGTCTGCGCAGTGTGGCGAGCGACGCGCGCGTCGCGTGCACGATCGCATCGACCGCTGAGCGCGCGCGCACGGGCAGATGGTCCGCGAAACGGTCCGCCTCGCCGCGCGCCTCGTGGTGCAACGCGACGTCGACACGCGCATGAACGGCCATTTCGGCGTCGAGCACGAAGCGTGCACCCTGCTCGAGCGCGGGGTTGGCTTCGAGCAGCGCGACGGTGGCGCCGTCGGACACGCCCGTGCGGGGTGCGCGCGTGCGGGGCGCCGAGAGCGTGAGCCAGTCCTCGCACACGGACAGCGCGATGCGCGGGCCGCGGGCGGACAGGGCGAGCCGCCAGGTGTCCGGTCCGAGACGTTCGACGCCGCGGGCCGCGCTGCGCAGGATGCGGTCGAGCCAGGCGTACCGGTCGGGGCCCGTCATGCGCGCGGCTCCGCGTCGGCGGTGGCCGTTGCCCGCACGGGTCGGCGCAACGGGCGCCGGTCGACCGGGAACTCCTGCGCATGCTGGCGGGCCCAGGCGCAGGCGTCGCGGTTGAGCGCGTGCTGCTCGTTCATGTTCACGCGGTGATACGTGAGAATCTCGTAGATGTCGAAGAGGAGATTGGGCAACGGCGTGCCCGGCACGATGTACCCGGGGCAGAGCACAGGCCCGAAGATGTTGGGATGCCACGCATTCAGGGGACGCTGCACCGTGACGATGGTGAGCGGCTCGATACGGATCAGGTAGTCGGCGGGCAGACGGATGCCGACCGTGAACCGATCCGCGCGCTGCACGCCCCCCGCGTCCCGCACGAGCCCCGTGCAGCGGAACTCGGCGAGGTACCGCTGGCAGGGGTCCGGGTCCAGCGGGGTGAGCTCGAGGATGTCGCTCGCGTCCGCCAGCAGGAGCGCGTCCACGCGCTGCTGCTCGAGGAACGCGCGGAACACGGGGTCATGCATGGGGGCCTCCGAACTCGAAGTACTGATCCTCTACGGCGAAGACATCGCCGTGCCGGATCCCGATCGACGCCAGCGATACGGTGGCCAGGTCCCCGCCGTCGTCGGCGGGAGGCGTGAGCGCGTCGAGCGAATCGAAACCGGCGGGGATGCGCTGCCCGCCGCATGCGCATGCCCGCTCGGCGGCCTGCAGCCGGTGCATCAACCGCAGCACGCGCGTGTCGGCCGCGCACGTTGTGCACACGAGCCGCCGGACGAACGTGTCGCCGGGCACACGCAGCTGCGCGGTCGAGGTCCCGTTCGCCAGCGCCCACGCATCGTGCACCGTCATCGCGAACGGCGAGCGGTCCAGCGGCGTGATCGGCCAGACCGCGTGATCGAAGCGGCACGCCGGGTTGCGCCGGAGCCGGGTCGTGAACTGCGTCCGGTGCGCGGCATCGTAGACGAGCTGCCACCCCGCGCGCGCCACGTCATCGTCGTCTCCGGCGACCGCCGCGCCGACGTGGTCGGCCAGCAGAGCCGGGACCTCGGCCGCCTGCAGGGCCGCGGCCAGCGCGCCCAGCCAGGCCGGCGCGCCCGTGGCCGCGCGCGCCCGCGACGCACAGCTGTACGTCGTCTCGAGGCGCGTGTAATCGTCGGCCGAGAACGCGCACTCATAACACGATGTTTCCGGTGCGGGGGCGCGCACCGTGACGCGCGCGAGCGAGCCGCCCGCCTCGACACCCGCGTCGATCCACCACGGGACACCGAGCCGGCACGCGGCCCGGCTGACGGTGAGACGGGGCAGGCGCGCGTCCGGGCTCGTGAATACGAGGTCGGCGCGCAGCTGCCCGAGCGGTACGGCCTCGACCGGCGCGACGAGCGCGTGCACCGTGAGCGCGGGGTCCAGCCGGCGCAGCGCGTCGGCTGCCGCGACGGCCTTGGGCAGACCCACCGCGAACCGGTCGATGCTCTGCGTCTCGAGATTGGTCCCGTCGTAGACGTCGGGGTCGATGATCGTGATGCGCGTGAAGTGCCCGAGGCGCGCGACGAGCGGCGCGAGATGACTCCCGATGTTGCCGGCGCCGACGAGCACGGCATGCCACCCGCCCACGGTGTCCGCCGGCATCAGAGGCACTCCGGCGTCCAGGCGTACGTCGCATCCGTGGCGCGGCGGCAGATCGAGCAGTGCGGCTGGTGCGACCAGCAGGGCAGCGGCCTCTCGCCGCCGTCCACCGCGTGGTACCAGGAGGCACAGCCCGGACAGCACACCGCCATCACACCAGCCGCGAACGGCGTGTTGCAGCGCGCGCACCGGGTGTCGATGCGGTCCGCCGGGATCGTCACCCGCTCGGGCGGGCGTTCGGTCGAGAAGAACACGACCCGGCCCGGCTCCGTCACGATCGCGTCCCGGTCGCGCAGCACCCGGATCCCCGCGCCCACCGGCTCGCCGTTCACGCGGACGTCGACGCCCCGCCCGACGAGCAGCGCCCAGCGCGGCCGGTCGGCGTCCGGCCCCGCAACGGAGAGCAGCGCGAGACCGGCCGGCAACCGGTGTTCCGGCTCGTCCGCCGGGCGCGCCCCAGCCTCCGTGCCGGTTCTGATCGGTCGCGGCCGCCAGCCCCCGGTGCTGGTGTTGTGGAGCATCCAGATGCAGGCCATGGGTGCCTCCTGGCTGTGCGGATGATAGCACGGCGATCGATATCAGGCAAGGTCTAGCAAGGAAACTGACACGAATTGGTACGATATCAGGTGCAAATGCAATAGACGAAAGGGATTGGAGCAGCGCGGCCGGCGGAGGGTCGGGCCCGCCGCCCGGTGCGGCAGATCCGCGGAGCGGGGCCGGCCTGGCGGGAACACGTGCGGAGGCTGGACGGCTCGAGCCGCGAGCCGCGTGATCAGGCCGGCGAACCGGGGCCCCACAGGCAGCCGGGGCTGGCTCCCGGGAAACGATCATGGGTCATCCGTTCCCGATCACCAGCCCCGGAACCCATCCCGAGGGCCCGCAGCTGACGTGTTCGCTACTTCTCGTCGTCGACGATCTCGTAGTCGGCTTCGACGACGTCCTCATCGGCCGCGGCGGTGCTGCCCGCGCCGGCGGTCGCGTCGGCCGTTGCGCCGGCGGGCTGCTCGGCGGTCTCGGCCTGCTCGGCGGACTGGGCCTGGTAGAACTGCTGGCCGGCCGCGCTGAACGCGCGCATGAGCTGGTCCCGCGCGCCTTCGAGCTCGGTCTGGTCGTCCTGCTTGAGCGCCTTCTTGGCGCGCTCGACGGCGGCGTCGATCTGGGTGCGCGCGTCGTCGGAGATCTTGTCGCCCCAGTCCTTGGTGTCCTTTTCGACCTGGTAGACGAGCGAGTCGAGCTGGTTGCGCGTCTCGATCTTCTCCTTGCGCGACTTGTCGTCCGAGGCGTGGGCCTCGGCGTCCTTGACCATCTTCTCGATCTCGCTCTCGCTCAGGCCGCTGGACGCCTCGATGCGGATCTTCTGTTCCTTGCCCGTGGCGCGGTCCTTCGCGGTCACGTGCAGGATGCCATTGGCATCGATGTCGAACGTGACCTCGATCTGCGGCATGCCGCGCGGCGCCGGCGGGATGCCGGTGAGCTGGAAGCGGCCGATCGTCTTGTTGTCGATGGACATGGGCCGCTCGCCCTGGAGCACGTGGATCTCGACGGTGGTCTGGCTGTCCTCGGCGGTCGAGAAGACCTCCGCCTTCTTCGTGGGGATCGTGGTGTTGCGCGGGATGAGCGTGGTCATTACGCCACCCAGCGTCTCGATGCCGAGCGACAGCGGCGTCACGTCGAGCAGGAGCACGTCCTTGACGTCGCCGGCGAGCACGCCGCCCTGGATCGCCGCACCGACGGCGACGACCTCGTCCGGGTTCACGCCCTTGTGCGGCTCCTTGCCGAAGAAGGTGCGTACGACTTCCTGAACCTTGGGCATGCGGGTGGAGCCGCCCACGAGGATGACCTCGTCGATCTGGCCGGGCTCGAGGCCCGCGTCGGTGAGCGCCTGCTTCATGGGCGGGATCGTACGCTGGATCAGCTCTTCGACGAGCTGCTCGAGCTTGGCGCGGGAGAGCGTGATGTTGAGGTGCTTCGGGCCCTCCTGCGTGGCCGTGATGAAGGGCAGGTTGATATCGGTCGACATGGTGGTCGACAGCTCCATCTTGGCCTTTTCTGCCGCCTCCTTCAGCCGCTGCAGCGCCATGGCGTCGCGCGACAGGTCGATGCCCTGGTCGCGCTTGAACTCGACGACCAGCCAGTCGATGATGCGCTGGTCGAAGTCGTCGCCGCCCAGGTGCGTGTCGCCGTTCGTGGCCTTGACCTCGAAGACACCGTCACCCAGTTCGAGGATCGAGATGTCGTACGTGCCGCCGCCCAAATCGAACACGGCGATCTTCTCGTCCTTCTTCTTGTCGAGCCCGTACGCCAGCGCAGCCGCCGTCGGCTCGTTGATGATGCGCAGCACTTCGAGGCCCGAGATCTTGCCCGCGTCCTTCGTGGCCTGACGCTGCGCGTCGTTGAAGTACGCCGGCACCGTGACGACGGCCTGCGTGACCTCGTGGCCCAGGTAATCCTCCGCGGTCTGCCGCATCTTCTGCAGGATCATCGCGGAGATCTCGGGCGGCGTGAACGTCTTCCCCGCGTTCGGGATGTGCACTTCGACACGGCCCTGCGCATCGGTGCGCACGTCGTACGGTACGCGGCCCCGCTCCTCCGTCACCTCGCCGCCCTTGCGGCCCATGAAGCGCTTGATGGAGAAGACCGTGTTCGTCGGGTTGGTGATCGCCTGCCGGCGTGCCACCTGACCGACCAGCCGTTCGCCGTCCTTCGTGAATGCGACGACCGACGGCGTCGTGCGCCCGCCTTCCGCGTTCGGGATGACGACCGGGTCGCCGCCTTCCATCACCGCGACCACCGAGTTCGTCGTCCCGAGGTCGATGCCGATCACCTTCGCCATGAGTCTCCTCGCTTTGTCGTTTATCCGGCACTGCGGCCTGCACGAGACCACCGCAGGCGTGCGCAGAGGGGTGCATGGCGCGTGCCGCGCACAGGCGCCCGTTTCCGGCCAGAATGGCCGGGGTCGGGCCCGTGCGCTGCCGGTGTGGCAGGGGTCGGCTGCCGGAT
This sequence comes from Longimicrobiales bacterium, assembly GCA_041568755.1. Lineage (GTDB taxonomy): Bacteria > Gemmatimonadota > Gemmatimonadetes > Longimicrobiales > RSA9 > JBFFZF01. Next base: position 4,139 of record JBFFZF010000184.1, on the reverse strand, counting down.
GAAGGCCGGCGCCCGTCGGCGTGCGCGGCGCCGGAGTGCCCGGGCACGACTGCCCGACCCGCCGTGCCCATCCTTCATCCCCACCCCCCATCCCCTTTCCCGCCCCTCCCGTAACCGTTGATCCGTCCGTTTGCCTGGCCCCCTGGGTCCGGCTATCGTGGCGCGTCCCGGTGCCCGGAGGCTCGCCTGTTCCCGTTGCGGGATGAAAACCCGACCTCACTCGCGCCGCTCATCACGTATCTGCTGGTGGGCCTGAACATCGCGGCGTGGATCCTCATCCAGGGTGCGGGCATGTCCGCCGAAGTACTGGCCAACGCGGTGTGCGCGTTCGGCGCGATCCCGGCGGAGATCACGGGGTCAGCGGAGGGGTTCCGTGCGGTCGAGCTGGCGCCCGATCTGCCGCCGTGTGTGCTGGGCGGGCTGACGACGGAAGCCTTGCTGACCAGCATGTTCATGCACGGCAGCTGGCTCCATCTCATCTCGAACATGTGGTTCCTGTGGATCTTCGGGAACAACATCGAGGATTCGATGGGGCACCTGCGTTTCCTGGCGTTCTACCTGATCGCGGGTGTCCTCGCGGCCGTCACGCACATCGTGATGGCGCCGACATCACCGGTCCCGATGGTGGGCGCTTCGGGCGCGATCAGCGGTGTCATGGGCGCGTACCTGCTGCTCTACCCGCGCATCCGCATCCAGACGCTGTTCTTCTTCATCATCTTCATCAAGGTGATCCCGATCCCGGCCTGGATCGTGCTCATCTGGTGGTTCGTGCTGCAGGTCTTCTCCGGTGTCGCCGCGCCCGTGGATGGCGGCGGCGTCGCGTTCTGGGCGCACATCGGCGGGTTCGTGGCCGGGCTGGTGATGGTGAAGCTGTTCGAGAACCGCCAGCTCGTCGCCGCGCGCCGCCACCGCGTACAGTTGAGTCCGTTCGAGGTGGCGCACCGCGGTTGGTGGTGAGCCGCAGCGTTCAGCGCACGGCGGCGCGCACCGCCCGGCCGGGCCTGGCCTCGGTCAGCGTGCCTCCGTCCACGACCACGGTTCCGCCCACGATGACCCACGGAATGCCGGCGGACGGGATGGCCGCGTCCTCGTAGGTGGAGCGGTCGATCACCGTGGCCGGATCGAAGACGGTCAGGTCGGCGTCGGCGCCGACGCGGATGCGGCCCTTGTTCGCCATGGCGGGGACGCGCGCTTCGAGGCGGCGCGCGGGCTCGAGCGACATGCGGCGCAGCGCGTCCATCAGGGACACGACGCCCTCGTCGCGGACGTAGCGCCCCAGGATCTTCGCGTACGTCCCGCTCGTGCGCGGGTGCCCGCGGCCGTTCACGATGAAGCCATCGCTCGCGATCATGGTCAGCGAGTCCACGATGGCGGCGCGCGTCATGTCCTCGGTCCGGCCGTGGATGATGACCGTGCCGCCGGCGGCGCGATACTTCGCGAAACTCTCGCGCGTCAGCCGCTCGCCCGTCGCGACCCACTGGTGCAGCGGGAACCGGTCGTCGGGCCACGACGCCCAGTCGTCGAAGAGCGCCGACTGGATCTCGGTCATGCCCGCGCCGTACGGGTAGGCCTCGGTCGTCACATCCAGCCCGGCGGCGCGCGCGGCCCGGATGGCCTGCTGGAACGCCTCCAGCTGCACGTCGGCGCTCGAGTTGATGTGCACGATGTGCAGGCGGACGCCGGCGGCTGCGGCCGCGGCGATCGTCGAGTCCAGCCCGGCGGTCCCGCCGCGCATGTGGATGTGCGCGGTCGCACCGGCCTCTGCGGCGATGCGGAACATGCGCTCGATCTCGGCCATGGTCGCGCCCGGCGTGTACGCGCTGCCGAACCCCATCGCCACGGCGCCCTGATCGAGCCCCGCGCGCAGCCCTCGTTCGATCTGATCCAGCTGATCGGGGGAGGCGGTGGCGCTGCCGCCCACGCCGGCGGGGAGCAGATCACCGGGGTCCCCGAAGACGGCCATGCGCACCGGGATGTGGCCTGCGCTCACGCCGTAGTGCACGCGCTGTCCGCCCTCGCGTTCCGCGTACCAGGCCGCGACGTCGCCCGTCCCGACTTCCAGTTCGAACCCGGCCGTGACGCCGTCCCGGACCATGAGCGCGAACGACTCCTCGATCTGGCCGTGCGCGTGCAGATCGACGAATCCGGGCGCCACGACGTGCCCGGTCACGTCGATGACGCGTGCGCCCTGGAGCGGGTCCTCGGAGATCGTCGCGATCCGGCCGTCCACGATGCCGACATGGCGGACCGCGTCCAGTCCCGACTCGGGATCCATGACGCGTCCGTTCGCGAGAACCAGGTCGTGCATCGGCGCGGGCTCTGCGCACGCGGCGCAGGCGAGCCCGATCAGCAGCAGTGAACGGCGCATGGTCTTCATCCGGCGAAGGTGAGTTCCGACGGGCGCAATGTGGCGCCTGACGGGGCGCCGCACCACCGGCCGGCTGCCCCGGTTTGACCGGCTGCCGGGCCCGGCCTAACGTGTCGCCCGTTTCGAGGGCAGGCCGGCCGCGTCCATCCGGGCGCGCCGCGGCGTTCCGACCGGCAGCGGGAGAACCCGGATGAAGCGGTCCGCAGGGAGATTCGTGGGCGTGGTGGCGCTGTGCGGCGTCCTGGGCATGCTCGTCGCCGCGGCCACCACGGCGCGCGCCGCGCCCGCGCCCGCCGCCGCCGCCGCGACAGTCGACGCGATCCAGGCCGCGCCCCAGGCCGGCCAGTCGCTCAGCGCGACGCGGCAGGACGTCGATGTTTCGCTGGGGCAGCGCATGATCTCGCTGCTCGGCATGGTCACCCTGATCGGCATCGGCTGGCTGCTCAGCACGAACCGCAAGGCGATGCCGTGGCGTCTCGTCATCTGGGGTGTGGGCCTGCAGCTCGTGTTCGCCATCTTCATCCTCAAGACCCCGCTCGGCGAAGCGCTCTTCGCCGGCGTCAACGACGTGGTCGTCGCCTTGCTCGGCTTCACCGTCGAAGGCGCGCGCTTCATCTTCGGCGACCTGGTCTGGAACAACGTGCCCGTAGGCACGGGGGTGCCGGGCAGCAACGCACCCATGGCCCCCCAGGCCGACACCGTCGCGCAGACCGGCGCGTTCATCGCCTTCAACGTGCTGCCCACCATCATCTTCTTCTCGTCGCTCGTCACGGTGCTCTACTACTTCGGTGTGATGCAGCTGGTCGTGAAGGGCGTGGCGTGGGTGATGATGCGCACGATGCGGACCTCGGGTGCGGAAACGCTCTCCGCGGCGGGCAACATCTTCCTCGGCCAGACCGAGGCGCCGCTGCTCATCAAGCCGTTCGTCGAGCGCATGACGATGTCCGAGCTGATGACGGTCATGACGGGCGGCTTCGCCACGGTCGCCGGCGGCGTCATGGCCGCGTACGTGGGCATGCTCGTCTTCTACTTTCCGGACATTGCCGGGCACCTGCTCGCCGCCAGTGTGATGTCCGCCCCGGCCGCCCTCGTGTTCGGCAAGATCATGATGCCGGAGACCGAGGAACCGGTCACGCGCGGCACGCTGACCGTCGAGGTCGAGAAGATCGACGCCAACGTGATCGACGCGGCGGCGCGCGGCGCGGGCGAAGGGCTGCGCCTGGCCGCGAACGTCGGCGCGATGCTGCTCGCCTTCATCGCGCTCATCGCACTGGCCAATGCGCTGCTCGGCTGGGTCGGCGCCGTGACGGGCGTGACCGGGCTGCTGCAGGGGTGGAACATCCTGGCCGACGGGCAGGCGCTCAACTTCGAGTCGATCCTGGGCTGGCTGCTCGCGCCGCTGGCGTGGCTGATGGGTGTGCCCTGGCAGGATGCCACGGCCGTGGGCACGCTGCTGGGCGTGAAGACCGTGGTCAACGAGTTCGTCGCGTACCTGCAGCTCAGCTCGTACCTGGGCGGCGCAGCCGACCTGTCGCCGCGCTCCGTCATCATCGCCACGTACGCGCTGTGCGGATTCGCCAACTTCAGTTCGATCGCGATCCAGATCGGCGGCATCGGCGGGATCGCGCCGTCGCGGCGCAGCGATCTGGCACGGCTGGGACTGCGCGCCATGATCGCGGGAACGCTGGCGGCGTTCATGACGGCCACCATCGCGGGGATGCTGGTCTAGGCACGGATGGGGGACGGCGGGACCGGGGATGGGGCGTGGAGG
>JBFFZF010000183.1:0-10021 GCA_041568755.1 Longimicrobiales bacterium | reverse complement strand
GCGCGCAAGCTGCGCGCGGACAGCATCGGCCGCGAGACCGAGGTGCCGCTCGACGATGTGGTCGAGATCGGTGTGTTCGGTGCGGATGCGGGCGACCGGCGGGGCGAGCTGTTGTACCGTGGCCTGCACCGCATCCGCAGCGGGGCGCAGTCGATCACCGTGATCGTGACCGGAGAGCCGGCCCGTGCCGGCATCGATCCGTGGCGCCGGCTGATCGATCGCCGGCGTGATGACAACGTCGTCGACGTCGAAACCGTGCCGGGTGGCTCGGGCGGGACCGCGCCCTGACCGCGCACCGGGCGCAGACCCGGGTACGCACACTTGCCGATTGCGCAGCGGACCGGTCACTTTACGGCCTGACACCGAATTGCAGCTGAGGAACCCGATGCACGAAGATCTTCGCAAGCTCGCTGTCGAGCGCCGCCCGGACGGCGTCCGGTTCGATGGACGCGTGCTCTTCCTGGTCGATGATGCCGACCTGATGCGCCGGCAGCTCGAGGGTGAGGACCTCGAGCTGACCGATGCGCTGCGCGGGAAGCTGCGCGACCAGATCTCGACCGACGAGATCACGCCCGCCTACATCTGCTACTACTTCGACGAGACGCTGGGTCAGTTCCCGTACCTGGGGCTGCGTGCCGGCGGCGAGTTCCCTGTCGTGCGCGGGTCCGTGAAGAAGGGCGGCTTCGTCTGCTCCGTCAGCGGCAAGCGGCGCGGCAAGGGCAGCTCGCGCGAGCAGTCGCCCTACGCCGAGCTGATGGCCGGGATCCGCATCGTCATCGCGGAGAACATCGAGCGCATCTACAACGAGAACTGCCAGAACCTGGGCATCCTCACGTCCACGGACTTCTCGCTGATCGAGCGTATCCGTGCGGGTGAGGAGATCCCGCTGCAGGAGTTCATGGAGGGCGTCGACCCGATCACGCGCGAGATCATCGCGTACGGCGGGCTGTTCGAGTACAACGTCGCGCGGCTGCAGGGCAACGTCACGATCCCGCCCGTCCTCTCGCAGCTCGAGGCCGGTGCCGCCGAGCCGGTCGATCACGGCGGCGAGGAGGACGTGCAGCGCATGCGTGGCGCCGCGATCGAGGACCCGGACCCGGAGCGGTGGACGCCGGAGGACGCGGCGATCCAGGTCGCGGCGACATCGCAGCCCACGAACCGCGGCGTGCCTGAGTCCGGCGACGGCGCGGACGCGGCCCGCGCACCGGGCACGCCCCGGCCGCGCGTGGCGGGCCGGCCGCCCATGACCATCGCGGAGAAGATCTTCGCGGCCAAGTGGGTCGTCGATGCGGCGAAGGGCCGTTTCGGCGTGCCATGGGTGCAGCCGGGCGACAGCGGCTTCGTGCGCACGGACCTGCGCTTCTCGCACGAGTACGTCTCGCCGATGGCCGCGATCTTCTTCGAGGAGAAGCTGGGCAGGGATGCCAGGGTCACGGATCCCGGCTCGATCCTGATGTTCCGCGACCACCTGACGTACCTGCACGAGGTGATGCCGGCGGAGCGCGTGCAGCTGGGGCTGCTGGATGTCGCGCGGCAACTCGAGGTCAAGCAGCGCGAGTTCGCGAACCGGCAGGGCATCCGGCTGTACGGCGAGCGCATCGGCGCGCGTCTGGGCTCCGAGGCGATCTGCCACTCGAAGGTGCTCGAGTCCTATGCCGAGCCGGGCATGATGATTGTCGGTACGGATTCGCATACGCCGCACGCGGGCGCGGCCGGCTGCATCGCGTTCGGTGTCGGCACGACCGCGATCTTCAACGCGTGGATCACGCGCGATGTGCGGGTGTCCGTGCCGCCCTCATTCAAGGTCATCGTGCGCGGCCGCAAGCCGGCCGGCGTGACGGCCAAGGACTTCATGCTGGAGATCCTGCGCCACCCCTACATCAAGGACGGCCACGCCATCGGCCAGATCATCGAGTACGCGGGCGACGCCGTCGAGGCGCTGTCCGTCGACGAGCGTGCGACGATGACGAACATGGCGGCCGAGGTGGGCGCGTTCACCGGCATCATCGCGCCGGACGAGCGCGTGATCGACTACCTGATCACGGAGCGCGGTATGGGTCACCACCGTGCGGCCGCGCTGTGCGAGAACCTCTTCTCCGATGCGGACGCGGAGTACGTCAAGGTCATCGAGATCGACGCGTCGACCGTTCGGCCGATGGTCGCGCTGCCCGGCGATCCCGGCAACGGGCTGTACATCGACGAGATGGGCGCGGACCCCGTCGTGATCGAGGTCGCCTACGCCGGCTCGTGCACGGCGGGCAAGAAGGAAGACATGGACATGTACGCCACCGTGCTGCGCGCGGCGAGGGCGCAGGGGCTGCGCGTGCACCCGGCGGTGAAGATGTTCATCCAGTGCGGTTCACAGGAGGTCCGCCAGTACTGCGACGAGCGCGGCTACCTCGCGCTGTTCGAGGAGATGGGCGCCGAGTTCATCGAGCCGGGCTGCGGCGCGTGCATCGCCGCCGGCCCGGGCACCAGCAAGCGGGCGGACGAAGTCACGATCAGCTCGCAGAACCGCAACTTCCCTGGCCGTTCCGGTCCGGGCCGGCTCTACCTCGCGTCGCCCTACACTGTCGCCGCGTCAGCGGTCGCGGGCCGCATCGTCGAGTGGCAGCCCGGCCAGCCGATCCCGGTGCTGGAGGGCGCGCAGGCCTGAGGCGTCCTGGCGATTCGCGCTACGCCCGCATGGCATCGCGCGGACACAGGTTGGGCACTTTCTCGGGGATCGTGTCCGAGAGCTTGTAGTTGGTGCAGTTCAGCCAGTTCAGGCTGTTCCGCCATTCGGTGCAGTTCGTCAGCCAGTCCGGGGACCCTGCCTTGACGGCCGCGGGCGTGGCCGGCCGGCCTTTCGATTTCTCGAACACGAAGCCTTCGCCGCAGAAGGGCTCGCGCCAGATCGCGCGCGCCTCGATGTCGTGCTCGCGGCGGATCAGGTTCTCGCGCTCCGTGGCGGGCACGTGACCGGGCAGGCCGGTCCACTTCGGGCCGGGGTCCTCGCGTCCCTGCATGCCCAGCCAGGCGTGGCCGCACATCTCGTGGCCCAGCGCCAGCCACTGCGGCACATCGAGGAGCTTGCCCGATACCGTAGGCGCGCCGATCGCCTTGGTTGCGTTGTCGGACCACACGACGATATCGGCGTCCGTCCCGCCCGGCTGCACCGCGCCCGGACCCATCGAGGTGTGCGGCCCCGTCGTGTCGTCGACCGTGATCGTGATCCGGTGCGTGTTGTTGATGACATCGCACAGGCACATGCAGCCGTGGACGGTCCGGTCGATCACGCCCGGGATCAGCGTCGCATCATCGCACAGCGTCGACGTCACCTGGCCCCCTGCTCCGATCGAGATCCCGGCGAGCGGCGAATCGCACAGCGTCTCGATGTACTCCAGGATCTGCTGGCGGTTCGTGATGACGCGGCCCTTGCCACCGGGGTTCGGGATGTTCTTCGAGGGCTCGAGAACCTCGAGCTTGCGGCGCAGCACGGGTTCGCGGGTGGCGGGCGAATCGTTCTGGTGTGTCGCGTGGACCAGCTCGTGCGCGAGCAGCCGCCGACCCGCCGTCGATGCGGGATCGTACCGGCCCGCGGCGAACACGACGTGATCGGCCACGTTGTAGGCCAGCGCCTGAACAGCTCTGGCGGACGCGGCGGCGCGGGCGTCCGTGTGCACACGGATGTGGCCCAGGTCGTGGCCCAGCCGAGGCTCGAGGTCCGCACGCGTCGCGGGATCGAGCGGCCGGCCGGGTTCACGCAGCACATCGTGCACGATGGCCGGCGCGTCACCTGCGCGGGCGGACGCCGCCGCGGGCGTGCGCCGCAGTCGCGCGAGCCGCTTCGCCCGGCAGGCCGCGCACTCGCCGCCGCCCTCCACCATGCCGCCGCACGGACAGCGTCGCGGTGCGGCCTGCGGCCCGCGCAGCGCCGCGTCGGCCAGGCGATCGGCTTCCTGTTCCTGCGCGTCAGCGGGCGCGCCGATGCGCAGCCGGTCCGTCGCGGAGGCCGAGGCCGGCGCTTCGACCGCCAGGGTGGCCAGCGAGAAGGCAGGCACGGCCGCCGTCGCGGTCGTGGCCGTTGCCGGGCGCGGCGATGGCGTCGCGCGGCCGGCCCGTCTGGTGCGCTCGGCGGGGATCGTGGTCGTGATGCGCATGGGGGGTCGCCTCCCGGCAGATCCGACGCCGCAAGGTGTGGTGCGCCGGCCCGGCCGGCAAGCGGCGGCCTGTTGCGGTCCGTCATTGCAGCGCCTCCCGGGCGTCCGCAGCCTGCCGGCGCGCTTGCGTCCGCGGCCGGATCGCCTGACCTTGGCGCGGCACCGGCGTAACCGGACCCCGTGCCCGACCGTTTGCGGAATGAGGCCGCACGCATGACGCATTCGCTGGACGACGCGACCGAACACGACGCGCCAGATGACGACGCCACGCGGCAGAGGCTGAAGCGCATCGCCGTGCAGGTCGTCATCGTGCAGATCCTGGCGCTCATCGCGCTGGGCCTGCTGCAGGCGCGTTTCGGCGGGGTCTGACGCGCATGCACTGGCTCAACTGGCTCGTCGTCGCCCTCTACATCGGCTACATCGTCATCGACGGGCTGCGCCGCTCGAAGGGCACGGACGAGCTGGAAGGCTACTTCCTGGCCAAGCGCAGCCTGCCGTGGTGGGTGGTCGGTCTGTCCGTGATGGCGACGCAGCTGAGCGCGATCACGATGGTCGGCACGACCGGGCAGGGCGCGACCGACGGGATGCGCTTCGTGCAGTTCTACTTCGGCCTGCCCATCGCGATGCTCATCCTGTCCGTCACGCTCGTGCCGTTCCTGTACCGCGCGAAGGTCTACACCGCGTACGAGTACCTGGAGCGCCGCTTCGACGCGAAGACGCGCGCGCTGACCGCGTTCCTGTTCCTGCTGTCGCGCGGCATGTCAGCCGGCGTGATCATCTCGGCGCCCGCCGTCATCTTCTCCGCGATCTTCGGGATGGATCTGATCTGGGCCGTCGGTCTGATCGGCGTGCCGACGGTGCTCTACACGATGATCGGCGGCGTGCAGGCCGTGGCCTGGGCCGACGTCAAGCAGATGGTCCTCATCGTGTTCGGCCTGTTCGCCGTCGTCGCGGCCCTGCTCTTCGGCATGCCGGACGGCGTAGGCATGGGCGAGGCCCTGACGATCGCGGGCGCGGCCGGCCGGCTGCAGACGTTCGACTTCAGATTCGACATCAACGAGACGTACACGTTCTGGTCCGGCCTCATCGGCGGGACGTTCCTGATGATGTCGTACTTCGGGACCGACCAGAGCCAGGTCCAGCGGCATCTGACGGCGAAATCCGTGGACGCCGCGCGCAGCTCGCTGCTGATGAGCGCGTACTGGAAGATCCCGTTGCAGGCGCTCGTGCTGATGGTCGGCGTCCTGGTCTTCGTGTTCTACCTGTTCACGCGGCCGCCGCTGCTGTACAACCCGGCGCACGAGGCGAGCGTGCGCGCGGCCGAGCCCGCGACGTACGGCGCCCTCGAGACGCGCTACGCCGACGCGTTCGAGCAGCGCCGCCAGGCCGCCAGCACCGTCGCGTCGACGCGCGGCCTGCCCGAGCAGGCCGGCGCGCGCGAGGCGTTCCTTGCCAGCCAGGACGAGCTCGTTGCCGTCCGCGATGAGGCGCTGGCGCTGGCCACGACGGTGACCGGCGAGAGCTCGCGCGACGTGAACTACATCATCCCGGCCTTCGTGCTGGGCCACCTGCCCATCGGCTTCGCCGGTCTGTTCATCGCCGCCGTCCTGGCCGCCGCGATGTCGAGCATCGCTGCGGAGCTGAACGCGCTGTCGACGGCCAGCGTGGTCGATTTCTACCGACGCTGGATCCGCGCGGACGGGCCCGACGCGCATTTCCTGTTCGTGGGCAAGCTCGCGACCGGCTTCTGGGGGCTGTTCTGCTGCGTGGTCGCGACCTACGCCGTGTCGCTGGGCTCGCTCATCGAGGTCGTCAACCGGTTCGGCTCGTTCTTCTACGGCTCGATCCTGGGCGTCTTCCTGCTGGCCATGATCCCGCGCGCCCGCGGCCACGGCGCGTTCATCGGCCTGCTCGCCGGGATGGGCCTGGTCGGCGCCGTCACGGTCCTGGCGCCGTCCGTCTCGTTCCTCTGGCACAACGTGATCGGTGCGCTGGCCGTCGTCGCCGTGGGCTGGCTGCTCAGCCTGTCACCGGGCGAAGACGAAGCTCTGCCCGACGCCGTCGAATGAGCGACCGCATCACCTCCTTGCTCGCGCTGCTCGAGAAGCGACCCGGCGATGCCCGTCTCCGCTTCGGCCTGGCCGCCGAGTACGAGAAGGCCGGTCGCTGGGAGGACGTCGTCGAACAGCTGCGTGCCTACCTGGCCGCGGCGGACGATGAAGGCAACGCCTGGGGCCGGCTGGGCCACGCGCTGACGCAGCTGGGCCGCACAGACGATGCGCGGGAGGCGTACCGGCGTGGGATCGAGGCGGCAAGGCTGCATGGCCATCCGTCGATGGCCGAGCAATTCGAGTCGCTCATCGATTGAACCGCGCCACGTGGGCTCGGCTCGAGGCGCGATCATTTTCGTTGACCCTGTGTGCCGGACAGCGTACTTTCGGCACACAGGCCGGGCCTTCGCCGACCGTCGGTCGTCAAGGCGCCGTTACCTGGCGCTGCACCGCTTCTTTTCGGGGCTCGGGACCGGGGCTCCGCGGTCAGACTCCGTGGCGTTGATCGAACCGCCACGGCGTGCCATGACCGAGGCGATCGAGCGAAAACTCCCGTCGAAGGCGTCATTCAGGTGCGCCTGCCGAACGCCTGAGTGACTGCTCTCTGTTTCACGCTCCGACCGTTGCCATGGCCGGCCCGTTCGGGATCGCCCGCCGCTCGGGGCGCCCTCGGGTCGCGCCGTGAAGCGGTCGAGCGCTCCCGTACAGCGGCAATGGAGGGTTCATGCCAGACGGAGCGATTCGAGCCCAGTTGGATGCTCCCGGTGTCGTGACGGTGAGCCCGCGCTCCACCGTGGTGGACGTGGATGTGCTGGCCCGGATTCACAACACGGGGGAGCACGACTACGTGCTGGGCGCGGCGAGTGCGGACGACGTGCACAACTGGCACGTTCTGGATCAGAATCACAAGGAAGTGCTCCGCGCGCCGCGCGGTTCGGGTCCCAGAGCCAGGAAGCGGTCCGCGACGCACGTCCATCCTCACACCACCCAGGTCGTCGCCTCGGGACATTCGCACAATGTGCCGCGCACGCTGAAACTCGATGCACGCAAACTGAAGCCCGGGCAGACTTACACGATCCGTTACGAGTTCTGGGGGCAGATCGCGGAAGCACAGTTCATCGTGGTTCCCGGCCAGGCGCGAACGGCGGCCGTGAAACGCCCGAAGAAGACGGCGGGCCTGACGGGAAAGGCCGGCGCGAAGAAGAAGGGGAAGAAGTCTGCTCGATAAGGGATGAGGTTGCACCGGGGACCGCGTCGGTCCGTGCCGGCGCGCAGCAGCGCGCACGACACGGCGACCACCAGCCAGAGGAGACGAGCATGTCCGAGCCGTTCCTCGCCGAGATCAGGATCTTCGGCTTCAACTTCGCCCCGCGCGGGTGGGCGCTCTGCGATGGGCAGATCCTGCCGATCAGCCAGAACCAGTCACTCTACTCGCTCCTGGGAACGACGTACGGCGGCGATGGGCGGACGACGTTCGCCCTGCCCGACCTGCGTGGCCGCACGCCGATCCACGTCGGTTCGAGCAACGGCAGCATTCACCTGCTCGGATCGAAGGCAGGCGAGGAGAACAACACCCTCGGCACCGCAGAGATGCCGTCTCACGATCACGCACTGCAGGGCACGGATGCCAACGGGAACAATCCGATACCGGCCGGCAACCTGCTCGGCGCCTTCAACAACGCGTACGGAACGCCACAGGCGACAGAAAAGGTCTCGCCCGTTCCGGGGACGCTGGCGAGCACCGGCAACAGCCAGGGCCACAACAACATGATGCCGTTCCTGGTGCTGAACTTCGGCATCGCTCTCCAGGGGCTCTTCCCCTCGCGGAATTGAGGAGGTGAGATCATGTCCGAGCCTTTCGTCGGGGAGATCCGCATGTTCGCCGGCAATTTCGCGCCCAGGGGGTGGGCCTTCGCGGACGGACAGTTGCTGGCGGTCTCTCAGAACGACGCGCTCTTCTCGCTGCTGGGGACGATCTACGGCGGAGACGGGCGCACCACGTTCGGGCTCCCGGACCTGCGGGGCCGGATCCCGATCCACGCTGGCGCAGGTCCCGGGCTCTCGCCCCGGAATCTTGGGCAGAAGAGCGGGACAGAACAGGAAGTCGTGACCGTGACCCAGCTGCCGAGTCACACGCATGTCGTCCAGCTCTCGACGGCGGCCGGGACGCAGAGCAATCCGTCGAACCAGTTTCTGGGCGCTTCGCCCAACGTGCGCGTGTTCCGTCCGGTGCCTCCCAACGTGGACATGTCGGCCGATGCCGTCACTGGCGTGGGAGGCAACCAGCCCCACACGAACCTCCAGCCGTTTCTGTGTGTCAACTTCATCATCGCGCTCTTCGGCATCTACCCGTCGCGTCAATAGGAGGCCCCGATGTCCGAGCCGTTCCTGGCCGAGATCAAGATCTTCGCGGGCAACTTCGCGCCCCGGGGCTGGGCCTTCTGCGACGGTCAGCTCCTGCCGATTGCCCAGAATACGGCGCTCTTTTCGCTCATCGGCACCACCTACGGCGGAGACGGGCGCACGACCACGGCGTTGCCGAATCTGAAGGGCCGTGCCCCCATGCACCCTGGGAGGGGGCCGGGGTTGACCGCCCGGCGGTTGGGTGAGAAAGGCGGCGTCGAGACGGCGACGCTCACCGAGGCCCAGATCCCCAACCACACCCACACGCTCAGGGGCAACACCAACCCCGCGACGGTCTTCGCGGCGGACGCCACCATGGCGCTGGCCCGCAGCGTCGGGGGCAACGCGTACAACTCGGAAGCCGCTGCCACCGCTCCGCGCGTGGCCATGGCGAACGGCTCTCTGGAGCCGACCGGGGGCGGTCAGGCGCACAACAACATGCAACCGTTCCTGACGCTCAACTTCATCATCGCCCTGGTCGGCCTCTACCCGAGCCGGTCCTAGGCGGGCGGGCTCCGGCGGAAGACGCATGGCGGAGTCAGCGTGACGACGGTGCGGCCGGTCGCGCCGGACGACGAGCCGCTCCTGCGGCAGATCTACGCGAGCACGCGTGCCGAGGAGCTGGCGGTCGTTCCATGGAGCGACGACGAGAAGCGGGCCTTCCTCGACATGCAGTTCGACGCCCAGCGGGCGGACTACGCCGCCCGCTTTCCCGGAGCGGTGCACTCGATCGTGCTCGTCGCCGGCGAGCCCGTCGGCCGGATCTGGGTGGACCGCCGGGAGGACGAGATCCGCCTGCTCGACATCGCCCTCCTCCCGGAACACAGGAACGCCGGCACGGGCTCGGCCCTGCTCGGCGAGCTGCAGAGGGAAGCGCAGGCGGTTGGCTTGCCGCTCCGCCATTCGGTCTACAAGGGGAATACGGCGGCGCTCCGCTTCTACGAACGGCTGGGCTTCGCCGTGATCGAGGACTTCGAGGCGTACGTCCTCATGGAGTGGCGCCCCGTCGCGTAAGGCCGGCGCCGGGGCGCGCTACTTCTTCGGCGCGTCGTGCTTCTCGAGGCGCGTGAACACGGCCTCGTAGAGGAAGCCGTCCTCGGTCTCGGCGATCGGGACGAGGAAGATCGGGAGTGTTCCGAGCGCCTCGTGCTCCAGGTCGTGGATCCCCTGGGCGAGGAACCGGTCGAGTGGCCCCCTGAACAGGATGGAGAACGCGTTGTCGGGCCGGTGTTCGCCCGCCGCCTGCTTCGCCTCCGTCAACTCGAGCTCCACAACGCCAACGTCGCCCGCAACGACGCGGAAGGTATCACCCAGGCGGGCCGCGAAGTCGGCGTGGTTCAGCGCACCGAGGTCCATCGTCTTCCCGGTCCGGAGCGTATCACCAGTTGGCCACGGCGGCTGGTGCAGCGCGCGGCGAACCCCCGT
>JBFFZF010000182.1:0-10050 GCA_041568755.1 Longimicrobiales bacterium | reverse complement strand
GGTGGGGGATGAAGGTTGAAGGCTCCCTTCCCCCTTCCCCCTTCCCCTTCCCCTGAAACTCTCCCTCTCCCTCTCCCTTCCGTTCAAACGATTCCGTACGCCAGCATCGCGTCCGCCACCTTGACGAACCCGCCGATGTTGGCGCCCGTGACGTAGTTGGTGCAGCCGTTCTTCGTGCCGTACTCGACGCACTGCTCATGGATGTGGCCCATGATCTCGACGAGTCGCTTGTCGACCTCTTCGCGGGTCCAGAACAGGTGGATCGCGTTCTGCGTCATCTCGAGGCCGGAGATGGCGACGCCACCGGCATTGGCGGCCTTGCCGGGCGCGTAGAGGATGCCGGCGTCCTCGAAGATCTGCGCGGCCTCGGAGGTGGCCGGCATGTTGGCGCCTTCGGCGACGAGGAAGCAGCCGTTGTCGAGCAGGGTGCGCGCATCGGCTGCGTCGATCTCGTTCTGCGTCGCGCACGGGAACGCGGCGTCGCAGGGGATGGCCCAGGGCCGCGAGCGCGGCAGGAACTTGACACCGGCGCCGGAGGCCAGCGCATCGAGCGAACTGGCGCGCCGCTTGAGGTCGATGATCTCGGCCAGCTGTTCGGTGCTCAGACCGTCCGGGAAGTAGAGCGTGCCGGTCCGGTCGGACATCGTGAGCACGATCGCGCCCAGCTGGATCAGTTTCTCGGCCGCGTACTCCGCCACGTTGCCGGCCCCCGATACGAGGCAGCGGCGACCCTCGAAATCCTCCGTGCGTGCTTTGAGCATCTCGCGCGCGAAGTAGGCGCAGCCGTAGCCGGTCGCTTCGGTGCGGATCAGGCTGCCGCCGAAGGCCGCGCCCTTGCCGGTGATCGCGCCGGTGAACTGGTTCTCGAGCCGCTTGTACTGGCCGAACAGGTAGCCGATCTCGCGCGCGCCCACGCCGATGTCGCCGGCCGGCACGTCCACGGCCGCGCCGATGTGCCGGTGCAGTTCCGTCATGAACGCCTGACAGAAGCGCATCAGCTCGTGTTCGGACTTTCCCTTCGGATGGAAGTCGCTGCCGCCCTTGGCGCCGCCCATGGGCAGTGTGGTCAGGCTGTTCTTGAAGACCTGCTCGAAGGCCAGGAACTTGAGCACGCTGAGCGTGACCGAGTGGTCGAAGCGCAGCCCGCCCTTGTACGGCCCGATCGCGTTGCTCTGCTGGACGCGGTAGCCGCGGTTGATGCGGACGCGGCCGGCATCGTCTTCCCAGGTCACGCGGAAGCTCAGGATGCGGTCGGGCTCCGTGAGCCGCTCGAGGATGCGCGACTCGGCGTACTGCGGGCGCGAGTTGATGAAGGGGATGACCTTGCCGGCGACGTCGTGGACGGCCTGGTGGAACTCCGGCTCGTAGGGATTCCGGTCCACCACCCACTGCATGAACGAACCGATCTCGATCATTGCCGTCCATCCCGGGCGAAACGCACTGACGAGCGCGGGCCGCGAACGTATCCGCCACGGAACGCGCTGGCAACCCGTTGTCACGCGGCGCCGGAGCGCCCGCGTCCGGGCCGTCACCAGTTCCGTACGGTCCGGACCGCAAGTCATGCGCCGGCGCGCCGCGCGCCTGTCTCGACCGGCCGAAAGCTGGACACCGGGCGGTGCGGGCGCCGATGTTGGCGCGCATGGAGGCGACGTTCGATGCATCGATGCCGCGCCCGCGCGCCGTGGCGCACCTGGCCGGCGCCGCGGCCGCACACCCGCTCGAGCGGAAGATCGTCGTCGGGCCTCGACGTGGCGTGGTGCGGGAGATCCTGCAGCGGCTGGCGCGTGAGGGCTCGCCCTGGCTGGGCTTCGAGGCGACGACGCCGCTCGCCCTGGCGCGCGAGCTGGTCGCGGCCCGCCTGGTCGAGCGCGGCCTGACCGTCATCGATGAGTTCCGCGAGCTGGAGCTGATCGATGAGGCGATCGCACATACGCGGGCGGAGCGGGGCGGCGAAGTGCTCGACGCGTTCACCGGTGGCGCGGGCCTGCGCGCCGCGCTGGCCAGTTCGATTCTGACCCTGCGCATGGCGAGCATCGAGCCGCCCGTGCTGGGCCGGGCCGGGTTCCGCGACCGGCGCAAACGCGAAGCGCTCGAGCGCGTCCTCACGGCCTACGAGCGACGGCTGGCCGCGACGCGGACCATCGACGCGGCCGGCGTCGTGCGTCATGCTGCGGACCAGCTCGCCGCCCGCGCGCTGCAACTGCCGGAAGCGCGCTATTACGTCCTGCCGGGACAGGACCGGCGCGGCGTGATGGGCGCGATGCTGGGCACGCTGATCGAGCTGGGCGCCGAGGTCATCGACGACGACATCGTGGTCGGCCTGGATGCGCCACCCGCCGTCACCACCGCGCCGGCGGACCCGATCGGCAGCCGGGGCGGGGGTGAGGCTGGCGCGACCGCGCTCGCGTACGTGCATGCCGTGGAGCAGCTGCCGGCGACGGTCGGCGGGCAGGTCGAGCTGTTCGCGGCCGGCTCGATCAGTGACGAGGTGCGTGAAGTGCTGCGCCGCGTCGTCGACCGCCGGCTGGCCTGGGACGAGGTCGAGATCGTCGCCGTCGACCCGCTCGCGTACGGCGCGGCCGTCGACTCGCTGGCGCGCCGGCTGGACATCCCGGTGACGTATGCGGCCGGCCTGCCGGTCAGCCGGACGCGGCCGGGCCGGGCCGTCGAGGCGTACCTGCGCTGGGTGCGCGACGATTTCGCCGAGGACGTGCTGCGCGAGGCGATCCAGCGCGGCGACATCGCGCCGCCCGACGGTGGCCACGGGACGCCGGGTCCGGTCCTGGCCCGGCGGCTGCGCGGCCTGATGATCGGGCGAGGTCGCGATCGGTACGCGCCCGCCCTCGAGCGGGGCCTGCGTGATGCGCTGCGCGAGCCCGAGCTGGACCCCGGCGCCTCGCCCGACGAGATCGCCGAGGCGCGCGCCGCGGCAGGCCGGGCCATCGACGATCTCGTGGCGATCGTCACGCCGCTGCTCGAGGCGACACCGCCGCTGCCCGGCCGCATCGATGCCGGTGGCGAGGACGTCTCGCCCGCCGCGCTCGCGCACGGGCTGCTGGCCTTCCTGGCGCTGGTGCCGACCGGCCCGCCGCCGGAGCCCGGTCAGGCGCCGGACGTCGATGCGCAGACGAAGGCCCGCCTGGTCGAGCGACTGCAGCGGCTGTCCGCCGTCTCGCTCCGTCCGGCGCCGCTCGATGCGGCGATCTCGATCGTGGCCGCGCGGCTGGACACGCGCGTCCCCGCGCCCGGCGCTGCCGGCGCCTCACCCTGGTCCTCCGCGGGCGGCTGCCTGCACGTGTCCGACCTGGAGCACGGCGGCCACAGCGGGCGCCGGGCGACGTTCATCCTGGGCCTCGATGCCTCGCGGTTCCCGGGTGGCGCGCCCCACGACACGCTGCTCGGCGACGAAGAACGCCGCCGGCTCGCGTCCGACGCGCCGTTCGCCCCGATCCCGACGAGCGCCGAGCGGCTGCACGAGCGCCGCTGGCAACTGGCCCGCCTGCTGGCGCGGCTGCGCGGCGAGGTCACGTTGAGCTACAGCGCCTGGGAGGCGGCGGAGGCGAGGGCGGTCGCGCCGGCCGCCGAGATGCTGCAGGCGTTCCGGCTGCGCGAGCGCGATCCGGCGGCCGACTACGAGGGCATGCACGGCGCCCTCGAACTGGCGACGGCCGTTCCGGGCCGGACCGGGTGCCTCGACCGCTCCGACGTCTGGCTGCGCGCGCTGGCCGGGACGGGCGTGATGCTGCACGGCACGGACGTCGTCCGCGCAGCGTTCAGCGGGCTGGATGCCGGATTGCGCGCGGCCGAGCTGCGCGCCGATCCGACGTTCAACGCGCACCACGGCCGGGTCCGCGCCCGGCCCGGGCTCGATGGGCGCGACGGCGACGCGATCATCTTCTCCGCGGGCCGGCTCGAGACGCTGGGCGCGTGTCCGCTGCGCTATCTCATCCGTTATGTGCTCGCGGTCCAGCCTCCCGCACAGCGTGAATGGGAGGCAGACCGGTGGCTGACCCCGCTCGAGCGGGGCCGGCTGCTGCACGAGGTGTGGCGGCGCACGCTGCTGCGCTTCGGGCCCGACCGCGACGTGGCCGATGCCGCGTTCGAGGCCATCGCCTACGATTGTCTCGAGGAGACGCTCCGGGCCGAAGAGCAGCAGCGGCCGGCGCCGGGCGATGCGGTCCGCGAAGTAGAAACGGCGACGCTGCGCGAGGACATGCGCGCGTTCATCCGCATGACGCGCAGCCGCGGCGCGCCGTGGCGCAAACTGGAGCTGCGCTTCGGGCGAGGTGGCGAGGTGGCGAGCGATCCGGTCCGGCTCGAACTCGACAGAGGCGTGATCCGCGTGGCGGGCGCGATCGACCGGATCGACCAGGCCGCGGACGGTCTCGTCGTGATCGACTACAAGACCGGCAGCGCCGAGCGGTTCGGCCGGGCGCACGGCGTGTTCGACGGCGGCCGTCGGCTGCAGCACGCGCTGTACGGCGCCGTGACGCGCCGGGTCGAGGGCGACATCGTGCGCGCCGAGTACCATTTCCCGACGCAACGCGGCGAGGCGGCCGTCGCGGCCTTCGAGGAAAAGGAGCTGCGACCCGCCCGGCGCATCATTGCTGCGCTGCTCGACACGGTCGCGGCTGGCTACTTCCACCCGACGAGCGAAGTGCGCGACTGCGAGTTCTGCGACTACCGCGAAACGTGCCGGGTGCGCACCGGTGTGCGGGCGACCGAATCGCCGCTCGCCGAATGGGCCGCACGCAGCGACGCGGAGGAGCTTCAGACCATGCGCGAGCTGCGCGCGCGGGGAGCCTGACCGTGGAGAACGGCCGGCAGACCGACCTGTTCGCGGACGTTGGCGCGCCGCCGGAGCGGCCGGACGCGCGGCCCGGCGTGCAGGCGGACACGACGGCCACGCTCGCGGCGGAGGCGGCTGTCGGCGCGTTCCCTGCCGACCTGCCGGACCGCGCGGCGCGCATCCGCATCCAGACGGACCTGGACGCGAGCCTGCTCGTCGAAGCGGGCGCAGGCGCCGGCAAGACGACGGAGATGGTCAACCGCATGGTCGCGCTGGTGCGTACCGGCCGCGCCGGGCCGGACCAGATCGCGGCCGTCACCTTCACACGCAAGGCGGCGGCCGAACTGCGCGAGAAGTTCCAGACCGCGCTCGAACGGCAGCTGCGTGCGGCGCGCGAAGAGGGCCGCGAAGAGCGGGTCGAGCGCTTCGATCGCGCGTTGCGCGAGATCGACCGCGCGTTCATCGGTACGATCCACTCGTTCTGCGCGCGACTGCTGCGTGACCGTGCGCTGGATGTCGGCCTCGACCCCGGCTTCCACGAGGCGTTCGCCGTCGAGCAGGCCCGGCTGCGCCGCGAGTTCTTCACGACGCACATCGAGCGCCTGGCCGCGCAGGACGATCGCATGCTGGCCGATCTCGCCGACGTCGGACTGCGGCCGCAGCAGCTGCGCGACCTGTTCGAGGCGCTCACCGAACACCCGGACGTGCGGTTCCCGGCGCCGGACGTGCCCAGGCCCGACCCGGCCGCGGCGCGGGTGGCGCTCGAGAAGCTGCTCGATGACGCCGCCGCTTACATGCCGCACAGCGAACCGCCGGGCGGGTGGGACCGCCTGATGCGCATGATCCGCCGTCTGGGCTTCTACCGCAGCGTATTCGGCTGGAACGATGACGTCCGGTTCCTGCACGCCCTGGCCGAGACGCTCACGGCCATCCCGAAGGCGACGTTCAAACGGTGGGGCACGGGTCCGGGCATCCGGAGCGCCGTCATCGATCTCGAGCGGCGCTTCCGCGACTTCACGGGGCCGGACGGCGAGGGCGGTCGGGTGCTGCGCCAGTGGTGGGCGCACCGCTACCCGATCGCGCTCGCGTTCGCCCGGCGCGCCGCGCTCGCCTTCGAGACGGACCGGCTGCGCACGGGTTCACTCTCGTTCCAGGATCTGCTGCTGTGTGCGGCGCGACTGCTGCGCGAGAGCCGGGGCGCACGACAGGAGCTGGGTGAGCGGTTCCGCTACCTGCTCGTCGACGAGTTCCAGGACACGGACCCGATCCAGGCGGAGGTGCTGCTGTTGCTCGCGTCTCCGCCGGAGGCGGACGAGGCCGCGCCGCCGGACTGGCGGCAGGCCATACCGAGGCCCGGCGCGCTGTTCGTCGTGGGCGATCCGAAGCAGAGCATCTACCGGTTCCGCCGCGCCGACATGACGATCTACGCGCAGGTCAAGCGCCGCTTCGATGGTTTCGGCGCGGTGCTCGAGCTGGTCGCCAACTTCCGCTCCGGCCCGCCCATCGAGGATTTCGTGAACCGCGTCTTCGAGCACCGCTTCCCGGCAGCGGCGACCGAGGAACAGGCCGCCTTCGCGCCGCTGCGCGTGCGGCGCGCGGCCGGCGCGCACGATCGCGTGTGCTGGTACCCGATCCCTTCGCCGGGCGGGCGGCCGGACCGCGAGGACATCGCGGCGGAGGACGCGGAGCGCGTCGCGAGCTGGCTCGAGACACGCATCCGCGCCGGTGAGCGCGCGGCCGGCGACTTCCTCGTGCTCACGCGTGGCAAGAAAGAACTCATGCTGTACGCGCGCGCGATCGAAGCGCGCAACCTGCCGGTGCAGGTGACCGGCTCCGGCGTGAGCGCCGAGGCCGAGCTGCGCGAACTGCGCGGACTGCTGGCCGCGCTCGCCGATCCCGGAGACGCCACGCTCACGATCGCCGCGCTCGTCGGCCTGTTCTTCGGGCTCGACTGGGATCAGCTCGCTGCGCACGTACTCGACGATGGCGGCAGTTTCGACTTCGTGCAGCCGCGCGCCGCGACCGGCGCACCCGTCGCGGCCGCGCTGGCCACGTTGCACGAGCTGTGGGTCCTGTCCCGGCAGGGCCCGGCGGACCTGGTGGTGGCGGAAATCATCGACCGGTTCGGGCTGCTCCCGTTCGCCGCCTCCGGTGAGCTGGGCGAGAGCCGGGCCGGCGCGCTGCTGTACGTGCTCGAGACCGTGCGGGCCGCGGCCCTGCTCGGCGATGCGTCGCTGCGCGGCGCGCTCACGGCGATCGACGCCGCGCTCGGCGCGGACGAGGCCGAGGCGCCGCTCCAGCCCGGCCGGCGCAACGTCGTGCGCGTGATGAACCTGCACCAGGCCAAGGGGCTCGAGGCGCCCGTCGTCGTGCTGGCCGAACCGTACGGCGCGTGGCGGCCCTCGCCTTCCCTGCACATCACGCGGCCCTCGCACGGCGAGGCCGAGGGCCGCATGATCATCGCGGAGAAGCGCTACCGCTTCCGCGACTTCACGCTCGCGCGACCGCTCGACTGGGACGAGCACGAGGCCATCGAACGCCGCTTCGATGACGCCGAGCAGGACCGGCTGCTGTACGTGGCGACGACCCGCGCCATGGAGGAACTCGTCGTTTCATACTACGACGAACCGGGCAAGTCACCGTGGGACCCGCTCCACCCCTGGCTGCTGGGCGGCTGTCCGCGCATCGATCTCGACATCGCGGAGGTGCCTGCGCGCGCGCGACTCACGCGATCGGCCGATGCGCTGCGCGACGAAGTCGAGAGCGTCACGGCCGCGCGGCGTGCCTGTGCGACGCCCACGTATCGGGCCGACGCCGTGACGCGCCGCGCGCGCGCGCTGTCCGCGGCCGGAGACCCGGCCCCGGCCGGTGCCGAGACACCGGGCGATGCCGGGCTGCCTGACGACGAAGAAGCGGCGCTCGTCTGGGGCCGCCGCATCCACGCGGCCCTCGAGCAGGCCGCACGCGGCGTGACGGGCCAGCCGCTGCGCGCACACCTGCGTGCACTGCTCGGCGACGCCGTTCCGCCCGCCGAACTCGAGCCGGCCGTCGACCGGCTGGTCGGGACCGTCGAGGCGGTCATGCACTCCGACCTCTGGGCGCGCGCACAGCAGGCCGACCGACGGCTGGTCGAGACGCCGTTCGCACTGGCGCTGACCGCGGCCGACTGGGCCGCACTCAGCGGTGCCGCGGACGATCGCGCGGGAGCCGCCGAGATCATCGAGGGCGTCATCGACCTCGCCTTCCAGGACGCCGATGGCTGGACCCTCGTGGACTGGAAGTCCGATCGCGAAGCCCGGGCGGTCGAGCCCGAGCGGCTGGCCAAGTACCGCGCACAGGTCGACCTCTATGCGGCGTGCTGGTCACGCATCACCGGCGCGCCGGTGGCACACCGCGTCCTCTTCTTCACAGTGGACGGCACGGCCCTGGCCTGGTGAGCGCTTGAGCGTGGCCGCACCGCGCCGCATCTTGCCCCGACCCGGTGAAAGCGACGGAGGCAGCGGCAATGTCGATCTTGCAGACGGTGCGCGGGATTCTGACCATGGGACGCGGCGTGGTGGGCGGGCTGCCCGAGCTGCGTGCCGGGGATGACCCGATCGCGCTGTTCCGCACCTGGTTCGCGGACGCGAGCCGCGCCGGTCTCCTGCTGCCCGAGGCGATGACGCTCGCGACGGCGACGCCCGACGGCGCGCCGTCCGCGCGCATGGTTCTCCTCAAGTCGTACGGCGAGGACGGGTTCGTGTTCTACACGAACTACGGCAGCCGCAAAGCCGCGGAGCTCGACGCGAATCCGCGCGCGGCGCTGCTGCTGCACTGGGCCGTGCTCCAGCGTCAGGTCCGCATCGAGGGCACGACCGCGCGCGTCAGCGCCGAAGAGTCCGACGCCTACTTCCGCACGCGCCCGCGCGGCAGCCGCATCGGCGCGTGGGCCTCCGATCAGAGCGCAACACTCGACAGCCGCGCGACGCTGGAAGCGCGTGTCCGCGACGTCGAGGCCCGCTACGACGACGACATCCCGCTGCCCCCCTTCTGGGGCGGCTACCGGCTGCTCGTCGAACGCATCGAGTTCTGGCAGGGCCGGGCCAACCGGCTCCACGACCGGCTGCTGTACCACCGCGCGCAGCCCGGCTGGCGCGTCGAGCGCCTGTACCCCTGACCGCCCGCACAACCCCTGCAAGAGAGGCCACGATGACCGTCCTGCAACGCGCCGTACGCTCGACGCGCGGGCGCACCGCGCTGCCCGCACTGGCGCTCCTCGCCGCGGGCGCGTGCACGGTGTCGATCGAACAGCCGGGCAGGGAGGACGAGTCGGCCACGACGCGCATCGATTTCACGATCCCGGCCGAGTCCACACACAACCGCTTCAGCGCGAGCATCCCGCCCGTCCTGCGCGTCCCGTCCGGTTCCAACATCGAGGTGTTCACGGTCGAAGCATCCGACGGCCAGATCACGCCGGACTCCGACGTGTCCGTGCTGTCCACGATCAGCTTCGACCCGATCCACCCGCTCACCGGGCCCGTCTGGGTGGAAGGCGCGGAGCCGGGCGATGTCCTCAAGGTCACGCTCCTCGAGATCGACGCCGGTGACTGGGGCTGGGCCGCCGTCGTGTCCGGATTCGGCTTCCTGGCGGACGTCTTCGCCGAGCCGTGGCTGCGCATCTTCCGCATCGAGAACGACAGCGCCCGCTTCAACGACCGCATCACCGTGCCCATCCGGCCGTTCCCGGGCGTCATGGGCGTGGCGCCGCCCACCGACTCGATGCTCAGCACGATCCCGCCGCGCGCCAACGGCGGCAACATGGACAACCGGCACCATACCGCCGGCACCACGCTTTACTTCCCCGTGTTCGTGCCCGGTGCCCTCTTCTCCATCGGCGATCCGCACCTCGCCCAGGGCGATGGCGAAGTCTCCGGCACCGCCATCGAAGGACCGCTGCGCATCGTCTACAACGTCGAAGTCCTGAAGGGCGTCCGACCCATCGCCGAACCGCAGTACGAGACCGACACGTACTACGCGGTCACCGCGTTCGGCACATCCATCGACCAGGCGGCGCGCAAGGCCACGCTCTACATGATCGACTGGCTCGTCGCCACGTACGGCATCACCCGCACCGAGGCGTACGTCCTGTGCTCGCTCCAGGGCGATCTCAAGATCTCGGAAACGGTCGACATGCCGCATTTTCTCGTGTCCATGCATTTTCCGAAAAGATAGGGAGAGGGAGAGGGAGAGTTTCAGGGAGAGTTTCAGGGGGAGGGGAAGGG
>JBFFZF010000181.1:0-10076 GCA_041568755.1 Longimicrobiales bacterium | reverse complement strand
TGCTGTTCCTCGACGAGCCGACATCCGGCGTCGATCCCGTCGCGCGTCGCAGCTTCTGGGACCTGATCAACGAAATGGCCGCGGCCGGCACGACCGTGCTCGTGTCGACGCACTACATGGAAGAGGCGGAGAACTGCCACCGGCTCATCCTGATGAACCGCGGCCGGCTGATCGCGGACGGCGAGCCCGACGCGTTGCGCCGGCGCATGACCGAGCCGCTGTGGGAGGTCGACGTCGACGATCCGGCCGCGGCCGTCGTCGCGTTGCGCGCGGAGGCCGGCCTGGTCGTGGATGCCGCCCTGTTCGGCCGGCACCTGCACGTGGTGACCGGTACCGGGGCGGACCGGCCCGAGCGCATCCGGCAGGCGCTCGATCGCCGCGGATTCCGGGTCACGCGCGTGCGCCGGTTCGAGCCGTCGCTGGAAGATGTGTTCGTCTCGCTCGTGCGCCGCGGCGGCGGCGCACCCGCAGGCTGAGGCAGGCATGGTCCGCACTCTGGCGATGGCCCGCAAGGAGTGGATCCAGCTGCGCCGTGATCCGCGCAGCATGGCGCTCGCGTTCCTGCTGCCCGTGTTGCTGCTGCTGTTCTTCGGTTACGCCATCACGTGGGACCTCGATGACATCCCGCTGGCCGTGCTCGACGAGGACCGCGGCCCGGCCAGCCGCGCCCTGGTCGACGCGTTCCAGGCCAGCGGCTACTTCCGCGTTACCGAGTACCTGGCGCGCAGCGCGGACGTCGAGGACCGCCTCGACCACGGCCGGGCGCTCGCGGTCCTGGTCGTGCCCCGCGGCTTCGGTCGGGAACTCGGGACCGGCGGGCCGGCGACCGTGCAGCTGCTGCTCGATGGGGGCGATGCCAACACGGCCACCATCGCGCAGAACTACGCGGACGTCATCGTCGCACGCCACGCGCGCAACGTCGTGCTGCAGGGTCTGCGGGCGGAGCCGCCCGCGAGTGCACAGGTGCGCGTGTGGTACAACCCCACGCTCGAGAGTCGCAAGATGATCGTGCCCGGACTCATTGCGGTCATCATGTCCATCATCGCGGCCATGCTGACCGCTCTCACGATTGCCCGGGAATGGGAACGCGGCACCATGGAGCAGCTCGCGTCCACGCCCGTGCACCGGCTCGAAATCGTGGTCGGCAAGCTGCTCCCCTACCTGGGCATCGGGCTGGTCGATGTGGCCGTCGCGACCGTTGCCGGCCTGCTCATCTTCGCCGTGCCCCTGAACGGCAGCCTGCTGCTGCTCGCGATCATGACGCTGCTGTTCCTGCTGGGCGCGCTCGGTCTGGGCATGTTCATTTCCGCGGCGCTGCGCAGCCAGGTGCTCGCCACGCAGGTCGCCATGGTCGCCACCTACCTGCCGGCGCTGCTGCTGTCCGGATTCCTCTTCGACATCGCGGCCATGCCTGTCGTGCTCCAGTCCATCACGACGATCGTGCCGGCCCGGTACTACATCGCGGTCACGCGGGGCGTCTTCCTGAAAGGTGTGGGCATCGAGGCGCTTTGGGTGCAGGGCGTTTCCATGGTGGTGTTCGCCGCCGTCGGCATCGGCCTGGCGGCCGCCAACGTGCGCAAGCGGATCGCAGCATGAACGGCGCACGCGCACGCGCCTTCGGCCGGATCCGCGCACTGCTCGGCAAGGAGCTGCGCCAGCTGTTCCGCGATCCGCGGACGCGGCGCATCATCTTCGTATCCCCGATCATCCAGCTGCTCATGTTCGGGTACGCCGTCACCACGGATGTGCACAACGTTCCGGCCTTCGTCATTGACCTGGACCGGACGCCCGCGTCACGCGCGCTCACCGATGCGGTCACGGCCGCCGGCTGGTTCCGCATCGTCGGTCGCTCCGATCGGCCGGCCGACATGGCGCGGGCCCTCGATCACGGCCAGGCCACGATCGGCATCGAGATCCCGCGCGGCTTCGCCCGCGACCTGGCGGCCGGACGCAGCGCCAACGTGCAGGTGCTCGTCGACGGGACGAACTCCAACACGGGCACCGTCGCGCAGGGCTACATCACGCGCATCATCCAGGCGTTCGGGGCGCGGTACGGGTCCGCCGCCGCGGCGGCGCCAGCCGGGATCGACCTGCGCCCCCGCGCCTGGTACAATCCGGGGCTGCTCAGCCGCGTCTACAACGTACCGGCCGTCGTCGGCGCTCTGCTGTTCCTCATGTGCCTGCTGCTCACCGCGCTGGCCGTCGTTCGCGAGCGCGAGCTCGGCACGCTCGACCAGCTCATGGTCAGCCCGCTCTCTCCCGCCGAGCTGATCCTCGGCAAGACGCTGCCCGTCGCGCTCATCGCGTTCATCGACCTGGCCCTGATCACGGCCGTGGCCATGCTCTGGTTCGACGTCCCGTTCCGGGGCAGCGCGGCCGCGCTGGTCTTCGCTTCGTTCTTCTACATCATCGCGAGCATGGGCATCGGGTTGCTCATTTCCACCGTGTCCCGCACGCAGCAGGAAGCCTTCATGGCCATGTTCCTGGTCCTGATGCCGGCGTTCATCCTGTCGGGCTTCCTGTACCCCATCCACACGATGCCCGAGTTCTTCCAGCTGGTCACCGTGCTCAACCCGGTTCGCTGGTTCCTCGAGATCGTGCGCGCCATCTTCCTCAAGGGGTCCGGCATCGCAGACCTGTGGCTGCAGTACACGATCGTCGCGGCCATGGCCGCAGCCCTGATCAGCCTGGCCATTTCACGGTTCCGCAGGACGCTGGCCTGACCGTTGACAGGGCGAGGCCGCGCCCCCCGATTGCCTGCCACGATCCCATCCCGTCACGTCGCCGGCGGAGCCCGATGCGCGATTCGCTCGATGCCCGTTACCGGAAAGCACTGGATGGTCTGGTCGCGGGCCTGCGCGAGGACCGGTCCGTCCTGGCCGCCATCCTGTGCGGCAGCCTCTCTCACGACCGGGTGTGGGAGCAATCCGACATCGATCTGGTCCTCGTGACCGTGGATGACCGCAAGGTCCGCGAAGGTGGCGTGGCGCTGTGGGCGGACGGCGTCAACGTTCACGCGCTGCTGCTGCCGCGCGATCGCTTCCGACAGATCACGGAGGGCGCGCTGCGCAATTCGTTCATGCACGCGCTGCTCGCCAAAGGCAGGCTGCTGTACACGCATGACGAGACGATCGCACAGCGCTTCGACCGACTCGACGAGATCGGCGAGCGCGACACGCAGGTGCAGCTGCTCGCCGCCGGCACGATGGCGCTCAGCTGCGCAGCCAAGGCCAGGAAGTGGCTGGTCACGCGCAACGATCTCGAGTACACGGCCCTGTGGATCCTCTACGCGGCCACGGCCCTGGCGCGCATCGAGGTGCTGAGTCGTCGCCTCGTGGCCGATCGCGAGGTCATCGTGCAGGCGCTCGCACTGAACCCGGCATTCTTCCGCGCCGTCTACACCGACCTGCTGAACCAGTCGAAGACGGTGGAGCGCGTGACGGACGCGCTGACGGCAACCGACGCGTACCTGGCGGACCGCGCCGTCGATCTGTTCGGTCCCGTCTTCGAGCACCTGCGCGACGTCGGGGAGGCGCGCACGTGCACTGAACTCGAGGACCATTTCCGCCGCAACCTCGGCTTCGATGGCGTGACGACGGCGTGCGAGTACCTGGCCGAGCGCGGGCTGATCGGCAAGGCCGCGATCGCGGCACGGCTCACCCCGCGCAGCAATCGGGACGTGCAGGAGCTGGCGTTCTTCGCACTGGGCGACATGCCGTGACCGCGCGACGACGCGGCCGCGCGTCTGCAGCCCGCACCACCATCGCCGTGCAGGGCGCGCGCGTCCACAACCTCAGGAACATCTCGGTCGAGATACCACGCGATCATCTCGTCGTCGTCACCGGGCTGTCGGGCTCGGGAAAGTCCAGCCTGGCGTTCGATACGATCTACGCCGAGGGTCAGCGCCGCTACCTGGAATCACTGACCAGCTTCGCGCGTCGCTTCGTCACGCAGGTGGCCCGTCCCGACGTGGACTTCGTCTTCGGGCTGTCCCCCGTGATCTCGATCGAGCAGAAGACGACGGTCGCCAATCCGCGCTCGACCGTGGGGACGATGACGGATGTCGCCAGTTACCTGAACCTGCTCTTCGCGACGATCGGCGAGCCCCACTGCCCGCGCACGGGTGAGCCCGTTCCATCCCGCACATCGAGTCAGATCCTCGAAGCCATCCTGTCCCTCCCCGACGGCGCGGAGGTCGAGCTGCTCGCGCCCGTGTTCCCCGTCTACGGCGAGGAACTGGATTTCGTGATCACGGAGGTGCGCCGCAAGGGCTGCCGGGAGATGGTCGTGGATGGTCACCGCGTCGACCTGGGCGATGAAACCGCCCTCGACGAGACCACGATCCGGCACATGGACGCCGTCGTGGACCGCGTCATCGTCGGCCCGCGCCACGAGAAGGCCATTCGCGCCGCCATTGCCGCCACGCTGCTCGTGGGCGATGGCCTGCTGCGCGCCGAAGTCGTAGCCGGCGCAAACAGGGCCGCCCGCGCACGTTTCCGGCGAAGCCTGTGCAGCGCCACCCACCACCTGGTGTATGGCGACATCCAGCCGGACTTCTTCGTGTTCAACCTGCCGGAAAGTGCATGTCGCACGTGCGGTGGGCTGGGCGTGCACAAACAGACGCACCCCGAGCTGCTCGTGCCGGACGTCCGGCGCAGCGTGCGCGGCGGCTGCTTCGTGCGCGAGGCGTTCCGCTACAACCCCGACACGTGGGACGGCCGGCTGATGTACAGCCTGGCCCGCACCGTCGGTTTCTCCCTGGACTCGCCCTGGAAGGATCTCGACGAGGACGCACGCCGCGCGATCCTGTACGGCATGGACGGCCGCAAGCTGGTCGTGGAGACACCACCCGACGCGAAGCAGCCCACGGGCGACTGGGAGGGAAAGGAGGTCGGCTTCCACGGCATCGCGCGTCGCATCGAACGCCACTACCGCCGTTACCGGCAGCGAGGCGAGGCCAGTTCGGGGATGGAGGCCTGGCTGGAGAAGGTGATGGTCGAGCACCGCTGCCCCGACTGCAACGGCACACGGCTGCGTGGCACCCGCCTGTGCTTCACGATCGATGGGCGCACCGTCCACGACCTGGGCGAGATGCACTTCGACGAGCTGCGTGCCTTCCTGGTTGAGGTCGAGCCCTCGGGCAGCGGGGCCGACGCGGGCCGCCAGGTGCTGCGCGAGATCTGCGCACGCCTGGATCTGCTGCTCGGCATCGGGCTCGATTACCTGAACTTCAATCGCCGGACCGCCACACTGTCCGGCGGAGAGGCACAACGCATCCGGCTGTCCACCCAGATCGGCTCCGGGCTGATGGGCATGCTGTACGTGCTCGATGAGCCGAGCATCGGCCTGCACCCCCGGGACAACGCCAAGATGATTGCCACGCTCGAGCACCTGCGCGACATCGGCAACACCGTGATCGTCGTCGAGCACGACGAGGACACGATCCGTGCAGCCGATCACATCGTCGAGATGGGGCCGGGTCCGGGCGTGCATGGCGGGACCGTGGTCGTGCAGGGCACGCTGGAGGACATCCTGGCGTCCGCCTCATCGCCCACCGGCCAGTACCTGTCCGGGACACGGTTCATTCCGGTGCCGCGCAAGCGGCGCCCGGGCAGCGGACGGTCCCTCACGGTGCGCGGCGCCCGCGAGAACAACCTGAAATCGATCGACGTGGCCATCCCGCTCGGCATGCTCGTCGCCATCACGGGAGCGTCCGGCTCCGGAAAGAGCACGCTGGTCAACGAGGTGCTGTACAAGGCCCTGTGGAAACGTCTCGTGGACACGCGAACACTGCCCGGGGACCACGACGAAGTAGCAGGCGCCGAGCACGTGAAACGCGTGGTCAACATCGATCAGTCACCCATCGGCCGGAACAGTCGATCGAATCCGGCCACCTACGTGGGCTTCTACGACACGATCCGCAAACTGTTCGCGCGCGAGCCCGCCTCCACGGCGCGCGGGTACAAGCCCGGTCGCTTCAGCTTCAACGTGAAAGGCGGCCGCTGCGAGGAGTGCCAGGGCGAAGGCATGATCCGCACCCAGCTCTACTTCATGCCGGACGTGGAAGTCACGTGCGGGACCTGCAAGGGCGCACGCTTCAACGCCGAAACGCTCGAGGTCACACTGCGCGGCCGCACCATCGACGACGTGCTCAATCTGTCGATCGAGGAGGCTGTCGACTTCTTCGCACAGGACACGGCCGTCGGCCGCAAAGTACAGGTGCTCTACGACCTCGGCCTCGGTTACCTCACGCTCGGCCAGTCCGCCACCACGCTCTCGGGCGGCGAGGCGCAACGAATCAAGATCGCGGCGGAGCTGAGCCGGCTGCAGCGCCGCAGGCACACGCTCTACATCCTCGACGAGCCGACCACCGGCCTCCACCTGGCCGACATCGAACGGCTCCTCGAATCGCTCAACCGCCTCGTCGATGCCGGCCACACCGTCCTCCTCATCGAGCACCACCTCGATGTCATCGCCACGGCCGACCACGTCATCGACCTGGGACCCGAAGGCGGCCACGGCGGCGGCGAAGTCGTCGTCACCGGCACGCCGGAGGACGTCGCCCGCTGTGATGCGTCCCACACGGGCGCGTTCCTGCGCGCGCGCATGGCGGCCCGCGCCGCCTCCTGAGACCGGTTGCCCCCCGGGCCGCGCGCACGCGACGGCCTCCCCCCGGTTCGAGCCTCTTGCGCCGCGCTCGCGCAGCCGGCATCCTTCACCTTAGAACACACGGGGAGAATACTGTGGTCAGACAGGAAAGCCTGCCCCTGCTCAAGGGGACGCTCGACCTGCTGGTCCTCAAGGCGCTGTCCTGGGGACCGCAGCACGGGTACGGGATCGCGACGTGGCTGGAGCACGAGTCGCGCGGCGCGCTGGGCGTGGAAGACAGTGCGCTGTACCAGGCGCTGCACCGGCTGGAAGCGAAGCGGCTGGTGGAGGCGGAGTGGGGCGTGACGGAGAACAACCGGCGGGCGCGCTATTACGGGCTGACGGGGGCGGGCGAGCGGCACCTGGCTGCGGAGTCGGACGTGTGGCAGCGATACGCGGCCTCAGTGAGCGAGATTCTCGCGCTGGCGGGCCCGGCGTGACGGTGCGGCGGTGGTGCCGTGGCTGAGGGTCGTCGTCGCCGGCTGTTCCGCCTGTTCGGTGCCGGGCGTGCCGACATCGAGCGCGAGCTGGATGAGGAGATCGAGGCCCACATCGCGCTGCGCGCCGATGATCTGGTGCGGAGCGGCATGGACCCGGACGTCGCGCGCGCCGAGGCCGAACGTCGATTCGGCCATCGGGCCGACGTCGTGCGGGACCTGCGTCAGTCGGCGCGGCGCCGGACACGCCGGCTCAGCCGCCGGGAAATGCTGCACGCGATCCGCTCGGATGTGCGCGGTGGAGTCCGCAACATGGCGAAGGCGCCGGGTTTCGCGGCCGTCGCGGTGCTGACCCTCGCGCTGGGAATAGGCCTGACGACCACCATGGTCGCGATCGTCGATCCGGTGCTGCTGCGGCCGCTGTCGTTCCCGGAATCCGATCGGCTGGTGTCCCTGCAGTCGGTCGACTCGATCGGCAACGAGTTTCCCTGGGTGTCCATGGGGAACTGGGTGGACTGGCACGAGCAGAGCCGGTCGCTGACGGCGACGGCGCTGATCCGTGCATCCGGCACGATGGCGACGGTGCGGACCGGTGACGAAGCGGAGCGCGTGCCGTCGGCACTCGTGGCGGGCCCGTTCTTCGATGTGCTGCGCCCGCGCTGGATCGCGGGTCGTGGTTTCACGGTGGAGGAATCGCAGTCGGGCGCCGGCGTCGCGGTGGTGAGCGAGCGTTTCTGGCGCACGCGCCTGGGCGGTGCGCGGGATCTGCCGCTGCTCGATGTCGATGGCGGGCGTGTCCAGGTCGTCGGCGTGATCGCGCAGGGCGACACGTGGCCGGAGAGCGCCGAGGTGTGGCGCGGGACGCGCTACGCGGCGGAGTCCGGCGGCCAGCGCAACAACGTCAACTGGTTTGCCATCGGTCGGCTCGAGCCGGGCGTGACGCCGGCGTCGGCGCGCGCGGAGCTGACCGGCATCGCGCAGCGCATCCGGGTCGCCGAACCGGAGGCGCTGTATTCGTGGGGCGTCGGCGTGATCCCGTTGCGGGACGAGCTGGTCGCGCCGGCCGCGTCTTCCCTCTGGCTCCTGCTCGGCGCCGTCGGACTCGTGCTGCTCGTGGCCTGCGTGAACCTGGCCGGCCTGGGTCTGGCACGTGTGTCCGGGCGATCCGGCGATATCGCGATCCGCCTGGCGCTGGGCGCGCGGCGCGGGCGGGTGATCCAGCAGCTGGTGACCGAGGGCCTGGTCCCGGCCATCGCGGGCGGCGCGCTGGGCGTCGTCGCCGCGGCGTGGGCCACGAACCTTCTGGCGGTCAGGCTGGCGGCCGCGCTGCCCCGGTCGGAACACATCGGCGTCGATCTGCGCGTGGTGGGCGTCATCACGGTCGTGACGGTGCTTGCGGGTGTTCTGGCGTCGATCGTGCCGGCCGTGCGCATCAGTCGCGTCCCGCTGCGCTCCCTCACCGGGTCCGCGCGCGGCGGGGTGCGCGGGGGCCGCATGCTGCCCGGTGCCGCGCTCGTGGGCGCGCAGTTCGCGCTGACCCTGATCCTGCTCACCACGGGTGCCCTGCTCGTGCGCAGCTTCGCCGCCGTCGTTTCCCGTGACCTGGGTTTCGAGCCGCGCGGCGTGGTGACGGCCGGAATCGCGCTCACCTCGGAGCGTTACGCGGGGCCGGACAGGGAGACCCGCTCGGCGTACTGGCGTGAACTGGTGCAGCGCGTCGAGGTCGCGCCCGGCGTACACGACGCGGCCGTGGGCAACTGGGTGCCGGGCGGCGATTCGGGCAACGGCTTCATCGAGATGGATGGCGTGCACGCGCCCGGTGCGGGTGCCGAGTACCACGTGATCAGTGAGGACTACTTCGCCGCGCTCGGCATCCCCGTGCTGGCGGGACGCGCCTTCGAAGCGGCGGACGGCAGCGGAACCGAACGCGTCGTGATCGTCAGCCGCACGCTGGCCGACCGCTACTGGCCTGCAGGCGACGCGCTCGGCCAGCGCATCCGTGCGCTGAGCCAGGAGGGATACATCGGGGCGCCGTGGCTGCGTGTCATCGGTGTGGTCGGTGATGTCCGGCACCACGGTCACGAAAGCGACGCAGCGCCCGGGATGTACGTCGCGCAGCGCCAGGTCGCGACCTACGACGCGGCGCTCACGCTCGTGGTGCGCGGAGACGCCGGCTCGACGCGTGCGCTCATGGAAACCGTGCGTGCGGCGATCCGCGACCTCGACCCCGCGATCGGTGCCGTCATCGAGCCGCTCGACGCGCGCATGGCCCGCCATCTCGATCAGCGTCGCATGACCATGGCCGTGCTCACGGTATTCTCGGGCCTGGCCCTGGGCCTGGCCGCACTGGGTCTCTACGGTCTGATCGCATTCGCCGTCACGCAGCGCACGCGCGAGATCGGCGTGCGCGCCGCGCTGGGCGCGCGTCAGCTCCGCATCGTGCGCATGATGATCACGAATGCGCTGGGCGTCGTGGTCGTGGGCGGCGCCGCCGGCCTGCTCGGCTCGTGGTGGACCGTCCGCCTGATGCGCGGCCTGCTGGTCGACGTCGCGCCGCTCGATCCCATCGCATGGATCGGTGCGCTCGGCGTGATGGTGATCGTGTCGATCGCCGCCGCGCTGGTGCCGTCCGTGCGCGCGGCCCGGATCGATCCGCTCGAAGCGCTGCGCGCTCCCTGATCCTCGCCCGGCGGTCACGAGGGCGGCCGACGTACTCCACGTGGGAGGCGACAAGGGTGACATGCGCTTCCTGCTGGACCAGCAGCTGCTCGGCGTGTGGCTGAACTTCGCGAACGGCGCGTTCGGGCTGAATCAGCTGGTCGACACTTCGGGCAATGGCATGCCGGACACGCTGCTCTCGAGCGCGCTGTCCGCTGCGGAAGCCGTGCGCATCGATCCGGCCGCGACCCGCGCGGCGCTCGAGGCACAGATGAAGAAACTGGAGGCGATCAACAGGATGCACGGTGGCTGACGAACGGGGCGGGACGGGCG
>JBFFZF010000180.1:0-10127 GCA_041568755.1 Longimicrobiales bacterium | reverse complement strand
GCCCGCGCCGGAGCCTCGCCTGCGCGCCGCGATCCATGGCCCGGCCGCGATCCGCTTCTCGGTCACGGGTGCCGACCGGCCCGTCGACCCGGCCAGCTACCGGCTGATGGACGGACACGACCGTGTTATCCCCATCGCCACGATCCTGCCCGTGACTGCCTCCGAGATGCTGCTCGTGCCGCGCGCCGCGCTGGACCCGCTGCGTGTGCACTACCTCGTGGTCCCCGGTCTCGGACTGCGCGCGCTCGTGCGCCGCGACCCGCTGTTCCGCGACCTTTACGCGACGGGCCCGCTCGGTGCGGTCGTAGAGCCGGACGGCTCGCGCACGACGTTCCGCATCTTCTCGCCGCGCGCCAGCCACGTTCGCCTCCACCTGTACCGCGACCGATACGATGCTCCGGGAAACGTGCTGCGCACGCTCGACCTGGTGAAATACGCGAACGGCGTATGGGAAGGCAGCTTGCCGGACGATCTGCACGGGACGTGGTACGACTTCACCGTGCACGGCCCGGCAGACCCGGGAAACTGGTTCTACGAGACGCACCCGGCGCACATCTCCGATCCGTACGCGCTCGTGCAGGATGATCGGCACGGTCGCTCGCGCGTCTGGCGAGACGGCGCGCCGCCGCCGCCCGTCGCGGGCGGCCGGCCGCGCATGGAGGACGTCGTCGCCTACGAAGTCCACGTCCAGGATTTCACCGACCTGCTGCCCGTCGCCGATCACGAGACGGGAACGCTGCCGGCAATGGCGAGGACGGGACTGGTCAACCGGCACGGGGAGCCGATCGGATTCGATCACCTCGTCCGCCTGGGCGTCAACGTCGTTCACCTGTTGCCCGTCCAGGAGTTCCTGCATTACCCTGACAGCGCCTGGCAGGCGACGTTCGCCGCCGATCCGTTCGCGCAGGCGATGGGCATCGATCGCGAGAACTACCAGTGGGGCTACCGTACGACGCACGCGTTTGCGGTCGAGAGCCGCTACCGCTCGAGGGATGCGGAGCCCGGCATGGAGCGGGACCAGTTCCGTGCGCTCGTGCGCGCCTTCCACCAGCGCGGCATCTCGGTCATCATCGACGTCGTGCCGAACCACACGGGCGAAAACATGGACGGCCGGCACCTGCTGCTCAACTTCAACGTGCTGGACCTGCCGTACTACTACCGGACGGACGACGCCGTGGCCCACATCGGCCCGTTCGGCAACGAAGTGAAATCGGAAGAACGGCCCATGGTGCAACGCTGGATCATCGACCAGCTGCGCCATTGGGTCGAGCAGCTGGGCGTCGACGGATTCCGCATCGACCTGGCCGGCCAGATCGATGAGCAGACGCTGCGCCGGGTCCGGCGCGAGCTGCCCGCGGATCTCATCATCTACGGCGAACCGTGGATCGCGCCCAGCGACCCCGACGTGCGCGCCAACCCGGACTGGGCCTGGTACAAGGCGGACGCGCCCATCACGTTCTTCCAGGACGATGCGCGCAACGCGGTCCAGGGCAGTCCGTTCGACGTGAACGACCGCGGCTGGGCCGGCGGCGATGGCGCGGCGAGGGAGGCCGCGATGCGTGCACTCACGAACGCGTACGCCGAAGAGCCGCGCACGACGAGCGGGATCGCCTACACCGACATCCACGACAACTGGGCCCTGGCCGATCGCTACGCGCTGCGCGATCACAACGGACTGGACGGTGTGGACGAGGGCGCCGTGCGCATCGCGGCCGGACTGCTGCTCACCACGGCCGGGCCCGTCGTGCTGCACGGCGGCAGCGAAATGCTGCGCTCGAAGGGACTGGCCCCGATTCAGGAGTTCGACGTCGAGATGGGCGGCGGCCCGATCCACTTCAAGGGTCGCGACGATACCTACAACCTGCGCGCGCCGAACCGGTTCCTCTGGGAGTCGCTCGCGCCCGGTTCAGCGGCCGTGGCCATGCGCGACTTCTGGCGCGGCCTGCTCGCGCTGCGCTTCTCCGATCACGGCCGCGTGTTCCGCATCGAGCAGGTACCGGCGGACCACTACCGCTTCATCACGCCCGCCGAGCGCACGCTGCTGGGCTACATCACGGGCGGACGCGTACTCGTGCTGGCCAACAGCGGGACGCGCGAGGGCGTGTTCGAGTTCCGCCTGCCGGCCGGCGCGTGGCGTCAGGTGTCGGACGGCGTCCGCATCGACATGCAGGGCGTAGCCGGATCACCCGGGCGGCTGGCCGGCGGCGCACAGCGCGTCCGCGTCGCGCCGGGTGCGTTCATGATCTGGGTACTGGAGCAATGATGACTCGTATGCAGGCGATCCGGACGCGCGTCATGTCACGCGTCGGACGAGCGCTCACACTCGCCTCCATCACGCTGGTCCTGTCGGCGGCGTGTGCGCGCGCGCAGCAGCCCGTCCGTGTGGCATCGCCGGACGGCCGCAACGTTGTGCTGGTCACCGTCGCGGATTCCGGCCTGTTCTACAGCGTCGAGCGCGATGGGCGCCGCCTGATCCTGCCGTCCCGGCTGGGCTTCGAGCTGCGCGACGCGCCGCCGCTGCGCACCGGTCTCTCCGTCACGGGCACGCGCCGGGACACGCACGATGAGACGTGGGACCAGCTGTGGGGCGATGTGCGGACCGTGCGGAACCACTACAACGAGCTGACCGTCTCACTCAGGGAACGGCCGGCGCCGCGCCGCAGGCTCGATGTCGTCGTGCGCGCGTTCGATGATGGCATCGCGTTCCGCTACGAGCTGCCCGCGCAGGCGCAGCTGGACACGTTCGCGATCCTGCAGGAGCTGACCGAGTTCCACGTGGCCACGGACGCGCGTGCCTGGTGGATCCCGGCTAATGATCCGACCCACCGCTACGAGCTGCTCTACCGGTCGTCGCCCATGAGCACGCTGCCCGAGGTCCACACGCCGCTGACGATGGAGACGCAGGACGGCGCCGTCCTCGTGATCCACGAGGCCAACCTGGTCGATTACGCGGCCATGAACCTGACGGGCGCGCCGGACCGCCGAATGCGGGCCACGCTGACCGCCTGGGCGGATGGCGTGAAGGTGCACGGGCGGACGCCGTTCGTGACGCCCTGGCGGACGGTTCAGATCGCGGACCGGGCCGCCGACCTGGTGCCGTCCGTGCTGGCCCTCAACCTGAACCCGCCGAGCGTGATCGAGGATGCGAGCTGGATCCGGCCCATGAAGTACGTCGGGATCTGGTGGGGCATGCACATCAACACGCAGACGTGGGGCTCGGGACCCATGCACGGCGCGACTACGGCGAACACGCGGCGCCTGATCGACTTCGCCGCGGACAACCGCTTCGGCGGCGTGCTCGTCGAAGGGTGGAACACCGGCTGGGACGGCGACTGGATCGCCAATGCGGACAGCTTCTCCTTCACGCAGCCGTACCCGGATTACGATCTCGAGGGTCTGGCCGCCTACGCGCGCGAGCGCGGCGTCACCTTGATCGGCCACAACGAGACCTCGATGGGCGTCGAGAACTACGAGCGCCAGCTGGAGGAGGCCTTCGCACTGTACAACCGGCTGGGCATCACGGCGATCAAGACCGGCTACGTCGGTGACAGGACCGCGGCGGGCCACATGCACCACGGCCAGTACATGGTCCGCCACTGGCGGCGCGTGCTCGAGACTGCCGCGCGCTACGGCATCACGGTGAACGTCCACGAACCGGTGAAGGACACCGGCGAGCGTCGCACATGGCCTAACATGATGACGCGGGAAGGCGCGCGCGGTCAGGAGTACAATGCGTGGGGCAGCGATGGCGGCAACCCGCCCGAGCACGAAACGATCCTGTTCTTCACGCGCATGGTACCCGGCCCGATGGACTTCACGCCGGGCGTGTTCGATATCCTGATCGCGTCCGCCGGCGATGGGCCCCGCCCGCCGGAGGCCGCGCGCGTGCGCACCACGCTCGCCAAGCAGCTGGCGCTCTACGTCGTGCTGTACTCGCCGCTGCAGATGGCGGCCGACCTGATCGAAAACTACGAGGGTCAGCCCGCCTTCCAGTTCATCCGTGACGTCGCGGTCGACTGGGAACGGACGCGCGTGCTCGAGGGCCGCATCGGTGACTACGTCGTCGTAGCGCGCCAGGCCAGGTCGAGCGGCGAGTGGTTCCTGGGGGCGATCACCGACGAAGAGGCGCGCGCGTTCGACGTGCCGCTCTCGTTCCTGCCCGCCGGGGAGCGCTGGGTGGCCGAGATCTACGCGGACGGCCCGGGCGCGCACTTCCTGAACAACCCGCTGCCCATCGCGATCTCGCAGCGCGATGTCGACGCGAGCAGTACGCTGCGGCTCGAACTCGCGCCCGGCGGCGGTCAGGCCATCCGGCTGCGGCCCGCGCGATGAGCCTCCTCGGCGGCATCGACTGGGTCATCATCGCGGGCTACTTCCTGCTCGTGTTCGGCGTGGCCCTGTGGGCGGGCGCGCGCGAGCGGACCGGCAAGGGCACGTCGGCGGACTACTTCCTGGCCGGCCGCGATGCGGGCTGGTTCCTCGTCGGCGGATCGCTGTTCGCATCGAACATCGGCTCGGAACACCTGATCGGCCTGGCCGGCACCGGTGCAGCCAGCGGCGTGGCCGTCGCGCAGTTCGAGATCCTGGCCTCCCTCATCCTGCTGCTGCTCGGCTGGGTCTTCGTGCCGTTCTACCTGTCCAGCGGCGTGTTCACGATGCCCGAGTTCCTCGAGCGCCGCTACTCGTCGACTGCGCGCTGGTACCTGGCGGTCATCTCGATCATCGGCTACGTGCTCACCAAGATCTCGGTGACGATCGCGGCCGGCGGAATCGTATTCGAGGCGCTGATGGGCGTCGACTTCTGGACGGGAGCGCTCGTCGTGGTCGTGATCACGGGGATCTACACCGTGTTCGGTGGCCTGCGCGCCGTGCTGTATACGGATCTGCTGCAGATGTTCGTGCTGCTGGGCGGCGCCATCGTGGTCACGCTGCTCGGTCTGCAGGCGCTGGGCGGCTGGAGCGCCATGGAGCAGACGGTCGGTCCGACCTTCCTCGATCTCTGGAAGCCCGCC
This sequence comes from Longimicrobiales bacterium, assembly GCA_041568755.1. GTDB lineage: Bacteria > Gemmatimonadota > Gemmatimonadetes > Longimicrobiales > RSA9 > JBFFZF01. The sequence continues at coordinate 5,115 of JBFFZF010000180.1, read as the reverse complement.
ACGGACCCGGACTTCCCGTGGACCGGCATCCTGTTCGGCGCGCCGATCCTCGGCGTCTGGTACTGGTGCACCGATCAGTTCATCGTGCAGCGCGTGCTGGCTGCGCACGATCAGGATCATGCGCGGCGAGGCACGATCTTCGCCGGCTATCTGAAGCTGCTGCCGCTGTTCATCTTCGTGATCCCGGGCGTCATTGCCTACGCGCTGGCGCAGCGCGGTCAACTCGAACTGGGCGCGCCGGACCAGGCGCTGCCTGCGCTGATCGGCACGCTGCTGCCCGCCGGCCTGCGCGGTCTCGTAGTCGCGGGCCTCCTCGCCGCGCTCATGAGTTCGCTGTCCTCCGTGTTCAACTCGACGTCGACGCTCGTGACGTGGGACGTCTACCGGAAACTCCGCCCGCAGGCCTCCGAGCGCCGACTGGTTCTGGTGGGACAGCTGACCACAGCCGTGCTCGTCGGTTTCGGGCTGCTGTGGATCCCGCTCATGCAGCTCGTGTCGGGCCAGCTCTACCAGTACCTGCAGAGCGTGCAGGCCTACATCTCGCCGCCCATCGCCGTCGTGTTCCTGCTGGGCATCGCGTGGCGGCGTGTGAATGCCGCGGGCGCCATCGCCGCGCTCATCAGCGGTTTCGTGCTGGGGATGGGCAGGCTGGTGGCGGAACTCAACAAGCCGCGGCTGAGCGGAGTGCTGCATGCGTACGCGGACATGAACTTCCTGCACTTCGCGATCGTCCTGTTCGCGATCTGTGCCGCGGTGCTCGTGGTCGTGAGCCTGCTGACGCCGCCGCCGCCGGAGGAGAAGCTGGCCGGGCTCACGTTTGCCACGGCGGACCGCAGCGACGTCGCGCGTGCCGGACCACGGTGGCGGCGCAACGACCGCGTGCTCAGCCTGGTTCTGCTGCTGTGCGTCGCCGCGCTGTGGGTCTGGTTCGCCTGATCCGCGCGCCCGGCGTCAGTTGCTCCGGTTCAAGCGGAACACGCCCACGGCCCGCGGTGCGAGGACGGGCACGGCCCAGCCCTCGATCCGGCCCGTGGCGCCGACCTCGACCGGCGCAACCGGCACTTCGCCCGTGAGGACCTCCGCCGCGTAGCGGCCGGCCGCCAGCGGCGTCGTCGAGGCGGACAGCGCGACGTCGGCCAGCGCGGACGTGCCGAGGTTCGCGACGACCAGGGCGTGCTCCGAGCCTGTCGTGCGCAGGAACGCGGCCACCTGCGCGTTGCCTGCGTCCAGCCGCACCAGCTCGCCGCCACCCAGCGCGCGGTTCGCGGCGCGCAGGTGGATCATGCGCCGGTACACGTGCAGCAGCGAGCCGGGATCGGCCTCGAGGACCTGGACGTTGGCCGAGAACGAGTCGGGCTGCAGCGGCTCCCACGGCACACCCGTCGTGAAACCTGCCGCACCGGTCCGGTCCCAGTGCATCGGCGTGCGCAGGCGGGGATCCGGTTTGTCGCCCGTCATGCCGATCTCCTCACCGTAATAGACGAACGGGATCCCGGGCAGCGTCAGCAGCAGCTGCGCTGCCAGCCTCGCCTGCGCCGTGTCGCCCTCGAAGAACGTCATGGTGCGCGTCTGGTCGTGATTCCGCAGGAACGGCGCCCACCGCTCGGCCGGGACCGCCGCCTGCAGCGCGATCACCTTGTCCAGCAGCACGGTCGAGGAACCGCCGCGCACGGCCTCGAGGATCGCGTTCGAGATCTCGAACGCGAAGTACGCGTCCAGCTGGTCCGGGTAGTACGCCATGAGCACGTCCGTGCTGTCGAACACTTCACCGATCGTGAATGCATCCGGCGCTACGGCCCGGATGTGCGCGCCGTACTCGCGCAGCGCGTCGTGTGTGCCCGGCACATTGGCCGTCCGGTCGCCGTCCTCGAGCAGGTGGCGCACGGCATCGAGGCGCAGGCCGCCAGCCCCCAGATCGCGCAGCCAGAACGTCGCCACGCGCTTCATCTCCTCACGCACGGCCGGCGTCTCCCAGTTGAGATCCGGCATGCCGCTCCAGAAGAAGCCGTAGTAGTACTCGTCCGAGAACGGCGACCGGTGCCAGTTGAAGCCGCCCCACTCGTTGGGTGCGCCGGGGCCGTCACCCCAGATGTACCAGTCGCGGTACGGCGAGTCCTGGTGCAGCAGCGCGTGGCGGAAGAACGGGTGCTCGCCCGACGAGTGGTTGATCACCATGTCGATGATCACGCGGATGCCGCGGCGCCGGGTCTCGGCAATGAGGCGTTCGAAGTCCGCAATGGTGCCGTAGGCGCGATCGACGTCGTAATAGTCGTTCACGTCGTAGCCGTGATAGCTGGACGCCGGCGAGATCGGCATCAGCCAGATGCAGTTCGCGCCCAGGTCGCCGGTCGTGGCCGGGTTGCCGTCATTCACGTAGTCGAGCTTCCGGATCAGGCCTTCCAGATCGCCGATCCCGTCGCCGTCGCTGTCCATGAACGAGCGCACGAAGATCTCATAGCACACGCCACCGGCCCGCCAGTCCCCGTCCGGCGCCGCCGGCGCCGTGTCCGGTGGCGGCGCGCTGTCCGGTGTCGGCGCACACGCGTGCAGGAGCAAAGCCGTACCGAGCAAGACATAGATCGACCCGCGATGCATGAATAACGCCCCTTCCCTTGTCCGTTCCCGATCCTCCATCCCCACCCCCCCATCCCCATTCCCGTCCCCTGCCGTCCTACCGCCGTACCCTCAACACCTCCAGCAGCTGTCGCCGGACCGCCTCGGCTCTACCGGCCTCCTCGAGCCGCTCCCACAATCGTTCGACGGTCTGTGCGTCGACGTAACCGGGCACGGTCGTCTGCCAGCCCTGGTCGCGGCGGAAGCGATCGACGGCGTCGACGGCCTCCTGCGTGTACACGTTCGGGTCCGGCCACGCGGTCGACGGTTGACCGGGCCGGAAATAGCCGAGCGCGTTGAGCATGATCTTGAGCTGAAGCACGTCGTTGCCTGTTTCCTGCAGGAGCACGCGGAACCCCAGCGTCTCGGAGATCGTGTCGTAGATCCGTCGCATCTCCTGCACGGGCTCCGGATGTTCGCACACGTCGATGTGCACGGTCCGCCCGTCCTGCCGGCGCGCCATGCCGGGCCGCGGGTCGACGACCACGAGGCTGGCCGACTGCGTCTCGCCGTGGCGCGCATCGCCGCCCGCGCGCTGACCCGCGTCGAGCGCGGCGATGAGTCGATCGGCCAGATGGCGAGGCGTGCCCTCGCTCGCCTCGAAACTGCGGCTCACGGCTTCCAGCACTTCCGGCCCGACCAGAATGTTGCCCTGTGTGACGTAGTTCGGGCCCGCGCGGTGGCCTGCCCAGCGGTTGTTCGACGTCCCCGTGTGCTGCGCGGATCGGCCGTCGACGCCGATCACGCCCAGCTGTCGCCGCTCCCGCAACGAATCCTGTGCGAGCAGACGCGCCAGGGCTTCCGCGGGCGCGATGCCCTGCTCCATCAGGTCGAGCAGCTCGTGGCCGTATTCGGTCCGCGCCGACGCCTGCGTGGCGACGGCACCGACGCCTTTCCGCACCCATGGCACGGCCGCGCCGACGCACGGATTGCGCGTCGTGACCGCGACGCCGGACTCACCGGTGCGCGGATCGATCGCGGCGATCGAGAACGTGTGGAACGTGAAGTCCCGCCCCCACGCGGCGGGCTCCTGCGCGCGGGCCGGCTGCGCGCCCGTGAGCACCAGCGCAGGCACGACGAGCCACCCCAACACCTTGTGCATGTTGCCTCCCGGCCAGTCGCGGGTCGACGTCCACGGGGATGATCGACGGATGGGAAGCCTCGGGCAAGGCGGGCCGGCGCTGTCGCGCCGGGGAAGGCCGGCGAACGCAACCGGGCGCCCGCCGTGATCCGCGGACGCCCGGTCACGCTGCCGCGTCAGCCGACCAGATAGCCCCAGACGCTGACCTTGCGCTGCGTGGCGGCCTTGTTGTAGACGAAGACCTCGACGTACGGACCCATGACCGGCAGCCGCACGGCGTAGCTGCTGATGTTATGCGGTGAGCCATGCCAGCTGCCGCTGCCGGATACCGAGATCATGTTCACGCTCTGCGGCGCCGCCACATTGGCCTCGAGGTTGACATAGCGGCGGGAGCCCATCGTACCGGAACTGTCGAACGCGAAGATGACACCGAGGTCGACGGGCAGTTCGCTGGCCGCCGTCTGCGTGAACCGCACGAACAGGTTGAGGTGGCGGTACCCATCGACCGATGTGTAGGGCGGGATGCTGATGCCGGTGTTCGCCGGCACGGCATGATCTGTGAGAAAGCGGATCACGCTGGTGCACGGCGTCTCGCAGTTGGTGCGTCGCAACAGCGTCGTCGAGATCTTCGGCGTGATCGACGTCCGCGACGCGCCCGTCACTTTCTTCTTTGCGGCAGGGCTCTTCTTCGCGGCGGCACTCTTCTTCTTCGCTGGCATGGGAACCTCCTGTGGGTAGCCTGGGGGGCGGAGTTCCTGCGTCCGGAGAACGAAGACGACGCGAGCTGCCCGGATCGGGTGCTCGACGCAGCGTTCCATCGTGGAGACGCGCAGGACCACACGTGCGCCGGTCACGCCGCTGGTGGGAGGTCTCCACGCGCCAGGGCAGCGGCACGGTGGATGGAAGGACGTCCGCGCTGTCGGTCGCGGCTATGTCGATCGAGGCGAGCGCGCGAGCCACGCCGAACAGCCCAGCAGTCCCGGCTGTTCGGCGGTGACGCGTGCGATGGCGATGCTGGCGCAGAAGGAACGGAAGCGGCCCTTGTTCTCGAAGCGGGTCCGGAAGTTCACCGGATCGAAGAACGGGAGCAGACGGTTCAGCACGCCGCCCGAGAGGTAGACGCCGCCGGTGGAGAGCACGGTCAGCGCGACGTCTCCGGCGAACGAGGCGAGGATCGCGAAGAAGTCTGCGATCGCGGCGAGCGCCAGTTCATCGCCGGCGGCAGCGAGCCGTGCGATCTCCGGCGCGCGGGCGGGCGTGACGTCCGCGCCCCGCACCTGCGCGTTCGCCCGGTACAGGTTCTCGAGCCCGGGCCCCGACACGCAGCGCTCGACCGAAACGCGTTCGTACTGGCGCAACAGCTGCTCGAGCAGCAGGATCTGGTGTGCGTCCGCCGGCGCGAAGCCGGCGTGCCCGCCCTC